>JADHXI010000157.1 GCA_016783065.1 Desulfobacteraceae bacterium | reverse complement strand
CATTTGAGCCTCAACTCCTGATCAATGCGGTAAGCCTTTCCAATATCCATACGGCATTTGATGCCACGCTTCCCTACATACCGGAAGATTGCATTCTTTCAGACATTGCATCAGTAAAAACCGGCCTCCACGAATACTACAAGGGCCTCGGGAAACGGTTTGTATCGACTCACCCCATGTTCGGCCCCACCTTTGCCAATATCAGGGACCTTCGTGATGAGAATGCTGTCATTATCTCTGAGTCTGATGAGGAAGGGAAAATGTTCTTCCGCAGTTTCTATGAAGGCCTCAAGCTGAGCATCTATGAATACACATTTGAAGAACACGACAAGACCATTGCCTACTCCCTCTCCGTTCCCTTTGCCTCATCAATGGTGTTTGCCGCCTGCATGAAAAAACAAGAGGCGCCGGGGACTACATTCAGGAGACACCTGGATATTGCAAAAGGTCTCCTTTCAGAAGATGATCATCTTCTGGCTGAAATTATGTTTAACACGTATACCATCAGACAAATAGAGGTGATTAATTCACGATTATCGTATCTGACGCACATTCTGAGGGGAAGGGATTACGAAGAGATGCAGAAGTTTCTGGGTGAACTGAGAGATAATATTGCATAAACGAACACCTGTCATGATAGAGATACTGAGCCCATGATCATTGACCAGCATACGGCGCTTTATGGTGTGGTCGGCTACCCCGTAGGTCATTCGCTAAGTCCCGTCATGCACAATACCGTATTTTCGGCAAGCGGTCTTAATGCAGTGTATCTGGCCTTTGAGACAAAAGACATCGGTGGTTGCCTTGAGGGCATGAAGGCACTTGGCATAAGGGGGATGAGCGTTACCATCCCTCACAAATCTGCAGTGATCCCCTTACTTGATGACGTGGATGACCTGGCGAAAAAAATAGGTGCCGTCAATACCATTGTCAATGATGATAATGGGCTCGTTGGATACAATACGGATGCATTCGGCGCCCTGAGAGCCCTGGAAGATAAGATCGAGATCTCTGGAATAACCTGCCTCATTATCGGGGCAGGCGGGGCCGCAAGAGCCATCGGTTTTATCATGAAAGAAAGAGGTGTTCATCTGTGCATCGCCAACCGTTCTGATCACAAGGGAGAGGCGTTGGCCCGTTCCCTTAAATGCCCTTTTGTGCCTCTGAAGGATATGGGAGAAATCCATGCGGAACTGATTATTCAGACGACGCCCGTAGGGATGTATCCACGTGATGGGCACTGTATAGTTCCGAAGGAAGTGTTGAAAAAGGAAATGGTTGTGATGGATATTGTTTATAACCCCATTGAAACGAAGTTGCTGACGCTGGCCAGAACCCAGGGGTGTTTGACAATTGATGGCCTCCAGATGTTTATCCACCAGGGCGCCGAGCAGTTCAGGTTGTGGACAGGTCTTGAAGCCCCTGTCACAACGATGACCAAGGCGGTAGAAAAGGTACTCAAGAAATCAGCATGAAAGAAATTCAACCCAAGAAGCCTGTTGATACAAAGGTCAGTGTGCCGGGGTCCAAGAGTATGACCCATCGGGCGCTTATAACGGCCGGGCTGGCCCATGGAGAGAGTCATCTTCTGGGGTTTTTGGAATGTGAAGACACCCGCTATACAGCCAATGCCCTAAAGGAACTAGGGGTACGGATTTCGACTGAAGGCGATAAGCTCTTGGTATCAGGGGTGGGGGGTAAATTTCAGCACAGTCCGCGCAGAAAAGAGATCTTCCTCGGCAACTCCGGGACATCCTATCGTTTACTCCTCTCGGTGGTGGGTCTTACCAGAGGAGAATTCTTGATAACCGGTTCTCCCCGAATGAATGAAAGGCCGATCTCAGATCTTGTTGGAGCATTGAACCAATTGGGAGTTGAGGCCTCATATGTGAACCAAGAGGGCTTTCCACCCGTACTTATTAAGGCGAGAGGTATTGCCGGTGGCAAAGTGGAGCTTCCCGGGCGGCAAAGCAGCCAGTATGTCTCATCGCTGTTACTCTCCGCGCCTTATGCTAAAGGGGATATCGAAATTGAGGTAAGAGGAGAACTGGTTTCCAAACCCTATGTGGACCTCACCCTTGATGTGATGGAACAGTTCGGCGTTCGTTTTGTCCGCGAAGGATACTCCTATTTCAGGGTTGCGTCGGGTCAAAAATATGGACCGCGTCATTTCACCATTGAGGGGGATGTCTCAAGTGCTTCTTATTTTTGGGCTGCAGCAGCCGTCACAGGCGGCACAATAACCACAGAGGGTATACGTCCTTTTGCAACCAGACAGGGGGATGTTGATTTTCTCCGGGTTCTCGAGGAAATGGGTTGCAGGGTTGAAAAACAAACAGATCGGGTGATCGTTCGTGGGGGGGGGCTCTCAGGGATAGATGCCGACATGGGTTCCATGCCCGACATGGTCCCCACCCTGGCGGCTGTTTCCCTTTTTGCCCATGGCAGGACCGCTATTCGGAACGTGGCCCATCTCCGCTACAAGGAGAGTGACCGTCTGTCCAGCATCACCCTGGAATTGGGAAAGCTGGGTGGCCTTATAGAGGAATTGCCCGATGGTCTGATCATTCATGGTGGCGGCCCGCTTTCCGGGGCGGTGGTGGACCCCAATGACGATCACCGGATAGCCATGAGCCTGGCTGTGGTTGGGTCGAGGGTCCCCGGAATCAAAATAGCGGAAGCGAGGTGCGTCAACAAATCATTTCCGCAATTTTGGGAGATGTGGGACAGGTTTTGATCAAGAAAAATCGAGCATCGTCTCGGCTGCGACAAGGGCGGTCAAGGAGTTGATCTGAGCCAGCCCGGTGCCGTTACCCGGGATCAGGGCCCAAGGGTATGATTTTCTCATGATGGTTTTCTTAGGGGGGCAGTTTTTTTCAGGTACTGCACAAGACCCCCCGCTTCCAGGATGGCGCGCATAAACTCGGGGACGTGTCTCGCAGTAAACCGCTTGCCTCCCGATAGCTCCACGATGTCCCCTGTTGAAAGATCGAGGGAGACGCGGTCTCCTTCCTTAAGCTGCTCCGCTGCACCTTCCGATTCCAGGATGGGCAGCCCAATATTGAAGGCGTTCCTGTAAAAGATTCTAGCAAAGCTCTTTGCAATGACAGCACCTATTCCAGCCGCCTTCATTGCCAATGGGGCATGTTCCCTGGAAGAACCGCACCCAAAATTGACACCAGCCACAGCAATATCTCCGGCGCGCAACTTTTTGGCAAAATTCGGCCTTACATCCGTGAAACAATGTTTGGCCAGTTGGTGCCCATCCGATACGCTCAAATATCTTGCTGGGATAATCATATCCGTATCTACGTGATCGCCAAACGTCCACACCCTTCCTTCAATCTTCATCTCTTTGTCAACCTCCAAAGATCCATCGGCCAGACCTCACTAATTCGGACAGAAATTCCATTTCCCAATCGCAAATGCAATTCCCAGCTTTTAGCGGGAGTGTTGGATTACTGGAGTAATGGAGTGCTGGAAAACTAGTTGATATTCTTAGCAATACTCCAATACTCCATTACTCCTTTTCACCACTGCAATTCGCGCATTTGTTTTGCCATTCTTTCATAGCAAAATTGCCGCATTTAGTGAGATCTGATCGGCAGGGAAGGGCGGGGAGAATCCCCGCACGCCTCCCCCGGAGCCCACTTTTCTACATTCCCTATTCCATTTTCTAGAGCTCCTCCGGGGAGGCGATATGTCCCATCACAGCGGATGCGGCTGCCACCACCGGGCTTGCCAGGTAGATCTCGCTCTTGGGATGCCCCATCCGGCCCACAAAATTCCTGTTGCTGGTCGAAAGGGTCCGTTCTCCTTCTGCCAGTATCCCCATATGCCCGCCCAGACACGGGCCGCAACAGGGGGGACCGATAACGGCCCCCGCCTCAAGGAGCGTTTCAATAATCCCCTCTTTAATGGCCGCTTTGTAGATTGACGGAGACCCGGGAATGACAATAAACCGGATTTCCTTTGCCACCTTTTCCCCTTCCAGAAGACCTGCCGCATCCCTCAGATCGTCTAAACGTCCATTGGTGCACGAGCCCAAGAAAACCTGATCCAGCGAAACCGAACCCACTTCGGAGATGGGCTTTACATTGTCGGGTGAATGGGGCAACGCCACCTGAGGTTCCAGATCATCAACCACGATCTTGATCTCTTGATCATAGCGGGCCTCCGGGTCACTCAGCAAGAGATTGCCCTGCCGGTCAGATCGCCCTTTCATATATGCTTTGGTGATATCGTCCGGCTCAAAGATGCCGTTTTTGGCCCCTGTTTCCACGGCCATGTTGGCCATGGTAAAGCGCTGGGCCATGGAAAGCTGTTTAATTACCTCTCCGGTAAATTCCAAGGCATGGTAAACACCCCCTGAGACACCGAGAAGACTGAGGGTGTAAAGGATAAGGTCTTTCCCCCCTGTCCAGGGCCGGAGATTTCCCTCGTAGACAAGCTTTATTGTTGCCGGGACCTTTACCCATGTATTTCCGGTGGCCATGATTGCACCCAGATCGGTGCTCCCCACGCCGGTTGAAAATGCGCCCAGGGCCCCGTAGGTGCAAGTGTGGCTGTCCGCCCCGATCACCAGATCACCGGGGGAGATGAGGCCTTTTTCCGGCAAAATGACATGTTCGATGCCGGTTTCGCCCAATTCAAAAAAATGTTTGATTCGGTGTTTTTTCGCAAACTCCCTTGACAGCTTCACCTGTTGGGCGGACTCGATGTCCTTGTTGGGCACAAAATGATCAGGGACTATGGCAATTTTTTCATTGTCAAAGACCTCCGGCGCCCCAAGTTCGTGAAATACGTTGATGGCCGGGGGGGCTGTTATGTCATTGGCCAAGGCCAGGTCCACTTCAACCTGGATCAGTTCACCGGGACTTACGGTCTCTCTCCCTGCATGTGCTGCCAGGATTTTCTCGGTTATGGTCATGGGCATATTTTTCGATCCTCACTGATGATTATGTTCCTTTCCATCCCCCCCTGGTCCCGTTCCTAACGGAGGCCCTCACTCGGAGACAGCTTTGGATTTTTCTTCATATATTCGAGACGGTTCAACCCGTTAATGTATGCCTTGGCACTGGCGGTGATAATATCCGGATCAGCGCCCTTGCCCAAGGCTACAAGGCCATTGTCCTGAAGCCGAACCGTCACCTCCCCCTGGGCATCCATGCCTCCGGTGATGGCGTTGACAGAAAAACGCATCAGTTTTGAGTTGCTTCCGGTCATCTTGGCGATCGTATTAAACGCAGCATCGATAGGTCCCACGCCAAACCCCGCGTTCTGGGTCTCCTTCCCCCTGACCTTGAGTTTGACCGTTGCCGTTGGAACCGCAACCGTGCCGCTCACCACGTTGAGATAATCCAGTTCATACACATCTGGAACACGCAGGATTTCCTCGGCTACCAGGGCTTCTATATCCTCTTCATGGATTTCCTTTCTCTTATCCGCCAATTCCTTGAATTTTTTGAAAAGATGGTTCAATCCCTCGTCTGAGAGCTCATAACCCATCTGGGCCAGTTTGGTTCTAAAGGCATGTCTGCCCGAATGTTTGCCGAGCACCAGGCGGTTACTTGAAAGGCCCACGGTTTCAGGCTCCATAATCTCATAGGTCATTGGATTCTTTAGGACCCCGTCCTGATGGATTCCTGCCTCATGGGCAAAGGCATTCGCCCCCACGACCGCCTTATTCGGCTGAACCACGATGCCGGTGATCAGGGAGGTGAGTCTGCTGGTAGGGTGTATCAGATTTGCGGTAATCGAGGTGGTCAGCTTTATGAGATCTCTCCGGGTGTGAAGGGCCATTACAACCTCTTCAAGCGATGTATTGCCAGCCCGTTCGCCGATGCCGTTCATGGTAACCTCTGCCTGCCGGGCTCCGGCCCCAATCCCTGCCAGGGTGTTGGCAGTGGCCAGGCCCAGATCATTGTGGCAGTGGACGCTCATCACGGCCTTATGAATATTTGGAGTATGCTCCCTCACATAGGTAATAAGTTGGGCGTACTCCTCGGGGACAGCATATCCGACCGTATCCGGAAGGTTAACCGTGGTGGCGCCGGCCTCGATCACCGCCTCGAATATCCTGCAGAGATAGTCTCTGTCGGATCTGGTGCCGTCCTCTGTTGAAAATTCAACATTATCCGTAAACCCCTTTGCGTATCTTACCGCCTCAACCGCTTCCCGAATCACCTGCTCACGATCCATGTTCAGTTTGTGTTTCAGGTGGATATCAGAAGTGGCGATAAAGGTGTGGATCCTAGGGTTGGCTGCCTCCCGAACAGCCTCCCATGCCCTTTCAATATCCTCTTTGGATGTTCTGGCAAGGCCGGCCACCTGAACATTTCGGATTTTTCGTGCGATTGCTTGGACCGCTTCAAAGTCTCCCGGTGATGAGGCAGGAAAACCTGCCTCCATAACATCTACACCCAATTTCTCCAATTGGGTGGCAAGGCGCAGCTTTTCCGCAATATTCATGCTGGCCCCCGGGGATTGTTCGCCATCCCTGAGTGTCGTATCAAATATAATTACCTGGTCTTTCATGGAATACCCTCCTTATGACTTTGTTGCAAAAAACGGGAAGCCTGATAATCTGCTTCTGATTTTGGAGTACGATCAAACCCTGTGCGAATTCCCAATTCCGCATATGGTCATAAGGACCCTCCGCAGATCCCTGTGGTTTTGGGAATCTGCGGAGGTTTCCTCCATGTTGGAATTTTTGACTATGCTCATCAGTTACCCTTGGTTATTGCTTTGGAAAGCTTATAATGAAAGCTATCCACGAGGGCCTGCCAGCTTGCCTCGATGATATTCTCTGACACGCCGATCGTGGACCAGATCTCCGTGGCATCCCTGGACTCGATCTGAACCCTGACCTTTGCTGCGGTTCCGCCTCCGCCATCGATGACCCGCACCTTAAAATCGACCAGACCCATCTCCCCAATCTGGGGGAAAAACTTGGTCAACGCCTTCCTCAAGGCGTTGTCCAGGGCATTCACCGGTCCATCGCCTTCCGCCGCGGTGATCTCATTCTCTTTGCCGACGGAGATCTTGATCGTGGCCTGGCAGGTGCTCGGGCCTGAACGATTCTTCTCAGTCGTCACCCGGAATGACTCAAGGGCAAAGGACTCCCGGAATTGACCGGTTATCTTCTTTAACAAGAGTTCCAGAGACCCTTCTGCAGCATCAAACTGGTAGCCCTGATCCTCCAGTTTCTTGATTTCACCAACAATCCTCCGGCTGTCATAGCCGTTGCCCCCGAGTTTTATCTTCATTTCGTGGGCCTTATACTCAATATTGCTTTTGCCTGAAAGATCTGAAACCAAAACCCTTCTCCGATTGCCCACCTGTTCCGGTTCCATGTGTTCATAGGCTGCCGGATTTTTCTGGATAGCGTTCACATGAACCCCTCCCTTGTGGGCAAAGGCGCTCTTCCCCACAAAAGGGCGCTGATTTAGTGGAGGCACATTGGCAACCTCGCTCACATAGCGGGAAAGCTCGGTGAGTTGTTGGAGGCTTTGCTCGGCAACGCAAGGATGGTCCATTTTCAACTGGAGGTTTCCAATAACGGAAATCAGGTCCACGTTTCCACACCGTTCTCCATATCCATTGATTGTGCCCTGTACCATTTGAGCCCCTGCCTGGACAGCCACCAAAGAATTGGCCAGGGCGAGCCCGCAGTCGTTGTGGGCGTGAATCCCTATGGGGACTTTCAGAAGGGGTGTCACCGCTCCCACAATCCCCTGAATCTCCAGGGGCATACTTCCGCCGTTGGTGTCGCAGAGGACAACGGCGTCCGCGCCAGCTTCCTCGGCAGCCTTTAGGGCCTCCATGGCATAGGCACGGTTGACCTTGTAGCCGTCAAAAAAATGCTCCGCATCATAGATCACCTCAAGGCCCTCTTCCTTCAGATACGCCACGGTCGCTCTTATCATGTCCAGATTTTCGCTCAGGGAAACCTTTAAGATCTCCGTGGCATGAAGATCCCAGTTCTTTCCGAAAATGGCCACACTTTCCACTTCGGTTTTCAGGAGTGCCTTTATGTTTTGATCATCTTGAGGGTTTGTCCCGGGCCTGCATGTACTTCCAAAGGCCGTAAGCCGGGTGTTTTGGAAAGCCATCTTTCGGGCCATTTCAAAAAACCTGGCGTCTTTGGGGTTGGAGCCAGGCCATCCCCCTTCTACATATTCGATCCCAAAATCATCCAGTTTTTTTAAGATACGCAATTTATCTTCGGCCGATAGGTTGACATATTCCCCTTGGGTTCCGTCCCTCAGGGTTGTGTCATAGAGAGTGATTTGCTTGGACATTTTTTCTCTCCGCATGGTTTTTGCCAAAAAAAAATCCGTTACCAGGCGGCCCTGATAACGGATTTTTTTGGATTTTGTTTAAATCATCTTGTCATTATCAGGCCGGGGGATTTGTGTCTAATGACCCCAAGGAGGAGCAACAAGGATAGAAGTATCCCTGCTGCGTTGATAATGACGATAATGTTATGCAAAGAATAAGACATAATACGATTTTGAATTCCTAAAAGTGAAAAGAATTCATACACTTCTAAACCTGATCTGTCAAGCTTTTTTTGGAATTTTCTAAAAGCAGCCCAATACAGGTGCTTTTGGCAAATAACTGTCATTTCTTTTTTGTCTTTTGCAAAATCTGGATTCGTATGGTAATGAGTCAAATAATGCGAGAAACATAACCTAGGTTCTTCAAGAGGGTTGCCATTGAGGAATCGGGCCTTTCAACTGCTGTCAATTTTCAGACAGACGGAGATTTTGCCGTAGGATTTTTCAATGAACATTACCTATATACTTGAAAGGGCCTTGAGCCTCTATGAAGATAAAGAGGCAGTGGTCTGTGGGGAAAAGAGGTTTACCTATTCCCGGTTTGCCGAACGGGTTTACGGACTCGCCAATTTCCTCAAGCGGATGGGTATTGGCAAAGACCATTGCGTGGCTGTTTTGCATCACAACAGCCATGAATATCTTGAATGTTACTTTGCTGCTGCCCAGCTGGGTGCTATTCTGAATCCGCTTAATTTCAGGCTTTCACCCGGAGAACTGAACTTCATTTTGGAGGATTCCGGGGCTCGTCTGCTTATTGCTGCCCGCAGATTTGGGCAGAACGTCTCTTCCGTCACGGAGATGGCCGGCAATCTGGATCAGGTTGTCTTGACAGGCAGTGACGACCATCCCCCCATACCCGGTTCATTGGACTATGAAGAGGTCTTGGATAAAGAAAAAACGACCCCTCCCCAAGTCCCCGAGATCTCAGACGATGACGTGGCGCACCTGTACTATACCAGCGGTACAACCGGACGTCCCAAGGGGGTGATGCTCTCCCACAAGAATGTGTGCAGTCACGCCGTGGCAGCCATTGCAGAACTGCACCTCACCGATCAAGACAACTGGATACATGTGG
>JADHXI010000156.1 GCA_016783065.1 Desulfobacteraceae bacterium | reverse complement strand
CACTGATTGAGTCTTTGATTATCAGAGCCAAAGACACTCTTTTGGCTGTCTCATCACCGAGTATTGTAGCTCACCTAAAGATCGGAGAGATTAAAAAGTACATCACCCATGCTGAAAGGCAAATTGATCAGATTCGCAGAAGGGTAGTTGAAGGCGAGACAATCCCCCACAACGAAAAAGTATTTTCACTCTTTGAAGAGCACACGGAGTGGATCAGCAAGGGGAAAGCTGGTGTCTCTCAGGAGTTAGGTCTTAAAGTTTGTGTTATCAAAGATCAGTTTGGTTTCATCCTTCATCATCGGGTGATGCAAAAAGAAACAGATGATCAAATCGCGGTCCGGATCATTCAGGAAACCAAGGATCGGTTTAACCAGCTTAGCGAGTGCTCATTTGATAAAGGCTTTCACAGCCCCTACAATCAAAAAGAACTGGCAAAGATATTGGACAAAGTAATCCTTCCTCGCAAAGGTAAGTTATCGGCAATAAACAAGGAGATTGAAAACTCAGAGGAGTTCAAAGAAGCACGGCGCAAACATTCAGCTGTCGAGTCCTCAATCAATGCCCTTGAAAATCATGGGTTAGACCGTTGCCGGGATCATGGATTACACGGGTTCAAACGCTACGTTGGGTTAGCAGTTGTGGCGCGAAACATCCAAATCATTGGCCATATTATCCGACAGAGGGAACTTGCTCGCTTGCAACGAATTGAAAACAAGCTCCACAACAAATCAAGCATGGCTTTGTAGCCGCTATTAAACCCTGCCGCAGCAACTATATCTTCTTACGAGGGATACCTATATGCAAAAGACATAATTTCAACCAGGAAGTATTACAAGTATAGGCATCGCAAATACGTGCCATAGAATTATCCAATTTTTGCGTTACGGTGAAGTACTTTTGTGGCTTGAAAGAAGCTTCGGGCGCCTCGCCGCCCGCCGGTAAATCACAAAAAACCGGGTTTTCGTTCAGACACTAAATAGCAGAACAGCCACCGGGCGAACACCCCGTCGGGCTCCCAGGCCCACAGATCAACATCCGCCACATCAGCGGTAATTACCTCGAGATTGGCCATACCCTTTTTCTTGACTATCGACCGGAGATAGTCTGTCGCTATGGTCGATGAGTCAACGGCGACGACGTGGCCTGATTCTTTCACGAGACACGCCAGATCCCGCGAGGTAAAGCCGGGTCCGCTACCCAGATCGACGATCGTCTGACCGGCCCCAAAGCCGGCCAACTCCCACGCACATTCTGTCAGGCTGCGCCACACTTCGTGTTGCTGTTCCAGCCGTTGAACTTCGGCAGGCTCCATCCCGAGTAGATATCCGTTACCCTCAGCCATTCTCAATACCAAAATCTGGGCGCCAATTCTGCGAAGTTATTTTTGCGCAAGCCCTAAGGGCAACTCAATTGGCAGGGAAGGGCCCCAGATAGCAGTGGCGACATTTGAGGTTGCATCTGTGTAAAAGGTGAAATTCGCGGTATCTTAAGGATGGATTGCCGCCTGTTTGGTCTCCAACCAATCCTTTATGGCATGACCGGTTCCGAAAGGCCAAGGACGGAGTTTTTCAGGGTTGATGAGTTTTATCTGGTCGAGTTCCTCACCTTTGACGATTTCCCCGTGCGCCTTTATGTGAAAGGCCAGTATCAGTTGATTCATCTCAAAAAAAGGATAATATCCCACAAAGCTTTCGACCCTTCCTTCCAGACCCAGTTCTTCTCCCACCTCACGAAGAACACCCTCTTCCGGGGTTTCCCCCTTTTCGAGAAACCCGGTGACGAGCCCGAACATCTTCTCCGGCCATCCGTGGTTGCGAACAAGGATAACGTTTCCCTCCAACTCTGTTATTGCTGCAACAACCGGCGTTGGATTGTCCCAAAAAACATACTCGCACGTCTCTGAGGTGCAACCCAGACGAGGTCTCCCATCAATTTGATCGCTCACCAGTTTTTCCCCGCACAAGGGGCAGAATTTCAAATCCACTACTTTTATCTCCCGGGTCCATTCTATGAAAGAAGATGGGTTTGCGTACGCCACGTTCATCTTTGGCTATGACTCGATGATTCTCTCCAACTCTTTAAAAGGTATAAGCCAGACAACATCATAGGGTTGAAGAGTTACTTCAAGTGAACCATCTTTAGCTATCCAACCCCTCTTTCCTACAAGATCATACCAGTGTCTTTCCTCGACACCGAGTTCGGCGAGGGATATCCCTATCTGGCTGACTCTGCTGGTAACGTTGGTCATGGTCAGAATGTGCTGATCCCTTTGGGGCGATATCCTCAAGACTGTAAAGATATCTGGGGAGATCACCAAGATACGTTGATCTCCGTTGGGATGGAACGCCTGCTGGCGCACCCGGATATCCCCTATCCAGCCTAACTGGCGGGCGATATGTGAAACTTTGGAATCGCGATCTTTTGATTTTTTGATGAGCGATTGTTCCTTGACCACCTTTCGATTGATATCCCGCTTTGACTTTGTTACCAAGACAGTGTCGATATCGTTGCGGGTTCCGATCAAACCGTGAAAATAGATTGCCGGCACACCCCGAAGGACCATGGCAATGCTCCTTGAGGCAACAAAGCGTTTTACTTGAAAGGCAATATCTTCATCGCTGCTGTCATAGTTGATGGCACTGAACCAGGTGCAGTTGAGTTCGTAAGGTTCCTCCTTGCCGTCTTTCCCTGTCTTGTATGAGACGAAGGCGCCATGTTCCCTTGCCTTTTGAATGATGTGATCGATATCTTCCGCGGACAGGATATCTCTTATTCCCATGAGGCCGATGCCATCGTGGGTGTCGAGTATATTGAGGAAAGTTGTGGTATTAGAGATGTATTTGAGATTTTTGGCCCATCGGGAGAGAGCGGTTGCATCTTCCCTGTAGAAGGTGTGCAGGACAAGGGGGGGAAGTGCGAAGTTGTAGACCATCTGTGCCTCATCGCGACCATTTCCAAAATAGGAGACATTCTCTTTATGGCGCACATTGGTTTCCGTGAGTATGGCTGCCCAGGGAGCGACCGCATTGAAAACATCACGCAGGAGCTTGACAATTTCGTGTGTCTGCTCCAAATGGACGGAGGGTGTCCCAGGTTCTGCCCACAGATAGGTCACGGCATCCAATCGAAGGATGTCCGCCTCCCGGCGCACATAGTGAAGCAAGGTCTCAATAATAAACATGAGCACTTCGGGATTCTTGTAGTTGAGATCCACTTGATCTGCCGAGAACGTGGTCCACACATACCTGTCCCCGTCAATGGTACGGAATTTTGTCAAAAGGTCAGAGGTCCGGGGACGCACAATGATCTTGCGCTGCTCCGGTGTCAGAGCATCACGGGAGGTGTAGGCAATGGTAATATCCTTGAAATAAGGATTGCCATTGAGGAATTCCTGAAAGGCGGGACTCCTGGAGGAGATGTGGTTGAGAACCCCGTCAAACATGAGTTGGTAACGTTTTCCTATATCTTCGATATCCTGCCAGGATCCCAAGTTGGGATCCACGGTTTCAAAGTCCAAGACCGAAAATCCCCTGTCGGATGAGTAGGGAAAAAAGGGAAGGATGTGCAGGGTATTGAAGATTTGCCTGAGACCCGGATTTTGAACAAAC
This sequence comes from Desulfobacteraceae bacterium, assembly GCA_016783065.1. Lineage (GTDB taxonomy): Bacteria > Desulfobacterota > DSM-4660 > Desulfatiglandales > Desulfatiglandaceae > JABMQV01. The sequence continues at coordinate 5,866 of JADHXI010000156.1, read as the reverse complement.
TGATCCAGGCTGGCAAGGGGAGAATGACCTTCCCCCTGAAGGAGATCACCGTAAGTGATCAGGATCATGTCCCTTTCGGTAAAACGGTTTTGAGGGTCAAACGCCTTTTCCTGATCAATCATTTCCAGGGGTTTATGGGCATAGTGGACCTTGAGGATTCTTTCAAGCTCAGGCATATACTTTTCGGCCACGGCTTCCCCATAAAGGAACCGGAGCCTTCCGATCATTCGTTTTCGTGCATCAGAAGGGATTTCAAAAAGGGGCCTCGAGAAATCCGGTTCCGGATAGTACGGAATTTGTGTCCATTGGTTCGATTCTTTTTCCTTCCAACCTCCCGAGGCATTCCATGACTCAAAATCTTCCATCACTGCTTCCCTCTTTTCAAAATTTTATTTGAAGGTAACCATTTTGCGTTATTTTTGGGGGCGGATTTGTCCGCAAAGACACATTCGTGGCGTTGTTGGGGTTGCCAGGCTATGTTGATGCCGGGATGTCGAAATAGTCAAAAAGCTCTCCCATCAACTGGGTGCGGGTGCGGCCAACGAGTTTCTTTGACACCTCGATCGGGTCGTCGCCGGGGCGTATAGCTGCAGCAATACTCATACGGAACTCCTTTGTGATAATCTAAATCATCGATCAATTATCTCGTGAGGCGATCTGCCAGGCAATTTCGGCCAGAAATTGAACCTGATCACCAAAGGTCTTTGCGTTGTCAGAGCTGGCGATGCCGTCCAGCCCGCGCTTATAGACACCCTGTACGATCCCTGCGAGTCGAAAAAAGCTAAAGGCAAGGAAGAACTCCCAGTCAGGGATTTCCTGCCTGTCTGTGCGACGGCAGTAGGCTGCAGTATACTCGTCCTCGGTAGGGATCCCTAATTGGCCAAGCTTATCTTGGTCATAGCCAACCCGGTTTCCCTCAAATGCCGGGATATGATACCCCATACAGTTATAGGCCAGATCTGCCAAGGGATGTCCCAGGGTTGACAGTTCCCAGTCCAATATGCCAAGCACCCGCGGTTCGGTCTGGTGTATGATCAGGTTTTCCAGCCGGAAATCCCCATGGACGATGGTGCTGCTTTCGTCATCAGGCACACGCTCCGGCAACCATTCAATCAAATTGTTCATGCTCTCTATTTCCTGGGTCTTCGAGGCCTCGTACTGCCTTGCCCACCTGTCCACCTGCCGCGCCATATAATTGCCGGATTTACCAAAATCGGCAAGCCCCAGGGTCTCCCAGTCTGCCAGATGGATCTTGGCAAGGGTGTCGTTCATTGCGTCGAATATGGCCGCGCGTTCCTTTAAGTCTGAAAGCTCAGGCGCGCTGGGGTCTCGGAAAATTCTTCCCTTCACACGTTCCATAATATAAAACGCTGTCCCAATCACGGCCTCGTCCTCACAGAGGAGATAGGTCTTGGGGACCGGAACGTCTGTGCCATCCAAGGCCTTTAGGATACGGTATTCACGGTCAACGGCGTGTGCGGAAGGAAGGAGCTTCCCTGGCGGCTTCTTGCGCAAAACATACTCTCTGCCGTTGGTGGAAAGTAAAAAGGTGGGGTTGGATTGTCCGTATCCAAATTGAAGGATCTCCATCACTTCGGAGATGCCCTCCAACTTCCCCTGCAAATAATCCACCAGGGATCGTTTGTCAAAACGATGCGCCGGCCGTATCTCCCCAAGCTCGCTCTTCGAATTCATGACTGCCTTTTTAGCTCCAATCTAGTGATGGTCTCAAGATGTACCTCGTCCGGTCCGTCTGCAATCCGGAGGGTTCGGATTTGCGCCCAGGCACCCGACAGCCAGGTATCGGAAGAAACCCCCATGCCCCCGTGGACCTGGATGGCGCGGTCGAGGACCCTAAGTACCATATTCGGTGCAACCACCTTGATCATTGCGATCTCGTTTCGGGCAACCTTGTTGCCGACCGTGTCCATCATGTGCGCGGCCATCAAGGTCAAAAGACGTGCCTGATCGATCTCTATACGCGATTTAGCGATATCCTGCCGCACAGACCCCATCTCGACTATGGGTTTTCTAAATGCGACGCGGGATTGCGCGCGGCCGCAAAGTTCTTCGAGTGCGCGCTCGGCCACACCGATGCAGCGCATACAGTGGTGAATCCGGCCTGGCCCCAGGCGCCCCTGTGCGATCTCAAAACCCCGTCCTTCACCCAGCAATATGTTTGAGACCGGGACGCGAACGTTCTCAAACCTGATGTGTGCGTGCCCGTGAGGGGCGTGGTCGTATCCGAAGACCGTGAGTGTACGTAAAATTTTTACGCCCGGCGTGTCTCGAGGTACAAGGATCATGGATTGCTGCTTGTGGCGGGGGCCATCAGGATCGGTTTTACCCATAAAGATAAATATCTTACACCGGGGGTCTGAGCCGCCGGAGGCCCACCATTTGTTGCCGTTGATTACATAGTCGTCGCCGTCCCTGACAATGCTGGCCTGGATGTTGGTGGCGTCCGAGGAGGCCACATCGGGTTCCGTCATACAGAAGGCCGAGCGGATCTCACCTGCCAGGAGGGGCTTGAGCCATTTCTCCTTTTGTTCTTCATTAGCATACCTGACGAGCGTTTCCATATTTCCCGTGTCCGGAGCCGAGCAGTTGAAGACTTCTGGGGCCATAGGGGAGCGCCCCATAATTTCGCATAAAGGCGCGTATTCATAGTTGCTCAGTCCAACTCCATATTCGCTTTCCGGAAGGAACAGATTCCACAACCCCTCCTCACGGGCCTTCTCCTTGAGTTCCTCCACGATGGTCACGGGCTCCCATCGGTCCCCTTCTTCTATCTGTCTTAGAAAGGTCGGTTCGTTAGGGTAGACGTATTCGTCCATAAACGCCTTCACGCGGGCTTCCAGTTCCTTTGCCTTGTCTGAAAATTCTAAAATCATTTCAAATCTCCTCTCAGAAAATTAATAGATTCGTAACACTTTAGCCGTTAGAAACTTGGGAAATGGGGGTTCCGTTCTACAGGGTGTAAAACTCGCCCGTAAGAGAGCGTAAAGCAATCACGTGCCATTGGAGAAAACAGGGGAAAATACTTCCGGGAAAGTCCTATGGCTCTTGGCGACGTCTCTGTCCGTGATTCCTTAACGCACTCTAACGGCCTCAGACAACGTTACACCCTGTAGAACGGAACCCCCATTTCCCTGTCTAAATCTCAATTCTGAGAAAAGCTGACCTCATACAAAGATTCAAAGGTCTCACTTTCTCTTTGTGACAGTGAAGATTAATGGACCGCCCTCTGTGCGTCAAGCAGGAAATAAGAGGTTTTCTAACAATATATGGACATTTTCGGCCCGAAACGGTATAGGGTCTTCTGAATTTCTATTCAGTGTTGAGACAGGAAAACTTTGAAAGGAGATAAGAGCATGGCGAGGAATTATGATCTGGGCGGCAAGGTAGCCGTGGTAACCGGGGGCGGTAAAGGGATCGGCAGGGCCATATCACAGGGTCTGGCGGAATGCGGAGCAAAGGTGGTCCTGGCCTCCAGGACACAGGAAGAGCTTGAAAAGGTAGCAGATGAGATCAAGGGTGGTGGTGGTGATGCGACGGCAGTGGTGACCGATTTGATGGTGGGCGAGCAGATTGACAAATTGGTGGAGACCACCATGAACACGTATGGTCATGTGGACATCCTGATCAACAACGCGGCCAGGAGCTTTCTCAGGCCCCTCATGGACCTGAGAGAGGATGGTTGGGACAAGATTTTTGATACCAACTGCAAGGCAGCCTTCCTGCTTAGCCGGGCCGTGGCCAAGATTATGGGCGAACAGGGCGGGGGCAGGATAGTGAATATCACCACCGTGGGTGCGGTTCGCGGGGGCGCGGGAATGGGAGTTTACCATGCCAGCAAAGCAGCTCTTACTATGCTGACCAAGTGCATGGCCGTAGAATGGGCGTCTCTCAATGTGAATGTCAATGCCGTGGGCCCCGGCTTGACCAAGACGGCCTTCAGCCAGCCCATCTGGGAAAACCCGGAAATTGAACAGATGATTACCTCAAGGATCCCCAAGGGCAGACTGGGGGAGCCTGAAGAGGTGGTGGGGGCCGTGCTTTTTCTCTGCTCCGAGGATTCCAATTATATCACCGGAGAATCCATCTATGTGGATGGGGGGTCGCTGGCGAATACCTAGGCGCGGTAAACTGGGAAATTGAATATTGAAAATTGAATATTGAAGATTGAAGATTGGCGGGGGAAGTGGGGAGTAGATGCCCGGCAGCTTGGGGTAACCGGAGGATCAATAAGTATGTTTGAACCGTTCTATGAGGTTATAAACAACGTATCAAAGACCGTATTGAAATATGAAAAGGAGCAGGGCCGGCCAGTAGTTGGGGTGATGCCGGCCTATTTCCCTATGGAACTGATCGACGCGGCCGGAGGATATGCAGTGCAACTGTGGGGCAACAATCTGCCCCTCGGGAAATCGGATGCCTATCTTCAGGCCTATTGCTGTTCTGTGGCGAGATCAGTCCTGGAACTGGAACTCATCGGGGGAGCGGATATGGTCAAGGCATACGCCTTTACTTCCCTTTGCGATACCCTGATAAACCTGAGGGAAATTTACAAGATGCTTTTTTCCAAACCGACCCTGGAACTCTCCATCCCGATCACACGCACAAAGGAGGCCAGGCGGTCCTATCTGAAACGGGTGATTCAGTCCGTGGTTGAAGGACTTGAGAAAGTGACCGGCCAAAGGATCACGGATGATTCGCTGGCCGAGGCGGCCAGGGTCCGTGGCCGTACCCGCGAACTTCAGCAAAGGCTGTACAGGCTTCGCCGCGAAAGACCGGGACTCATGAAGAACAGGGGGTTTTATGCGGCCATCAAAGCGGGCTTCTTTTTGCCCCCTACCGTATATAATGAAATGCTCGAAACCCTGCACGCAGGATTGAATGGACTCAAAGGCCAGGACAATAAAGACCCGAGGCTGGTCATCTCCGGCCTTGTCTTTGACCCCATCGAGATTTACGGCATTCTTGATGAGTTGGGAGTCGTAGTGGTGGATGACGATTTTGCCAATGGCTGGCGGACCGTCTCGAAAGGTGAACTCCAGGTAGGAGATCTGGTGGAAGGGGTCACGGAATTTCTCTTTGACCCGGCACCCTGTTGCTGCATTTACAACCCCGACAATGACCGCCATCCCTATCTTGTGGAGAAGGTGAAACGTGCGGGGGCGGACGGGGTCCTGTTCTGGTATATCAAGTTCTGCGAACCGGATGCCTTTGACAGACCCCAAATGGTAGGGCGTCTCGAGGAGGAGGGCATTCCGTCTGCCACCGTTGATGTCGAGCTTTCCATGACAAGCTTTGATGCGATCAAGACAAGGATTAGCGCGTTTTGCGAGATCCTGGAGGGATAAAAGGATGACAGAATTCAAGGCCTTCTCGAAGATGAAGGAACTCATGACCAACTATTACATAGAGGCCAAGACCACAAAAGAAAAACCCATTGCCTGGATAACAAGCGGTGCGCCTGTGGAGTTCCTTTTTGCGATGGACATTATCCCCATTTATCCCGAAAACTATGCGGCCATGTGCGCTGCAAACCACCAATCCGTAGAGCTTATGGAGGCGGCGGAGCAGGCCGGGTTTTCTCAGGACATCTGCGCCTATGCCCGGACCGATTTTGGCGCGGACATTACCCAGGGGGGACCTGCGGGAGGTCTGCCCCCTCCCCATTTTCTTGTTTGTTCAACCAATATCTGTAAGACCGTTATCAAGTGGTATGAGGTTGTGGCCAGAAAGTACGATGTCCCCCTGTTCATCGTGGATACCCCCTTTCTTCATGAGGGTTTGAACAAGGACCTGATCGACTATACGGTCAGACAGCTCAAGGACCTGGAGGGTTTCCTTTCGGAGT
>JADHXI010000155.1 GCA_016783065.1 Desulfobacteraceae bacterium | reverse complement strand
TCAGGTTGAGCCAAAAATCGGGGGGATGGTTCTTTTTGGGATCACCTGAGCCGGGATGAAAGACCATTTTGTCCTGTATCACGGGAGCGGCTGTTTCCAGCGACAGTCCCTTGGTGAGGATGGCCTTCATAGACCGGTCAGGATCAACTGGCAGACCCGTAGACTCCAGACACTGCGCCAGGTATTTGGCCACATGGATATTCCCCCCCTTTTTTGGGAAGGAGGGGAAGATGTGTAGCGGGGTGTTGGGGAGATACACCTGCAAGTTTTTTCGGATTGTGCCATCTTCATCACCAAAAAAGGCTATGGCAAGATCAGTTTTTGAGACGGGCAGCCCCTCTCCATGGGGTTTCTTCATAAACAGCCTGTGCCAGCCGTGGCCCTCAAGGTCCATTGCGGAATGTACATAATCCTCCACAACACCCAAGCCGGGCTGACGTCCCACATAGGTAATGGTCGCCTTTTGAGACAAATCGACCAGGGCGGGCAGCAGCATCAGGGTGTCCCCCAGGGCCCCCGGTCTGATGATCATGACCTTCATCGTGGCGCCTTACCAGGCAGGGGACGCTACCACCAGGATGGTGCATTCCTCTTGAGTGTTATTTGTTAGGGCGTGTAGAGAGCCCACAGGGATCCATGTCGCATCCCCGGGACCCACCTGTCTTGTTTCCTCGTCCACTTTCATCTCACCTGATCCGCTGAGAACAAAATAGATCTCCTCCATGGGGTCGACATGGGCCTCGATCACCTTCCCAGGGGCCAGTCTGGCAATTGCCAGAAAGCCGAGCTCTTTCAGAGTCCTGCGATCCAAGATCATCTGGGCGATGGCCCCTCCATGTGCGAGGTATGTGGTATCCAGAACTTCCTTGTCATTGATGTTTCGAACAATCATGGATTTAGGCTCCTTCCTTAGGGCTCAACAAAAAATAATTTTACATTTTTGCATCCCGTCTTCACGTCATCTTCGTCCGATCTCAAACCACAAAAACATCAAAATAGCCTGCTATTCCATCAGCTTTTGTGATTTGAGATCAAACAAATCTAACATAAATCCGGGCGCCAATTCTGCTAAGTTATTTTTTGTTGAGCCCTTACCGGTTTTGATTTCATCTTGATTTGCCCTGCACAAAGGGCGTATAATTTAATCCGTAGGCGTTCACGGGTTCAAAGGTTCCCCGCGCAGCGGGATCTTCGACAGGGTTCAAGGTTCCATTCTCGTCCCCGGACTGCATTCTAGATGCGTATTTACGAGAAAAGCGTCAGCTTCGTAAGGCCTAATCTGAAAGTTGGCGGCGCATTGGCAATTATGTTGCAAAACCGGCATTTTTTAGGAGGACTTCGGGTCTTCAATGCCGTCCTTGTCCTTAACCCTGAACGTTGAACCCTGAACCTATGAACGCTTACACATAATCTTATAATTCAAGATGTGGAGGATGCCAAATGGAAAAAGGTGAACTGGATCAGCGTTTGAGACTGGTTCAACAGGCGGACCTGCAGGGTAAGGCCGTTCTTGTGAGGGTGGATCATAATGTGGTTAAAAACGGGAAGATAAAGTCCCCTTACAGGATTGAGGCCAGCCTTGGCACGCTCTATGGCATTGCGGCAAAAGGAGGAAAGCCGATCCTTATGACCCATATCGGCAGACCCAGGGACAAGAAGACGGGAAATATCGTGTGCCGGGAGGCGGAAAGTGTGGGGCCCATTGTCCAATATCTGGCGCAGAAACTCCCCATTAAGATACATGCCCAGGAGTTTCCCATAGATCCTGAGAAGGGGATTTTGCATATTGATTCATCCCTGACTCGGTATATTTCGGAGCTGAAAGAGGGAAGACTTGGGATGATTTATCTTCCCAATTCCCGTTGGTTTCAAGGGGAGCAATCCAAAGGCCCGGAAAGGGAGGCCCTTGCTGACGAATTGGCCTCAGTGGCGGACATCTATGTGAACGATGCCTTTGGCTCATGGCGTCCTCATGCTTCCACCTATGATATCGCCACCCGCCTGCCATCCTTTGCAGGCAGCTTGCTCCAGAAAGAGATAGTGAATCTCTACAGGGTATTTAACCCCGAAAGGCCATTTGTGGCCGTTGTGGCCGGGGCCAAGTATGACACCAAGATAGGGCCCCTCAAGGCCCTCTACCATAAGGTGGACCACCTGATTCTTGGCGGCCTTATATATAACGCCTTCCTTTCAGCCAAATACGGTACGCACGTTGCAGGGGTCTCGGAAGAAGACAGATCCCTTGCAAGAGAATTGATTGAGATGGATAGAACAGAAAACAAGATCCTGGAGCTGCCTTACGTGGTTGAGTCAGATATTGTTGAAGGGAGGATTGAAGGTCAGTACAGATCCATTGGAATTGAAGAATTCAAGAAAGGAAAGGCGCTTAAATACATCCTGGATACAGATCCCAGATCACTTAACGAACCAGGACTAAAGGATATTATCGGTTCCGCCAGAACCATCTTTGTGAACGCAGTGATGGGGCTCATGCCGATATTTTTTGAAGGCTCCGAGGCCCTTTATCGTCTTATCGCCTCAAACGAATCTGCGTGGAAGCTGTTTGCCGGGGGAGACACCCTTCAGGAACTCAGAAACCTCTGCCCAAAGATATATCTAACGGGCCTTGATGCACCTGACACCTATTACTTTACCGGAGGCGGCACCGTCTTGACGGCAATAGAGCGGGGAAGCCCCTATCATTTAAAGCCGGTGGAGGCATTGCTGGACTGAGGCTTGAGGCATAGGGCCAAGGCTCAAGGAGAAACAAATTTCAAGTTCCAGGTTTCAAGTTCTAGGTTTCAAGTTCCAGGTTTCAAGTTCCAGGTTTCAAGTTTCACGTTTCACGCATCACGTTTCAAGTTTCAAGTTTCAAGTTTCGAGTTTCAAGTTTCACGTTTTGAACTCCTGTCCACTGATTTGGTTGCGGCCAAAGGCTCGCATTAGGATTCTACCATGCCCCTGACACCTTTTTTTGATCCAATAGAGACCGGAAGGCCCATGCGGGTGGCTGCCTTTATGTCGGGCTCGGGCACAAACGTCAAGAGATTGCTCGCCCACGAAAAGACCTTAGAGGAACAGGAAGGCTCATCACCCTTTGAAGTCGTTTTTATTTTCAGCGACCGTTCGGATGGACTTTGCGCTGGAGAAGGGATTGCTTTGGATAGTGGCCTTCCCTATTTCAGCTATGATATACGGGCCTTTTATGCCGAAAGATCTTTAGAGAGGAACATAAAGACATCTAAAGGGCTTGAGGCAAGAAGAGAATATGACCGGGTGGCAAAGGGCTTTGTCGAGGCATTTCATATTGATGTAATCGCCCTTGGAGGCTATATGAGCTACATTACCATGGACAGGTGCGTCAACGTCCACCCTGCTGATCTCTCCATACGGTTGCCTGACGGCAGGAGAAAATATGTTGGAGATCAGGCCGTTCGTGATGCAATTATGGGCGGGGAAACCTTTCTCCGCTCTTCCACCCTCTGGACAGATGAAGGCGTGGACACCGGTCCGTTGCTGATGATTTCAGAGCCGCTCCCTGTGGAACTTTTCGAACCCCTTGAAACCCTGACAAAGGACAATGAGAGATTGTTCCAAGTTGTGAACCAGCACCAGGAGCGCCTCAAGGAGTTTGGGGACTGGAAGATATTTCCCATCACCATTGAGATGATAGCCAGGGGCCGCTTTGCCCTTGATGAGGAAAAGTGTGTTTATGTGGATGAGCAGCCGGTGCCGGATGGGTATAGGGAATCAAGGTAGACAATGGCCTATCATTCTTGACATTAGAGATTCCGAACATTATTCTCATTTGAGTTTACAGGCTCTATTTTATCTTCTCAACAAGTCCGGGAAAAATTATAAGATTTCTGGAAAACTTATGCTCTATTCGCCAAAGACGTGGGGCATGGTCCCATGAGCCATTTATAAAACCTAGAAAAGGAGGGATGAGAGATGGATAAGTATGAATGCTCGGTTTGTGGATATATCTATGATCCTGCGGATGGGGATCCGGATAATGGTGTACCCGCCGGAACAAAGTTCGAAGACGTTCCCGATGATTGGACCTGCCCAGTCTGTGGGGCAGAAAAAGACCAGTTTGAAAAGGCAGCATAGACCATTCACTCTTTTTGGCCAACAGATCCTGCGTCCCTGGTGCAAAGACTGTCTTGAGTGCCAGTTATGTTCCGAAACGCGCTGCCGGCAGTGCCGGAAAGGGGGGCATAGAGAGTGTTCGGGTGACTTGGGCCCCATGATTACCCATGGTGAATACCTGAAATGGAAAAAAAGAAAGGGTAAGGATCGGGGGGGAACCCGGGGGCAAGAGGATATACCCTGCTGACTGCATCACCTGGGGAGAGGAATGAATGTCTCTGATGTGCCCGTTGTAATAAAAGGCCAGCTTGATCGGCTTTATGCCTCCTACAATTCTCCCGAATGGATCCATCCGGATCCACTGGAATACCTTTACCTCTATCCCCGGTTTCATGACCGAGAAGTTGTTGGTCTTATAGCCTCATCCCTTGCCTACGGGAAGGTGATCCAGATTCTGAAAAGCGTGTCTGTGGTCCTCGAAAAGATGGGGTCTTTTCCATGCGAATTCCTGAAACTGCAAACGCCATCCTCCCTGGAGCAGACTTTCCTTGATTTCAAACACCGGTTTACCACGGGAAAAGAACTTGCTCAGCTGCTAACGGGAATAAAGGTTGTGATCGAGCGATTTGGCTCCCTATATGCCTGTTTTCTTGCGGGCCTGAAGCAAGACCATGAGACCGTGCTCCCAGCACTTTCCTTCCTGGTAGAAAACCTCAGGGCGGCCTTTGACGGCCATCCCAACAGCCTCTTGCCTTTGCCGGAAAAGGGGAGTGCGTGCAAGAGGCTGAATCTTTTTCTCAGATGGATGGTAAGGGAGGATAAGGTAGACCCGGGGGGCTGGCCGGGGGTGGGTCCCTCCAGATTGATCATTCCCCTTGATACCCATATGCACAGAATCTGTACCCTTTTGAAACTAACCGATCGAAAATCCTCGGACATGCGGACAGCCAGAGAGATCACCCGTGCGTTTAGTCAAATTGAACCCAGTGACCCGGTGCGATACGATTTTGCCCTGACCCGCCTTGGGATCCGAAATGATACGGATATGGTCAGTTTTCTGAACAGATGCAACAACCCTCATCTTGGGGGGAAAGGCTCATAGCAATGAAAGTCTTTTTGACAGGAGGGACAGGGTTTGTGGGGACTATCCTCACGAGGGAGTTGGTGAAACGCGGGCACACGGTGACGGTTCTAACGCGATCGGTCGGTACTGGGAGGGGCCTGCCAAAAGGCGCCAGCATCCTTGAAGGGAATCCTACCCAAGAAGGCCCGTGGCAGGAAGCGGTCGCGGGACACGATAGTGTCATAAACCTGGCGGGGGGCTCCATCTTCAGACGGTGGACAGACGTTTCCAAGAAGGCCATCCGGGACAGCCGTATCCTTTCAACACGCAACCTCGTGGAGGCCCTCTCTGCCCGCAATGGGAAGGAGACCCTGGTTTTCAGCACGTCGGCTGTGGGCTATTATGGCACTCAGGGGGATGAGGAACTGGACGAGAGAAGCCCCCCTGGCGATGACTTTCTGGCCACCCTTACCAAAGAATGGGAGGCTGAGGCCTTGAAGGCTGAAAAATTTGGGGCAAGGGTGTTTCTCTGCCGTTTTGGAATTGTGCTGGGTTCGGGAGGAGGGGCGCTTGCCAGGATGACCCCTCTGTTTAAGTGGTACCTGGGGAGTGCCCTTGGGAATGGGAGACAGCAGGTGTCGTGGATTCACCAACAGGACCTTGTAAATGCCTACCTGTTCTTGATGGATACAGAGGGTGTCTCCGGCCCCATAAACTTCACGGCCCCCAATCCGGTCACAAACAAAGAGATGACAAGAATACTGGGTGAGGCGCTGAAAAAGCCAACCTTTATGCCCTCGGTTCCGGGCTTCCTTATCAGGCTGTTTATGGGTGAGTTTTCTTCGGTCCTCCTGGAGGGACAGAGGGTAATCCCCAAAAAACTCCTGGAAAAGGGCTTTCAATTTCAATTCCCCAACCTGCCGGATGCATTGGCAAATATGTTGAAGTAAAGAATCCACGCCCAGAGGACGTGGCTTTGTTTGGAACCCTCTGGAAGGGGGTCAAAAACCGCCTCTTAGATGGCGGGTGTTGGAGTATTGGAGTGCTGGAGTACTGGGCTTGAATTGAAAGAAGGATCTGTAGAACCCGGAAGATTGAAGAAAAAATTTGTTCCTTGGGCCTTGTGGGTGCAGTATCCGTGAAGATCTTTTTTCCAACACTCCCATACTCCATTACTCCAACACTCCACGTCAATAATGGATATTGGCGGCAAAGCCATTGTCTCTGACCCAACCCAGAGGACAGGGTTTCTTGATCTAAATGAAGGGTGATGGGAGCGCATCTGTCCTCAGGCATGATTTCTGAGATGAAGCTCAGCGGGATGCGGGCGAAGGAAGACCTGCCGGCTGAGATCGTGGCAATCGTATTTCCGGGCAAAGTGGTTAAAGAGCGTGATGGGGACAAGCAGGGGTACTTGACATTCACCATAGGCCTGGGTAACTTCAATCAATTCCTGTTTTTCGCCCTCTGCCAAATCTTTTCCAAGATATCCCACGGCCCGTTGAAGTACCCGGACATTCTTTCTTGGCGTTGTCTTGCGTTTAAGGGACTCTGTCAATAACTCTTCGTATAAATCATACAGTTCCCTGACGGAGACCCTTTTTTCGGTCTTGATCACCCTTTCCATGATACCAAGGTGCTCCCGGCTACGGGAGAGGATCAGGAGCCTGTGTGAGCAATGAAAATCAACCAGTTTCTTGAAAGACCTCTTCCTTGAAGAGACTTCAAGCCATCTTCTGATGGTAAAGGCCCTTTCAATAAAGTCTTCCCTCAGTATGGGGTTATGAAGAAGGGTTTCTTCTTCGGAAGGGATGATCGGAAAGTGCTTCACAAATAACCCGGCAAAGATTCCTCGACCCTTTCTTATTCCTCTACCGTTCTCATGGTGTATCTTTACCCCTTTCAGACCACAGGAGGGCGAATTGCTCTTAAGAATAAACCCTGAGAGCCCCCTCCTTTTCAAAGTATCCAGACGCATCTTTGCCCATTGGGTCATTTTTGGTGTATAATCGTAATTACCCCGGATCGTAACAAGGCGGGGGGCGTTGGGATCACCCACCAGGCGCATGGGCTCACGGGGCACAGAAAGCCCGCACTCTACTTCCGGGCAGACAGGGAGATATTCCACATATTGCCCCAGGGTGTCTCTTAGGAATAAATCAAGTTTGTGCCCCCCGTCGTATCGGACCTTTTGGCCCAAAAGGCAGGCACTGATCCCAAATTTTATGGTATTTTCCATACAGTTTTCTTGCTCCCTGGATTGCAGAACTAGTATATCAACCGGAGGCGCTTCAGGCAATTGGAAAGGCATATCAAAAGAATTTTCTTGCATCACAAACCCTCTGTTTCTAAAATAAGGCAATCCGTATGAATTCAGCTTTTTCTTAACTTGGCACTTAGAATGGGGAATGGGGGTTCCGTTTTGAAGGGTGTAACCCTGTCTGAGGCAGTTAGAGAGCGTTAAGGAATCACGGAAAGGGACGTCCCCAAAAACGACAGGACTTACTCGGAAGTACTTCCCTTTGTTTTCTCCCAAGGAACGTGATTGCTTTACGCTCTCTTACGGGCGAGTTTTACACCCTTCAAAACGGAACCCCCATTCCCCTGGTTGAACAAGGGTAAAGTGTTACGACAATCCAGATGTTGCTTTGATTAACCATAGAGTAAGCGTAAGCGCGAAAGGAGATTCTTGCCATGTCGGAACTGATCGTGTGGAAGAATCAGGAGATGAGTAAGCTCAGGAGGGACCTTGATCGGCTCATCAACCGGTGCTGGGACGATCTGGGAATGAACCTTTTTTTGGGTGAAGTCACACAGGATATTTCTGTGGAGATCTTTGAAACCAAAGACGCTCTCACCGTGAGGGCGGAACTGCTGGACACAAACCCCAAAGACCTGGATATATCCTTGAGCCAGGACAAATTGATCATCAAGGGAAGAAGGCACGAGGAAATTGTCCGGGACGGCAGTTATTACAACAGGGTTGAAAGGAGGCTTGCCTCTTTTTCCCAAAGTATTCAGCTGCCTTTCAGGGTAAGGGTGGAGGACATCAGGGCCACATTCAAGCAGGGGGTCTTGGATATTGTGTTGCCCAAATGGAGGCCCAAAAAGAGGCGTTTCATCAAGGTCGAGGTCATTTAGGAATTCCCTATCTCCTCAGAGAAGTTCAGATAAGAAAGATAGAATAAGGAGGATGTAGATGCCCAGGAAAAAATCTTACACGCAGGTTCCCATTGAAAAACTCAGGTGGAGGCTTGATCCAGCTACCCTGTCTTTTGATACGACTGATGACCTTGAGCCGCTGAAGGAGATTGTCGGACAGAAGCGTGGTGTTGAGGCATTCAAGTTCGGGATGGGCATGAACAAACGGGGATACAATGTGTTTGTCACTGGAACGGCGGGGACGGGCAGGATGGCCACGGTCAGGAGGCTGCTCAAAGAGATATCCAAGGATGGAAAAGTTCCAGACGACTACTGCTACATGAATAATTTCAAGAATTCGGAGGCGCCTATCTTGTTGCGTCTCAAGGGGGGTGGGGGAATTGCCTTCAAGAAAGACGTCCGCGATCTCGTGGAGACCTTGAAAAAAGAGATCCCTCAGCTCTTTGAGAGCCAGGAGTATATTAACAGCAAAAAAGAGGTTATGGCCGCTTACGAGGCAAAGGGGAAGGGCTTTTTCAAGGACCTGGATGAGAAAGTGAAAGAGGAGGGCTTTAGCCTGGTGGACGTCCAGGTGGGACAGGTCAAACGGCCTGAAGTCATGCCTCTGGTTGATGGGAAGCCGCTGCACATAGATCAGGTGGAGGCCATGGTCGAAAAGGAGAGGTTTCCCAAGGATGAGTTTGAGGCCATGAAAGAGAAACACACCAAATTGCGGGAACAGATCGAACAGATTTTCCTCGAGCTCAGGGATCTTCAAAAGGAAATCCAAGAAAAAATGGAAAAAATGGATCGGATGATGTTCATAAAAAGTGCCTCCAGACTGGCCCAACGTGTAGACAAGAAACATGAGAACAAACAGATCAAGGAATATCTGGATAGCATGCTTGAAGACATGGCCGATAATCTCCAGATATTTATGCCCCAACCCCAAACACAGATGCCGGGGGTTTCCTCCTTGCTTCCTGAGGCGGACCGTTTTCAACCCTATCAGGTAAATTTACTGGTGGACAATAGCGAGCAAAAAGGCCCACCAGTCATCATTGAGGCATATCCCACCTACCGGAATATCTTTGGGAGCATTGAGCGGGTGGTGGACCGTGCCGGAATGTGGCGGACCGATTTTAGCAAGATAAAGGCAGGGTCTTTGATCAAGGCCATGGGCGGGTATCTCGTGATCAATCTCCTGGATGCCATTGTTGAGCCTGGTGTGTG
>JADHXI010000154.1 GCA_016783065.1 Desulfobacteraceae bacterium | reverse complement strand
ATCAACGGAGCAAAATAGATCGCCCTTTCTCCACCACCAAGCTGTTTGGGCATTGCCTGCCTGAAACAGCTTTCATCCAGAACATAAGATTTCTTCATGCGGATGCCATAATGCTCCAGGAGCCTTGAGAGGCCTGTATCGATGGGGATATATTGCGGACCCTGGCCATATTGCTGAGGCATGTTCTGGGAGGGCATGACCTCCTTAAAGGCATCCACAAACAGGGCCAGGCTATTTCCCCTCATGAGGAACTGATCGATCTGGAACAGTTCATAGTCGGTGAATGCCTCTGTTGGCCGTGCAATCACGAGACACTGAAAGCCTTCGGGGATGGTCCCTTCTTTTAGAGCGACTTCCTTTATGGTGTAATTTTGTGAGGCAAGTTTCTGGAAGTTTGTGAGAGGGCCCCCGGCCCGGCCTGTGGGGTCCATGGGTGAGGGTCTGGCAAATTTGAGTGTCCCGTGGTCCGCCAGATAACCAAGCTCCTGATTGATGTCAATCAGCGATTCCAGATTCTCGTTTATTATCTCATCCATCTTGTTCAGATTAACCATCTGGTATTGGGTGCCGATGATGGGGAGTTGCAGGACATTTACCAGCGGAATTTCCACAATCCTGTCCTTATATTCCATTACCAGGCCAATTGAGCCGTTTCCAGGTTGAATATTTTTGTCGGGGAAGGCAGGCCATTCGAGTTTCAGGATATTGTACTTTTCCGATTCTTTTTTGAGACCCGGGTCCTCGGTGGGGTTCAGATACTCAAATTCCAGTTTTCCAAAGCTCTTTTTATTCAGTTCTTCAACGATTTTTTTCAATTCCCCGGGAATCTCCGAAAGCCTGTCCAAACGCATGAAGGGGGCAACTTCCTCCAGAGAAGAAGATTGAAACAGTCTGATCCGGATTTTTCCCGGCAGGCCCAAAAGCGCTCCGACTTTGTTGTTGAGCTTTCGGATGCCCGTTGTGAGTTGATATTCCAGGCCTTCGGTGGAAGTGATGGTGGGAAGCCGTTCCAGGATATCCCCATGGATCATCACCAGCCCCATATATACCTTTTGGAATTTTACCTTATCTTTTTCCACGGTCTGAATCTGAACAGGATAGATGCCATAGCTATTGGCCAGCTCCTGGTTCTTTTTGGCTTCTTTCTCGATGTCCCCCTCTTCGGCGCTCACATTGTAAAAACGATAGTTGAAATATTGATTCGCGTAGATGGAATACTCCTTTAAGAGGTCACGGAGATATTGCTCCACATTGTTATAGGGCGCCGGAACATTACTGGTGAAAAAGACATTTATGGTCAACGGTTCGGAGAGTGTCGACACCACCTGCTGGCTGGCCTCAGAAATCGAGAAGACCTTATTTTTTGTCAGGTCCCACCTGAAAAAGAGGGTGGTGGCCGCCATATTCATCAAGACAATGATAATCAGGTAGGCAAAAAACTTGACATAACTCCCTGATCTTTTTTTTAAGCCCATTCCTATTTCTCCTTAACTTTTCTCCTGTATGACCAAACGGGCTCCATAAAGGGCCACAAAACTGACGCTCAAAAAATACAGGATGTCCCTTGAATCAACAATGCCCCTTGAGATGTTCTGAAAATGGAAGTCCGCCCCCAGGTACCCTATGAATCCCAATGCTGTGCGGGGAAGGAAAAAAAGCGTCCTGTCTATCACGGTGAGAGCAAAACAGATAGCCACCCCAATGATAAAGGCAGTGATCTGGTTCCGGGTGAGCGATGAGGCAAAAAGCCCGATGGCCGTGAAGGTCGCCCCCAGCAGGACCGCCCCGATGTATCCTCCTAGAACCGGCCCCCAATCCAACTGGCCCAAGAATGAGACCGTAATGGGATATGAAACCGTGGGAACCAACAAACACACCAGGAATCCAACGCCGGCCAGAAATTTTCCCAAAACGACGTCCCAGAAGGTAACCGGCATGGTCAGAAGTATCTCGTAGGAACCCACATTCAATTCTTCCGAAAACAGTCGCATGGTGATGGCCGGCACCACAAAAGAAAAGATAATGGGAAGGAGTTGAAAAAAGTTTCTGAGATTGGCCTGGTCATAAAGAAAGAAGACGGAAAAAAAGAACCAGCCCGTCACCAGCAGGAAGATCGATATGACAATATAGGCGATGGGAGATACAAAATAGCTCCTAAATTCCTTCTTGCAAATATTGGTTACCTGTCGCATATCAGTTCTCCCTGGTGAGTTCTCTAAATATGTTTTCAAGTGTCTTGGTCTCCCGGTGAAGCTCCAGGAGGACCCAATCGGTCTCTTTGATTTTCCGGTATATCTCTCCCCTTATATCCCCAACACCCTCACAAGTGACCTTGACATCAAGGGTGTCACCTGCCTCATTATCCCCTTTGAGGAGGGTTGTGGTCCGTACGCCCTCAACTGAACCCAGTTCAGCTTTTACCGAGTCAAAATCAGCGTCTTTGAGGGAGATATTTATGACCAATTCACCGCTGGCAGATCGGCTAAGGGTCTCTGTACTCCCGTCAGCCACGATCTTTCCCCGGTCGATAATGACGATTCGGTCGCAGGTGGCCTCTGCCTCACTGAGGATATGGGTAGAGAGGATAACGGTTTTCTCTTTTCCGATCTTTCGTATAATATCTCTGATCTCCACGATCTGGTTTGGATCCAGACCTGAAGTGGGCTCGTCCACAATCAATATCTCAGGATCATTCATCATGGAATGGGCCAGACCTACCCGCTGTTTATATCCCCTTGAAAGTTCGCCGATGGGTCTGTGCATGACTTCACTGATGCCGCACAGGTCAGCCAGGCGCCTTATCTGGGATTGTTTCCGATCCTTTTCCAACCCTCGGATGTCTGCCACATAGTTCAGGTAGTCATAGACCAGCATATCATGGTAAAGGGGTGCCGATTCAGGAAGATAGCCAATGAGTTTTTTGATCTCAAGGGCTTCTTCATCAGCGGCGTAGTCTTTTACGTGAATACTTCCAGCGGTGGGCCTTAGAAAACCGGTTAGCATCCGCAAGGTGGTGGTCTTTCCCGCCCCGTTTGGGCCCAAAAGACCCATGATTTCTCCTCTTGGGATGTCCAAATCGATCTGATTCACTGCGCACAGATCCCCAAAATATTTGGTCAACCCTTTCACATGGATCATGAGATCCTCTCCTTCATTATCACCCGGATAAACCCTGCCGGAGTTGCCTAACAAGGTAGACCGGAAAATTGAGTATTGATGATTGTTGAAGCCTGTTTCGCCTCTCCATGGAGAAGCAACCACAAAGGTTCAAAATTTAAGCGACGGATGATAAGGAAAAGGCCGTTGCGTGTCAACAAAAAATCATGCAACAAGTTGAGGTGTAAAGCACCGCGCTTGCGGGAAGTGGCTTCCCACGATTCCGAACACAACCGATAGGCCGTCGAGTAATGGGGATACGCGTTGGGTGTATCACAATTCAGGGGCCATGACAGATCACAGAAAGATACCACACCAACGATGAAAGCTGGCTTTTTGAGCCTGAAGGTGGTAAAAAAAAGCAAATGAGTCTTGGGGAAATGGTAACTTCTCGATAAGTCCGGGAAAAATAATAGGATTTCTGGAGTGGGGTTCGGGTGTTTCTTTCCGGCGCTCTCTCAAAGTGGATTTAATTTTCACTTTCGCAGTGGTTGATATTTGGGGTTTTCTCCTCCTGAACCCTTATTGTCTTCTCCATGCTTTTGTCAAAACCCCAAATATCAGCCACGCTACCACGACAGGTTTAGAGAGCGCCGGAAAGAAACAGCTGAACCCCACGGTGCCCGAACTTTTTGAGAACTCTTACTTAATAGGTAAGTTGGAAACTGTTGACTATAGTGGTTGTGAGGGATTTTCACTGACCACTTTATGGGAACATTGAAAGAAAAGGAGATAATAATGAAAAAGAGGGCCATGTTTGTTTCTTTCCTATTGTTGATTTTTTTTCTCCCTGCAAACCTTTTTGGGGAATGCATAGAGGGTAATTGCGAGAATGGACAGGGGACAAAGACCTTTCCTCATGGAAAATATGTGGGAGAATGGAAAGACGGTAAATTCAATGGACACGGAACCGTTACCTCCCCTGATGGGAGAAAATATGTAGGGGAATTCAAGGATGGCAAAAAGCATGGTAAAGGGACTTATACCTACCCAGATGTTGTGACATATGTGGGAGAATGGAAAGACGACAAACCCCATGGGAAAGGTACCGCGACCTATTCTGACGGTAAAAAATCGGTTGGCGAGTTCAAGGAGGGGAAGTACGTGGGTAAGTGAAATTGTATCACACCCCGTCAGGTTCAGCACACCTTTGGGGGTGTCTACCCATGTTTGAGGCCTGCCGTTTAAAAGAGGGCGGTGGAACCTGACTTTATGTTTTCATCGAAATCGTTTGACAGGAACTATGAGACCGACACCAAGGAGGTGGTAATAAGAGGGAAGAGATTCAACGTTCTTGTCCCTGAATCCCTTGATGGTTTTGTGGACCCGGAGGACATATTCCACGATTTTCCCTTATGGTCCAAACTGTGGGAGGCATCCATTGTCCTGGCCGACTATCTCGCCCGAATCACCCCCGATCCCCAGAAACGCTTTCTTGAAATTGGCAGTGGCCTGGGCCTGGTGGGAGTGGTCGCCGCTTCCTTCGGACATCAGGTGACCATGACCGAATACAACCCCGATGCCCTCAATTTTGCCCGGGCCAACGCACATAATAATGGTCTCGATGAAAGGGGGGATCTGGAGATCAAGGCGTTGGACTGGAACAGGCCACGGTTGGAGGGATCATTTACTTATATTGTTGGATCTGAGATTCTTTACAGTGAAAAGGATTATGAACCTCTCCTGGACCTTTTCAAAACCTACCTGAGGCCCGGAGGTGAAATAATACTCGCTGAAAGGGCCCGTAAGACAAGCATCGGATTTTTTAGGGAGGTATCGGAAATCTTTGAAATCGAAGCCCGGAAAAAGGTACTCCGGTCACGGGAAAAAGAGATCTTCGTGATACTCGCCAGGATGAAATTCCAATGAAAATGGATCTTGAAGTTTGTCCAAACCCTGTGGGTGCTACAGTTTTTTCTCCAGTTTGTCCATAAAGATCTTCCGGATCTCTTCAAGGCGTTTTTCATCTGTCGCCTCAAAACGCAGCACCAGAACGGGTTGGGTGTTTGAGGGCCTCACCAGCCCCCAACCCCCATCAAAGAGGACTCGAGCTCCATCCACATCTATGACCCGGTACTCCTTTTTGAATTCCTCCACCATCTGGGCAACAATCTCGAACTTCCTCTCGTCAGGGCAACCCATGCGGATCTCAGGGGTGTTGACCATCTTGGGGATTCCGGCCAGGAGGTCCTTTACGCCTTTTTCCGACTTTGAGAGTATCTCCAAAAGGCGCGCGCCTGAATAGATGGCATCGTCATAACCAAAGTAGCGCTCGCTAAAAAATATGTGACCGCTCATCTCCCCAGCCAGGAGTGCACCTTCCTCTTTCATCTTGCTCTTGATCAGGGAATGCCCCACCTTCCACATGATCCCCTTTCCACCCTGCTTCTCTATGTCGTCATAAAGCACCTGGGAGCACTTGACTTCCCCGATGATCTTGCCGCCCGGATGGCGCTTCAAGAGATCCCGTGAAAAAATAATCAGCAACTGATCTCCCCAAATGATGTTTCCCTCCGGGTCAACAACGCCGATCCGGTCCGCATCCCCGTCATAGGCGACTCCAAGGTCTGAGGATGTCTCCTTGACCTTTGATATCATAGTATCAAGGTTTTTTGGAATTGTGGGATCGGGATGATGGTTTGGAAAATTTCCGTCCGGTTCACAGAAAAGAGGAACCACATCAAACCCCAGATGTTTGTAGATCTCGGTGCCGACCGGACCACCGACCCCATTTCCGCCATCCACCACCACCTTACGTTTGACCGGACCGCACTGAATGTTCTCTTCTGCATATTTGATATAGGATGTGAGGATCTCAGATTCTTCCAGTTTACCCGCCCCGCGTTTGAAATCACCCGATTCAATGATTTCCCTGATCTTCTGGATCTCCTGGCCAAAGACAGACATATGACCCAGGCAAATCTTGAAGCCGTTGAATTCAGGTGGGTTATGGCTCCCGGTTATCTCTATCCCGCCATCCACGTCCATATTATGGAGTGAATAATAGAGGACCGGGGTAGGTATCACACCCAGGTCCACCACCTCCATCCCCGACTCCAAAAGGCCTTTCTTGAGCCCTTCTGCCAGCTCAGGAGAACTCAACCGGCAGTCCCGGCCCAGTGAAATCCGCCCAGCGCCGTTGGTTTGGAAATAGGTTCCAAATCCCAGGCCCAGCACGCGAGTTGTCTCCCTATTCAATTCGTCAGGATAGATCCCGCGGATATCGTATTCCCGGAAGATATGAGCCTTCATAACAGTTTCTCCTTCCCGCTTTTTTTGAGTTGATCGACAATCTTTCGAATCTCCTGTGATCGATTGAGATCGCTCACCAGGACCGTATCAGGAGTATCCACCACCAGACAGTTGTTGATTCCCAGACAGGCCACCAGCCGCCCGCTCTGGGAGGAAATAAAGCTTTTCTCGCAGTCGACCAAGAGCGTCTCTCCATCGGTGAGGTTTTGATTCTTGTCATGTTCTTTGGTCTTTAGCTCATAAAGGGAGGCCCATGAACCCACGTCGCTCCATCCGCACTCACACGGCACCACATAAACATCTGTTCCGGTCTTTTCCATGATGCCGTAATCAAAGGAGATGCCTTCCAACTCTTCATAGACCTCTTTTAACTTAGCCTCAAACCTTTCCGTTCCCAACGCATCCCTTAATCTCATCAATCCTTTATGAAGATCCGGAAGATGTCTTTCCATCTCCCTTAAGATAGTCTCGGGGGTGGCGACAAAAATGCCTCCGTTCCAGTAATAGTCACCGTCCGTGAGATATCGACGCGCTGTTTCAAGATCAGGCTTCTCCACAAACGCCAGAACCCTGTATGCACCCCCGCCATCAGCCTCGATCAACTCTGAATCCCTGCGTATATACCCGTAACCGGTTTCGGGCCTGCTGGGCACGATACCCAGGGTCGCAATTCCTCCCGACGCAGCAAGCTTCCCTGCCGCTTCAAGGGCCCTGAGGAAAGAAGAAGGGTCACCAATAAAGTGATCAGCAGGAAGAAATGCCACTGCTTCTTTGCACCCCAAGTGCTGTGCATAAATGGCGCCGAGTCCGATGCAGGGGGCCGTATTTCTTCCAACAGGCTCAGCCACCATGTGGACTCCCCGGCCTCTGAAAAGATCCCTCGCATGTTCCAGGTGTTCCTGTCCCAGAACAAGTATCATCTCTTCGTCTCGGATTGCCGGTCTGAGTCTGTCACAGGTCTCCACCACCATAGGACCCCGGCCGGTTATATCCAGGAACTGTTTGGGTTTGCGCCTCCGGCTGACTGGCCAGAACCGTGTCCCCGACCCTCCGCACATAATGATTGCAAACATCTTAGCCTCCCTGTTCTTGGTTCCTCACGTTCGATAATCCGCGTTAATCGTTATATAGTCGTGGGTCAGGTCACAGGTAATGATCTGGTCCTGAAAAATGCCTTGGTGGAGGTCGATCTCAAGAACAAATTCTTCAAGGCCCATTTTCTTGGCCGCCGTCTTCTCCGCCTCTTCCCCCTTGCCCAACCCTCCCTCTACGATCTGGACCCCATCAATCCATATGTCCACGGTTTCTTCTTTCATTTGGATCTCTGCCCTCCCAAGGGCCGCCATGATCCTCCCCCAGTTTGGGTCTTGACCGTAAAAGGCAGTCTTGACCAGACTCGAATTGGCGACGGTCCTTGCGGCCCTCAGGGCATCTCTGTCGTTTGCAGCACCCCTTACCCTCACATGAACGACCTTTGTGGCGCCCTCTCCATCCCTGACCATCATACGGGAAAGCTCTCCCATCACCCTCTCCAGCCCGGTCTTGAAATCTCCCAACTCCTCTTCAGATAGGGTCTTATTCCCTGCAAACCCGTTGGCCAAAGCCAGCACCATGTCATTGGTGCTTGTGTCGCCATCCACCGTGATGCGGTTGAATGTCTTTTCCGCGGCGCAAACAAGGGCCTTCCTCAGATCTTTTGCATCAATCATGATATCGGTCAGGACGAAACAGAGCATGGTGGCCATCTGGGGCATAATCATACCGGCCCCCTTGGCAAGTCCCAGTATCCTGTAAGGTTCCCCGCGGATATCTCCATCAAAAGAGGCGATCTTGGAAAAGGAGTCCGTGGTCATGATGGCCTGGGCAGCCAGAGGGATGCCATCCGGTGACAAACCGGCGGCCAGGTCGGGAATAGAATTTTCGATTGCCCCCATGTTGAATGGCTGGCCTATAACGCCCGTTGAGGCAACCAAGACCTCCTCGGGCGGGACGCCCAGTTCTTTGGCCACAAGCTCAGCCGTCCGACGGGCGTCCCTCAGACCCACTGAGCCGGTACATGCATTGGCATTACCTGCATTGGCAATGACAACCCTTGCCTTTCCGTCTCCGATGTGCTCGTGGCTCACGAGGACCGGCGCCGCTTTGACCTTGTTGGTGGTAAATATCCCAGCCGACACGCTCTTCGCTTCCGAGGCAATCAAGGCCAAATCCAGGGCACCGTCTTTCTTGAGCCCCGCGGACAGGGCCGACGCCCTAAAACCCCGAACTGTGTATTTTTTCGTGTCCATTTCCATGTCCAATAGACCTCAAGTCCCGAAACCAGTCACCCCCTCTGACTTTATTCACTTGTAACTCCCCAAAGCCTCACTTATTCGCCCCACAACACTTCTTATACTTTTTCCCGCTCCCACAGGGGCAGGGGGCATTTCTGCCAATTTTCTGCCCCTTTCTCTTGACCGTGGCAACCTGCGAGCCATCTCCTCCATGGCTCATTTGCAGTTGTTTCTTTTTCTTTCTCGGCGTCTCGTCAGGCCCCCGTCTTGCAAGCTGAATTCGGAAAAGCGTACCCAGGGTCTCTTCCCTGATCCCATCCATGAGCCCTTCAAAAAGTCCAAAACCTTCTTTTTGATATTCTTTGAGCGGGTCAAGTTGGCCATACCCCCGAAGTCCAATACCCTCCTTCATCTGCTCCATGTTCTGAAGATGCATCACCCATTGGTTATCTATGATCTGGAGCATAATAAAACGTGCAAGCTGTTCAAGGTCTTCCTTTCCGAAAAGTTTCTCTTTCTCCTCATAGGCAGCATGGGTCTGCTCTTTGATCATTTCTTTTAGGGTCTCCGGGTTCAGGGCATCAAAGGCCTCTTCACCCATATGCTCAGGGGTGATTTTGGCCCGGAACCCGAAAAGCCTGGAAAGGCCGCTTAGCAGGCCCTGGATATCCCAGGCTTCTGGATATTCCTTGGGGTCGATCCATCGGTCAGCCAGATCTTCCACCTTCTCATCGATCATGTTCTCTACAATCTCTTCAAGCCCTTCGCCGTCCAGGATGTCTCGTCTGAGGGAATAAATAACCTCCCTTTGTTTATTCATCACATCGTCATATTCAATCAGGTGCTTTCTTATATCAAAATTATGGCCCTCAACCTTTCTCTGGGCGTTCTCAATGCCGCGTGAAATCAAACTGTGCTCGATAGGCTCGCCCTCTTCCATACCCAGCCGATCCATGATGGACGAGATCTTGTCAGAGCCGAATATCCTCAGGAGATCGTCTTCAAGCGAGAGATAAAAACGAGAAGACC
>JADHXI010000153.1 GCA_016783065.1 Desulfobacteraceae bacterium | reverse complement strand
GGTTTACCGAATTTAATAAATCGTAAGATAGTAGAGAAAGCAAACAATAATTTGATTTACGCCGAATAATCTGCTTTGTTTATTTACTATTACTCGATATTTCAAGTGCTTACACTTTCAAAGTGGCAAACATGGGTTTTAGTATATCCTTTTTGACACTGACATCGCATTTGCTAAAAAGGAATCGGGGTTTCCCATCGGAAAACCTCTCATTGATGCTGTCTTTTTCGAGATCCTTCCTGACGGCCTGCCCCTTCTTTTCATCGCGACCGGTTATTACAACCTTTGCACCTTCTTTGTAGAAAACGCGAACAATCGCTTCGCCGATCCCCCTTGTCGATCCAGTGACCACTGCCACTTTATCTTTTAGTCTCACACTCTCCCCCTGTTTTTATCTGTTCATCTCCTTAAATTCCGTATTATTCTCCAGCGTTCCAGAATGCTCTTCCTTTAGCAAGGATATCTTACCCGGCCACTGGCAGGGTATTTGGGATCACCTGGCATCAGACTACCGTCGAGACGCGCTGTCTAAAGTACTTTTTTTGACTCCTCAGAGAGAGATCAACATCGCGTCTGTCACGGAATAAGAGAAATTGGCTGCGGTCTTCTTTGACCCGTTGCAGACAAAATTCGATCTCGACTGTCGACAAAGATCTTCGGCTAGATCGATGTTGGGATCGAAGGCATGGTTTTCTTACGGCAACTTCTGGGACAGGTTCAAAAGTGCTTCAAGCCTTGGATCCTTACGGTAGACGGAAAAACTGGAATATCCGAATGTCTCGCCCGCCGTAACTTTCCCTGATGCAACCTGAATAACTTCATCAAGGATTCTTTTCCCAACTGAATCAATTGATTCCTCACCGGTTATAATCGTGCCTGCATTGATATCCATATCCTCTGACATTCGCCTATAGGTTTCTGGATTTCCCGTTACCTTTATCATTGGTAAAACCGCGTGGCCGATAGTTGCGCCACATCCTGAGACAAAGATCACTATTTGAGCCCCGGCTGCCGCCATAGAGGAAAAGCTCATCATCTCCAAGTGGGTGTCATCCAGCAGATAAAATCCCCCTGATTTCGGAACTTTTTCCAGTTTTCTATCATCGTTCCTCAATACGCCCATTATGGGCCTGCTGCCGCTCTTGTGTATTGCACCCATTGATTTTTCTTCTATTGTGGTCAGACCGCCGTCTATATTTCCCTTGCACATGAACTCCAGTTGTGCTCCGGGAACGGACCATCTTTTCTCCTCATTCCCGATCATTCTGTAAATTTCTTTTCTCACATCTTCATTGATGGCTCTCTCTGCCAATGGTTCTTCAGCACCGACTGCTTCTATAGGCTCACTCATGATAACCGACCCACCCGCGTCTATGAGCATATCTGTAAACGCTCCCACTGCTGGATTACCTGCAAGGCCACTAGTGGTGTCCGACCCCCCGCATTTAACGCCGACAACAAGTCTACTGACGTCAATTTCTGTCCTTTTTGCTGTCATAACTTGTTGTGAAAATCTTTCAAGAATCTCCTTCCCCGTTGCCACAGTCTTATTGGTTCCGCCCAACCCTTGAATGGAGATCCATTCCACCGGTTTCTTTGTTCTTCTTATCATCTGTCCTAAAGAACGTGCGGGCATGCCCTCGCACCCCATATCCACCAAAAGGACTCCCGCAACATTGGGGTTTTCCCCTACACCAATGAGAGCGTTGGCGACCATCTCCCCACAAATGCATCCATGATGCTGCGTAACAGCCACCGCCCCATCAACTCCATCGGCAATCATTCTGGCAACAGGCTCACTACAGTCGGCCACGGCCATAACCAAAAGAATATTTCTGACTCCAGCTGAACCATCCGATCTCTCGTATCCATTGAATTTCATCTTTTAATCCTCCTCCTATCGATACCATATTTCGGGCATTTGCATACGATTGCTTATCACATTGTGGACATGAACGTAGTCGCCGGGCTCAATGTTATGCGAGGCACTTCCAATGACTGCACCATATTTGACGACATTATCCCCTTTCATAATAGCAATGACCGCAATTTTGTGCCCAAATGATATGGCTTGTTTGGCTGTCACATCTTTAACGTTCTCTTGGGACGATGAATCAACTCTAATGAGAGAACCTTCATCTAACTTCTCTAGTGCAGTTGCAACATTGTCCTCGGAATTCATCATTATCGCTCTTTTCATAGTACCACTCCTTAAATCTAAAGATTTACTCACCGCATTGTAGACGATAACCACAATGTTCTTTGTGGGAAAAAATAGGAATCGAAAAGCTTTATGTTTAAGTGATTTATAAAAAGGCACCCTTTCAAAAATGCTTCACTTCTGTTCAATTAAGACTCGGTTTTTCCATCCTTTCTTAACCAGATTTTAGTTCATCGGAATTCTCTTAACCGTCAGAACTTGTATGGAAGGATACGCTAGCAGGACAGGTCCCATGAAATGCCTGATCAGATGCTGTGCAAGGAATCAGCCCTGAACCGAGTATCCTCCATCCACAGGGATTGCTGCACCAGTAATAAAATCAGACGCAGGACTTGAAAGAAAAACGGCTGTACCGGCCAAGTCTATAGGGTCACCCCACCTACCTGCAGGCGTTCGGTTTATAACAGCCTGCTCAAACTCTGGGACCTCTTTTTTGGTTTCAGCAGAAAGGCCTGAATTTATGAATCCAGGGAGTATACAGTTTACCTGGTCATTATCTCGGGCCCAGGCAACAGCAAGACTCCTTGTAAGTTGCATAACACCACCTTTACTTGCCCCATAGGAAGGAAGAAAAGCAATTCCGAAAATGGACGTCATTGAACCTAAGGTGATGATTTTGCCTCCACCTAACTTCTTCATGTGAGGGAATACTTCCTTGGCAAGTAGAAAGGTGTGTCGCAGATTGACCTGGACATTCTCATCCCACTCATCAATCTTCAAATCCAAAGGCGATTTGTGAAAACCCATTCCGGCATTGGCTACGGCTATATCAATTCGCCTTAGCATTTTAGAAGATTCTTCCACCATCTCTTGTATCTCAGTTGGATTACGGACATCCACTGTGAGGCCAAGTACATCCACGCCAAAACCCCTCTTTATCTCCGCTACAACCTCATCAATCTTCTCCTTGTTGCGAGCTCCTATGACAACATTTGCTCAAGCTCCAGCCAGTCCCCTGGCGATACCCTTGCCAATACCCCGCTTCCATAACGATCTGAACAAAAGCGTCATCTTCCCGGAGCTCAGCGAGCTTTCCCGCTTCGCCTTTGAGCAGAAAAAACCTGTTCAAATCGCCGCCATGAGCGGCAAGGATCACCGGTTCAAAACTCTCGATTCGGCCGTCAGCCTGCAATTTACCGTAGAATTCTACCACTTTCTGAAACAGTTCCATCGCCTGTTGTTCCCGACCTACAACCGGGTGATTCCAACCTATAAAAAGTACTCGATCAGCCATTGGTGCCTCCTAATTTTCCTGAAGTGTGTTTATGTAAGCGTCAGTCAATTAAAGGTAGCGGCCCTTAACGAAACACCCACATTCCGCTAAGGGCGAGGTAGGCATAGTTTGAGGATATTCTCCATGGGATAATCTCTGATTTGAGGTTGAATGAACAGTGAGAATACTTATATCTAGTGTAATAGTAAAAAGTGCCTAAGTCAAGAGAAAAACGGGTTTCAAGAATCTCTTTACAGTGATCGATTGTGGACTTGAGAAATAAAACAATATGGTCAAGATTTCTATGGTATTGAGCAGCACCTCGGATCCTATGATACTTGCATTAAGGTTCCGTTTCACATCAGGGAAAATCGGTGAAGACTGCCCGCGCAAAATATGAAAAGTGACCGATTCATGTTTACATATGCAAATTATCTTAATCCGATGGCCGTCAAAACGCAAGGTTTCTTAACATATACTGGAATCTACCCAATATCAAATATTGCTTTGTATGCTAACTAATTTTAGGCTTATCCTTACCTTTGATACCTTGACAGAAACCAAACATATCATCAAGTTCAAAAACCTGTGATATCTTCAAGTCGGGGAAATTGAGTAAACCTGAGATATCCGATTCCAAATCTGAATGTGTGGTGTTGTCAGATTGGTTCTTGACTTCGGCTTTGAAGCTGTTTGGTCAAATATGGGTTACTACAAAATATATCACCTGTTGGCACGCTGAAAGGCGAGGGCCCCCGGCAATATTCAATTTTCAAATGTCAATCTTCAGTTTTTTTGAGGACCCCCAAGGTCCCGGTCATGGGAAGTTCCCGGTAAAGGCCCGATTCAAGCGCCAGTCCATATACCTGATAGGGGGCTTGGCCTCCCTTTTTGGGGTCATCAAAGATATCGTGGATAAGGAGATAGCCGCTCGGGATAAGGTGTTTTGCCCAGCATCTGTAATCGTCGCGGGCGGCTTCATAAGAGTGGCCGCCGTCTATGAAGACGAGGCTGAGGGGCGTTGACCACAATCGGGCGACCACGTTGGAGCGACTGACAATGGGGACAACTGTATTGAATAAACTTGTTTTTTCAATAGTTTTTCGGAATTCTTTAAAGGTATCCACAAGGCCAGAGTCCTTATCAAACAGGTCAGGGTCAAAGTATTCCTCACCGGGTTGTTGTTCCTCGGAGCCCATATGATGGTCGATGGAAAAGAGTATGCCGCTGTTTTCCCGACAGGCCGCACCAAGGTAAATGGTGGATTTGCCGCAGTAGCTCCCTATTTCGAGGCAGGGGCCTAATCTGCTGGCTTTCAGCGCGGTTTCGTAAAGGCGCATCCCTTCCTCTTCATCCAGGAACCCCTTTATCTCGTCAATGAAATCTTTGTCCGGCAACATCTTAAATCCATCCATTGTCGTCCATAATGAACCCTGAACCTCTGAACCCTGAACGGTCACCGGAATATAGGGCAAAGGAGGCGGTCTGTCAATGAAACATCTTGTTCCTGCGGCCTTCCATAGTCCAGGCCTAACATGTGTAAATTCTTGACAAAATCTATGATCAAAAGTAGGTTTTATTAAATGCGCCACCACTATATTAGAGTCTCAGTTTGTAGCGTGATTGGGGAGGGACAATATGCGAAGATAGTTTATTGAAGTTAAGCTATTGATTCATTGCAGTAGGTTTCCCCGCCTTTGGCGGGATCTTTGAAAGGTATTGGGTGTCAGGATGTGGGATTTACGGAAACTATGACCGTTCACTATCAGTCTTTGTTCATCTGGTACCGGGTGTAAATCAGGAGTGTTGGAGTACTGGAGTATTGGAGTGTTGGGTCCAAAAGCGGAAAAAGATCTAATTTGTATCCTTCGATCCTTGTTACCCCGAGATCCAAATACGTTGCATATTTGCCCATAATTGCAACGATTCATCCGTTCCGATACTCCATTACTCCGTTACTCCAAATACGATAAACTCCTCGTTTGATACGGTGTGGATGGCTATCCTTTACCAACGGCCGTGAGTTACACCCTCTGGTACCTGTTTTTATTATTGGTCAGTATTTTTTTGTTTTTCAATCGACAATCATCAATTACTAATAATCAATCCAAAGGGTCATCAATGAGTGGTTAATCCTTACTGAAATCAGCCGTAGCGTTATCTGGAACCGAGGACTTCAGTTCCTCAAATATTCAATTTTCAATCGTCAATTTTCAATCGTTAATGTCAATCACTGGATTTTCGTTGAGGCCTAAGGCTTTCATTACTCCACCACTCCAGAATAAAATTATATCGTTTTACGGGCAGGGCCATGCTGGTTGATCTTGAGGGTCAGATCGAGAGGGTCACTTACACAAACGAAGAAAACGGCTACACCATCGCCAAGATAAAGGTGTTTGGGCAACATGACCTGGTAACCGTCGTGGGAAACCTGATGGCCCCTATGCCGGGTGAGGTGGTCAAGTTAAGGGGTGAGTGGTCAAACCATCCCAAATATGGGCGACAATTCAAGATAGCTCAATATGAGACATCGATTCCGGCCACTGTGTACGGCATCCAGAAATACCTGGGTTCCGGCCTGATAGGAGGGATAGGGCCGGTAATGGCCAAACGGATTGTAAAGAAATTCGACAAACAAACCCTGGACGTCATCGAAAACAGGATTGAAAGTCTGGCCCTGGTGCATGGCATCGGGAAAAAACGAATAGGGATGATCCAGAGGGCCTGGGAGGAGCAGAAGGAGGTCCGGGAGGTTATGCTCTTTCTTCAGACCCATGACGTGAGTTCTGGGTATGCCACAAAGATATTCAAGCGATACGGGGATCGATCAATCCAGGTGGTTAGAGGAAATCCATACCGCCTGGCGACCGATATCTTTGGTATCGGTTTTCTGACGGCCGATCGTATTGCACAGAAACTGGGTTTTGACAGGGATTCCCCCCTGAGGGCAGAGGCAGGTATACTCTATGTCCTGAATCAACTGGCAGATGAGGGGAATGTCTATTTCCCTTATGAATCCTTGCTCAAGAAGTGTGAGGAAGTACTTGAGGTGGGTCGTGAGGTCATTTCCAAGGCACTGGCCACACTGGTCTTTGAAAAACGGGTCGTTGCTGAAGACTTGAATAGCGGGGCAGGGGAGTACCGGGAAAACAACAAGGGAATCTATCTTGCCCGTTTCCATCTTTCCGAGACCAGGGTGGCCGAACGGCTCAAGGAATTGATACGGAACCCCAAATCCATCAGGGATATCGATTCAGAGAAGGCAATCGCGTGGGTGCAGGCCCAACTCTCCATCACGTTGGCAAGGAATCAGGTGGAGGCGATAGGGTGTGCGGCAGGGAACAAGGTGCTTGTCATTACGGGCGGACCGGGTACGGGAAAGACCACAATCATCAACGCCATTTTGAAGATCTTTTCAAGGCTCCGGGTCAAGATCATGCTTGCCGCTCCCACCGGTAGGGCTGCCAAACGGATGGGTGAGGCGACCGGCTTCCATGCCAGGACCATTCACAGGTTGCTGGAGTACAGCCTTCAAAAAGGAGGGTTTCAGAGAAACGCGGAAAGACCGCTTGACTGCGATCTCCTGATTGTGGACGAGGCCTCTATGATCGATACGGTCCTCATGCACCATCTCCTCAAGGCAATCCCTCCCCGTAGCACGCTTATCCTGGTGGGGGATGTGAACCAGCTCCCCTCGGTAGGCGCGGGAAGTGTACTGAAGGACATCATCTCATCGGGTATCGTGCCGGTGGTGGAACTGAACAAGATCTTCCGCCAAGCCAAGGAGAGCCTTATCATCGTCAATGCACACAAGATCAACGATGGGGTTCTGCCATCACTGAGACCCACAGGGTCAAGGGATGATTTCTATTTTATCGAGCAGGAAGACCCTGAGGCAGTGCTTGAGGTCATACTTGAACTCACAAAGGAGCGCGTGCCTCTGCGTTTCGGGTTTGATCCGGTGGAAGAGATCCAGGTCCTAACCCCCATGCATAAGGGGATTGTCGGGGCTGTAAACCTCAACAATGAGCTTCAAAAGACGCTCAACACGGAAAAACGCGGACTGAGCCGGGGGAACAGGGTGCTGCTGGTAAACGACAAGGTCATGCAGGTAAAGAATAATTATGACAAAGAGGTGTTCAATGGAGATATGGGTAGGATAACCAGGATGAATCTTGAAACCCAGGAAGTAGTCATATCTTTCGAGGGGAGAGAGGTGGTCTATGATTTTGGCGAACTGGACGAGATTGTCCTGGCCTATGCCGTCACCGTACACAAATCCCAGGGTTCTGAATACCCGGCAGTGATTATCCCCATCCTGACCCAGCATTATGTGCTGTTGCAGCGGAATCTCATCTATACGGCGGTTACCCGTGGCAGGAAGCTGGTTATCATGATCGGCACCAAGAGGGCATTGGCCATCGGCGTCAACAACAATAAGACCCAGATGCGGTATACCCGCCTGAAGCAACGGTTGAGTGAAAAGAGAGGATTGAACCAGTAACAAGCGCCCAGTACCCAGCAACGTCCAACCCAACAATGATCAATCAAAAACCATACCCCCCGCAACCTGAAACCTGCAATTCTTACCCCCTAATCCTGAATATGTTTACAAGAAATCTCGGCTGGTGTTGAGTAAGTTGGTTAGGGAGGAGTTCGAATGAAGAAAAAGGATTTTGACAATCTTGTAGGAAGTCTCAAGCAGGCTGGGAAAATCAGACGCGGGGAAATGAAGCCTGGCAGGACTTTCCAATTTGACCCTTTGGACATCAAGAATATTCGTCTGAACTTGAATAAATCCCAGTCAGAATTTGCCATGATGATTGGCGTAAGTGTATCAACTCTGCAAAACTGGGAACAGGGTCGGCGAAGACCTGAAGGTCCTGCTCGTGCCTTACTGAAAATAGCTGCCGAAAAACCTGAAGCGGTTATCGAGGCGCTAGGCGTTTGAACACATTATAGAAATGACTATGAAGAGAGTAGTCTAGTGAGTCATGGGAAAAGGTACCACGATGTCTTGTGTGTACGCCGATTAAGAGTGGTGCGGAAAGGAGTCGTCCATCATTTTACTCATGCCCGGCCCAGAAGAACTTCCCTGCATTGGCATGGACGTGATCGCCGATTCTTTTCATTCGTTTCAATTCATCTTGGCTGAGGGGACCAAGTTCCAGAACATGAAGGGCTTCCCTCATTTGGGCGGTGTTTTTCGGTCCGCACATGCATATGTCCACGTCAGGGTTTGAA
The DNA here is from genome assembly GCA_016783065.1 of Desulfobacteraceae bacterium. Lineage (GTDB taxonomy): Bacteria > Desulfobacterota > DSM-4660 > Desulfatiglandales > Desulfatiglandaceae > JABMQV01. The sequence goes on along the minus strand of JADHXI010000153.1, from coordinate 1,037 downwards.
AGGACGAAGCGGTAGCAGTCTGCAGCCGAAGGCGGACTTTCCCCGGGAGGCATTTTTTTCGGATTCAATAGCCGGCCCCAACGGGTTGCTGTATAAGACACTATGCCGGGTCGACTCTCGCCTCTGAGGTGGGGAAAGGTTTCTTTTTCCGCACCCCGGTGGGCGGCGTTGTAGCGAACGTGGAATAGATCGTAAATACCCTCTTGGGCCAGCTGGGGAAAAAGCTCTCTATCGTGGCCGGACAGACCCAGGAAACCAAAAAGCCCCTTTTTCTTCATGGCTAAAGCCTTGTCCAGGAGTCTTTTGGAAGGGGATTTGTTGTGCCAACCCAACAAGAGAACGTCTGCATGGTCTATCCCAAGAGATCGAAGAGCCTTCTTTAGAAAGACCTCCATCAGAACTGCTGAACGGGAATAACTCTGTATAACAATAACCAGTTCATGGCGTTTTCTCTTTCCGCATATGTTCCTGATGGCCTGGAGCATGCTGCTTTTTCGTTTGGAGCCCCAATAAAAATAGTTACACCCTCTTTCAAAGGCCTCTTCAAAAGCCCTGGCAGGTGCTCCGTAGCTGGCTGCCACACCCAATTTTCCGACCTTTAGACCGGTCCCGCCTAAAATCGTATGTTTGGTAAAGTCCATGGCACGCTCTCATCTGGTTGGATGAAACAGTTTTTGAGATAAATTTCTCGGGCCAGCTCAGAGATAAATGGGTCTGCCTGACAGGATTGAGCTGGAGCCATTCAAATTGCACAGTAGACTAAATCCCCTCCGGGGATAACCAAAGCCGGGTCCTCCCTCCGGGCCATTTCACCGAGACCGGCAATCTTCAGTATCACGAAAGATGCCCGAAAAGGAGCCCAACGCCCATTACACACCACTCGACGCCACCTTGGAGCCACTAGGAGGCTGTCCGAGAATGGCTATTTTTCCCAATCTCTGCGTCAAACTCAAATTATAATCCTCGAAATACTTTAATGTATTCCTGTGGTTATAATTTCCGCCTTCCTTGATCTTGAAAAAACTATCTCATTCTCG
>JADHXI010000017.1 GCA_016783065.1 Desulfobacteraceae bacterium | reverse complement strand
ATCGGTTTTAGACTGGGGATAAACAGGAATTGGGATTCCAGATGGTTTGCGGGAAGGGAATACAGCGATTTCGTACTGGAAGATTACAAAATAAGGAAATTCTTAAAGGAGAAGGTCTCCCAGGCCGGGGTGGCAAGAATTGAGATTGAAAGGGCCGCCAGCAAAGTCCGCATCCGCCTACATGCTGCCAGACCTGGTATAATCATAGGGAAAAAGGGTTCTGAGATTGAAAAGATAAAGAGAGACCTCGAGAGAGAGATCAATCGCGAGGTCATCATTGATATTCAGGAGGTACGAAAAGCCGAGGTTGAAGCGCAGTTGGTGGCAGAGAATGTGGCCCTTCAATTGGTGCGACGCGTCGCGTTCAGGCGGGCCATGAAAAAAAGCGTCAGTGTCGCCTTGAGGTTTGGTGCCCAAGGCATCAAGATCGCCTGTAGCGGAAGGCTGGGTGGCGCTGAGATGGCCCGCCGGGAGTGGTACCGAGAGGGAAGGGTCCCGCTTCACACCATTCGGGCTAATATAGATTACGGTTTTGCTGAAGCATTCACAACATACGGCGTTATTGGGGTGAAGGTAACCATATTCAAAGGTGAAATTTTACCTGACAAAGCTAAGAAAGAATAGGGACGACACATGCTGAGCCCAAAGAAGGTCAAGTTTCGCAAGAGACAGAGAGGAAGAACAAAGGGTAAGGCTTTCCGGGGAAGTACCTTGGGATTTGGCGACTATGGACTACAGGCCTTGGAGTGTGGTCATATGACTGCCCAACAAATAGAGGCTGCACGCGTTGCGATAACAAGGCATGTAAAGCGCGGCGGCAAGGTCTGGATCCGGGTTTTTCCGGACAAGCCGGTCGGTAAGAAACCGGCGGAGACGAGGATGGGCAAAGGTAAGGCCAGTCCGGATGGGTGGGTGGCTGTGATAAAGCCAGGACGAATTCTCTATGAACTTGAGGGGGTTGGGGACACCATGGCCGCAGAGGCCTTCCGTTTGGCCGGCCATAAACTTCCATTTGCTACAAGATTTGTGACCAGGAGATCATGAGCTTATGAGGGCCGAGGAGCTTAAGGAGTTGAGCGAAGAAGAACTCAGGGAAAAGGAAAAAGAGACAAAGCAGGAGTTGTTTAACCTGAGATTCCAGAAAGCCACTGGACAACTGGGCAACACAGCTATGATTCTCAAGACAAAGAGAGACCTGGCCCGAGTAAAAACAGTGATTAGGGAACTGGGAATTGCCGGGGCAAAAGGATAGTACGAGGTGGTGATGGCGGAGAGAGGATCGCGAAAAGGACTTACAGGGACGGTTATTAAGAACCAGATGAATAAGACTACCCTGGTTCTGGTAGAACGATTGACCAGGCATGGAAGTTACAGGAAATATGTTCGGAGACGCGCCAAATACATGGCCCACGACCCAAGGAATCTGTGCCAGATTGGGGACAAGGTGAGGATCATTGAAAGTCGCCCTATCAGTAAAAGGAAACGGTGGCAGGTTATTGATATTATCGAGAAAGCCCACGGCTAAAGCTGAACAATTTCTGGCAAGACTAGCGAGGGTGAATCGGAGCCGGGAAAATGATACAGACTCAAACCACATTGAGGGTGGCTGACAATTCAGGAGCCAAATTACTCTCCTGCATAAAGGTGTTGGGAGGGTCAAAGCGGAGATACGCAAGTATTGGCGATGTTATCGTTGTAACCGTAAAAGAGGCAATGCCAAACTCCAAGGTCAGAAAAGGAGACGTTGTTCGAGCAGTTGTTGTTAGGACGGCCAAGGAGATCCGGAGAAGTGATGGATCTTATATCAAGTTTGACGATAACTCTGCCGTGTTGATCAATCAGCAACGGGAACCCATAGGGACAAGAATTTTTGGGCCGGTAGCAAGGGAACTTAGAGCAAAGAGGTTTATGAAAATCATTTCATTAGCCCCAGAGGTGCTCTAGCGTCAAACCACATCACCTGACTGATAACAAGGATAATCGCAGATATGCCGAGATCGAGAGCGTCAAAAGTGAGGAAAAAACACCCGAAAATTAAAAAGAATGACAAAGTTATTGTTATTGGTGGGAAAGAAAAAGGGAAAATTGGTACCGTTTTGAAGGTGGACTCAGAGAAAGAGCGTGTGGTTGTCGAGAAAGTAAATATGGTTAAGAGACATTCCAGGCCGAGCCAGCAGGCTGGCCAGGGAGGAATTATTGAGAAGGAGGCACCGTTACATGTCTCCAAGTTAATGATGATTTGCAATAAATGCACAGAGCCAACAAGGATTGGGAAACGTATTCTAGAAGATGGCTCCAAGGTTCGCGTCTGCAAGAAGTGTGGCGAACCAATGGATGAGTGAAGTTTTTCAGGAGGTAGTATTGTCCCGGTTGAAGGATAGATATCAAGCAGAGGTTGTACCCTCCATGATGAGGGAGTTCGGATATAAGAGCATCATGGCAGTTCCTCGGGTAGAAAAGACCGTGTTAAACATGGGTTTGGGAGAGGCCATTCAGAATATCAAGACACTTGATGCTGGAATCGAAGAGCTTAGCCTGATTGCCGGTCAGAGGGCAGTTGTGACAAAGGCCAAGAGGTCAATCGCTGGTTTCAAGCTTCGCCAAGGGATGCCCATAGGATGTATGGTGACCCTGCGGCGTGAAAGAATGTACGATTTTTTGGACAAGCTCTTCAATGTTGGCTTTCCCAGGGTAAGGGATTTTAGAGGGCTGTCGGACAAAATTTTTGACGGCCGCGCCAACTGCTCAACAGGCATCAAGGAGTTTATTATCTTTCCAGAGATCGACTATGACAAGATAGAAAAAATGAAAGGCCTGAATATTTCCATTGTAACAACAGGAAAGACCGATGCAGAAGGTCTTTTTTTGTTGCGGCAATTGGGGATGCCTTTCCGCACCTGAGTTAGCCGAGTTAAGGGAGGTTATATTGGCTAGGAAGTCGCTTATTGTTAAGGCCCAAAGGAAGCAAAAATTCTCGACACGTCACTATAATAGGTGCCCTGTTTGCGGGCGGAGCAGAGCCTTCATACGTAAATTTGGGATCTGTAGAATCTGTTTTAGAAATATGGCTTTAAGGGGTGAGATCCCAGGGGTGGTTAAATCAAGCTGGTAAGGCCTTTTCGGATTATCATTGGTGAAAGGTTATAAGGAGAAGGCAAATGACCATGACCGATCCTATTGCTGACATGCTGACGAGAATCAGGAATGCCGTGAGAGCCTCCCACGAGGTGGTGAATATTCCCAGTTCGAAATTAAAGATCAACATAGCCAAGGTTTTAAAAACCGAAGGTTATATCAAGAATTTGAAGATTGTCTCTGATGGTCGACATAGGTTCATAAGAATATTTTTGAAATATGATGAAGATGGAGTCCCCGTGATCGGCGGACTCAAGAGGGTTAGCAAGCCAAGCTGTCGAATCTATGAAAAGGCTGAAGGTATCCCAACGGTCCTGGATGGTTATGGAATCAACGTCGTTTCCACATCGAAGGGGCTCATGACGGATAGAGAGGCCAGGAAAAACAAAGCCGGTGGAGAGATCCTCTGTTCGGTGTGGTAAATACTTGGTTAGTGCCAAACCCATTTAGAGGTGGAGGTTATGAATGTCTCGCTTAGGCAAAAAGCCTATTTCGATACCAAAAGATGTTGAGATTAAACTTGAAGGTGCTCTCCTCACGGTAAAAGGACCAAAGGGCGAGCTCAAGAGACAGGTGCATCCCAAGGTTCAGGTGAATATGGATGGCGATAAAATCTCTGTTTCGGTGGCTGATGGGAGCAGGGAATCAAGGTCCCTTCACGGCCTTTTTGCGGTTCTGATCAACAACATGGTAATCGGCGTTACAAAGGGTTTTGAGAGAGTTCTCGAGATCTCGGGTGTTGGATACAGGGCTACGATCGAAGGCAGGACCGCTGTTTTTAACCTGGGATATTCACGCCCCATAAACTTCGAACTGCCTGATGGCGTGGATGCTAGCATAGATAAGTCCAAGGTCATTTTAACGGGGATTGACAAGGAACTTCTGGGAATGACCGCTTCGCAAATCAGGGATCTTAGAAGCCCCGAGCCTTATAAGGGGAAGGGGATCAAGTACGCAGGGGAGATGATCCGGAGAAAGGCCGGAAAGACAGGTGCTGTCAAATAACGGCCTTTCACGAAAAGGTGGTGAATCATCGCCTGTTCCGGTGAGACTCACTCTTGTGAAGTGGGGCCGTGATTATTAAAAAGGTTGGACCTTCTATCGCAAGAAGACAAAATATCTGGGTTCTAATTTACGGAGGTTAAGGGATCATCAAGATGGCTGGTTTTAGTAGATCAGATGCAAGGGCGAAGAGAAAAAGAAGAGTTCGGAAAAATATCCGAGGGACCTCTGATAAGCCCCGGCTATGTGTTTTTAGGAGCGCCAGGCATATTTATGCTCAGGTCATAGATGATACCACAGGTAGGACATTGGTGGAAGCCTCTTCATTATCTAAAGGGCTTGCCCCGAAGACTAAAGGGAACGGCGGTAATAAAAAAGGGGCCGCCTTGGTGGGTAGTTCTGTCGCTGAACAGGCGCTCGAGAATGGCATCAAGATCGTTGTTTTTGACCGAAACGGGTTCCTGTACCATGGCCGCGTAAAGGCCCTTGCCGAGGCGGCGCGTGAGTTCGGGATGAAGTTTTGAGGAGGGATAGATCCATTGTTTAAGCCAGAGGATGAAGATCAGCTAATAGAGAAAGTGGTCCATATCAACCGGGTGGCAAAGGTAGTGAAAGGGGGTCGTCGATTTAGTTTTAGCGCGATCGTCGTGGTTGGAGATGGCAGAGGCACGGTTGGGACTGGACTTGGAAAGGCGAATCAGGTTCCCGACGCCATCAGAAAAGGCATTGAAAAGGCCAAAAGGGATATGAGGGAAATTCACATCCATGAGACATCCATCCCCTATGAAGTGATCGGGGAATCGGGTGCGGGCCGTGTATTATTGAAACCTGCAGGTCCCGGAACCGGTCTGATTGCGGGCGGTGCGGTGCGTGCGGTCCTGGAAGCGGCTGGGATTCAAAATATACTCACAAAGTGTCTCGGTTCCCATAACCCCCATAATATTGTGAGGGCTACGATCAAGGGCCTGCGATCACTCAGAACTCCCGAAGAGATTGCCAGGCGTAGGGGCAAGACAGTTGAAGAAATGATAACCTGATCCGATTGGGAAAAGACAATTTTTGCTATGGCTAAGACGATTAAAGTGACGCTTGTCAAGAGTTCGATAGGCAGGAACAAGAAGATTGGTCAGATCTTGAGGGGTTTGGGCCTGACACGGCTGAACAAGACCGTTGAGCTTGAAAACACCCCGGCCGTTAGAGGGATGATCAATAAGGTCTTGTTCCTGGTAAAGATTAACTAAAGACGTAATAGGTGAGAAAAAGTGAAAATTCATAATCTTTCACCTGCCGAGGGTTCGAGAAAAGCGAAGAAAAGGATAGGAAGAGGTCCAGGTTCCGGACACGGAAAGACTTCTTGCAGAGGCCACAAAGGGCAGAAGGCACGTTCTGGAGGCGGACCACGCCCTGGCTTTGAGGGAGGTCAGATGCCACTTCAGCGAAGACTTCCCAAACGTGGCTTCACAAACATATTCAGGAAGCAATATAATATAATTAGTGTCAAGGATCTGAGCCGCTTTGCAGCAAACTCCAGCGTGGATGCAGGTGTGCTAAAGGAAGCCGGCCTGGTCAAGAAGATGAAGGATGGGATCAAGATCTTGGGCCACGGGGATATCACTCACCCGGTCACTGTTAGGGTCCACAAAACCAGTAAGGCAGCCAAGGAAAAAATTGAGGCCGCCGGCGGCAGGGTTGAAGTGATTTAGATGGGGGCATCGTGAATTGATAGGTGGTTTCCAAAATATTGGCAAGATTCCAGAGCTGAGAAAGAAGATTCTCTTTACGCTCATGATGCTCGTTGTTTATCGAGTCGGGTGTCATATCCCGACGCCCGGTATAGACGGGACAGCTCTGTCTGCCTTTTTTGGTGCGAGGGAAGGGACCCTTTTTGGGCTCTTTGATATGTTCACGGGTGGTGCACTGAGTCAAATGTCGGTAATGGCTCTGGGAATCATGCCTTACATAAGCGCCTCTATTATCCTGGAACTCATGACCGTTGTGGTGCCTCATCTTGAGAAACTGAAGAAGGAAGGGGAGCAGGGAAGGAAGAAGATCACCCAGTATACCCGTTATGGCACGGTAATTTTGAGTGTTATTCAGGGTTTTGGTATCGCGGTTGGCCTTGAAAATATGTCCGGCCCCGGGGGGGCGATGATTGTCCCGTCTCCAGGCTGGGCTTTCAGGCTCCTCACTGTTATTACACTCGCGGCCGGGACCTCCTTTCTGATGTGGCTGGGAGAGCAGATCACCGAGAGGGGGATAGGTAACGGGATCTCCCTTATCATATATTCCGGTATTGTTTCCGGTTTTCCCGTGGCTGTGGCCAACACTTTCAGATTGATGGGGACCGGTGAAATCACCGTCTTTTTTGTGGTTCTGCTCCTTGCACTCATGATAGGTGTCATCGGTGTGATCGTATTTGTTGAGAGGGGACAGAGGAGAATTCCCGTTCAGTATGCTAAGAGGGTTGTGGGCCGAAGGATGTATGGTGGTCAAACGACACATCTGCCTCTGAAAGTCAATACGGCCGGCGTCATTCCGCCAATATTTGCCTCTTCCATCATGATGTTTCCGGCTACTATCGCCAATTTTTTGAGCGTGGACGAATTTCCCTGGCTCCAGACCATTGTAAATTTTTTGGCCCCGGGCCACATCGTCTACAATCTGATCTATGTGGCCTTTATTTTCTTCTTCTGCTATTTTTATACTGCGGTTCATTTTAACCCTGTTGATGTGGCCGACAACATGAAAAGACAAGGGGGGTTTATCCCCGGAATGAGGCCGGGCAAGAATACGGCTGATTATATTGATCGGGTCTTGACAAGAATCACTTTTTCGGGGGCCACTTATATCTCGGCCGTTTGTGTTTTACCTCAGTTTCTGATCTATCAATTAAATGTCCCGTTCTATTTTGGAGGGACCGCATTGCTGATTGTGGTTGGTGTGGCCATGGACACCACAAATCAGATCGAATCGCATATGCTGACAAGGCATTATGAAGGGTTTATGAAGAAGGGTTTTGGGAGGGTGCGGTAGCCGTATGATTGGCCTCCGACTCGCAGATGCTGACTCGTAAACGGCAAGGTATTCCGGTCAAAGGCACTGACCGTTGGCTAGGGGCCAGAGATTGGAGAGCAGGGAAAGGCATATGGCTAAGGAAGAGGCTATTGAGGTCGAAGGGGTCGTGATCGAGACCTTGCCAAATGCGCAGTTCAGGGTCGAACTCAAAAACGGTCACAGGGTCTTGGGTCATATTTCGGGCAGGATGCGAAAACATTTTATTAAGATTCTTCCGGGGGATATGGTGGCAGTGGAGTTGTCTCCTTACGATTTGACCAAGGGCCGTATTGTATATCGGGGGGAAAAATAGGTAGGATCCGTAAATAATCAGGACCCTCTTTTATCGCCATCCCAAGTAGACAAGGAGACCTTTAGGATTATGAAAGTGAGACCATCGGTTAAGCCCATTTGCAATAAGTGCAAGATAATAAGACGAAAAGGCGTCGTGCGGGTAATCTGCGTAAACCCCCGGCACAAACAAAGGCAAGGGTAAGCATGTGTTCGGAAACAAAACCTCTTTATTGCCGGTTGGAATATGAAATGAAGAACGACCAATCACAGAACAGAAGGAGTTAAAGATTGGCAAGAATTGCGGGTGTTGATTTACCAAGGAGGAAAAGGATTGAGATTGCTTTGACCTATATCTATGGTCTAGGGAGGAGCTCTTCTCAAAAAATACTTACTGAAGCGGGTGTGGACTGGGATACCAAATCGGATGACCTCACTGAGGCGCAGGTTACCAGTATCCGGAAGATTATTGACGAGAAACATAAGGTGGAAGGGGATCTCAGGCGCGAAGTATCCATGAACATAAAGAGGTTGATGGATCTGGGGGCATATCGTGGTCTGAGGCACAGGAGGGGTCTTCCTGTCAGGGGACAGAGGACCAGCACCAATGCCAGGACGCGTAAGGGGCCTCGCAGGGCTGTTATGGGGAAAAAGAAACGGTAGAATTTGAGGGAAGAGGATGGCAAAAGCTGCGAAAAAGAAGAGCCGTGCAAAAAGAGAAAAAAAGAACGTACCCACAGGTATCGTTTATATACAATCCACTTTTAATAATACCATCGTGACCATCACGGATCCTGACGGAAATGTAATTGCCCAGTCAAGTGCGGGCAGAGGTGGGATCAAGGGGTCGCGGAAGAGCACCCCATTCGCGGCCCAATTGGCCGGACGAAATGCCGTCAGGCAGGCAATGGACCATGGGATGAGGGTTGCGGAAGTGAGGGTCAAAGGACCAGGCGTGGGGAGAGAATCGGCCCTGCGCTCTCTCCAGGTCGAGGGGTTCACCGTTACGTCCATACGGGACATAACGCCAATACCCCATAACGGGTGTCGACCTCCCAAGAGGCGGAGAGTCTAAAGATTTTGAATTTTGGATTGTGGGTTCAAGATTTTATGTGAACGGATAAATTTTGAAAACCATCAAGTATTCTAAGCTAAATAAGAAATAAGATAACGCTGGGGGCTAACTTGGCCAGATATATCGGTTCATCATGCAGGTTATGTAGGCGGGAGAATCTTCGGCTTTTTTTGAAGGGTGACCGCTGTTACGGTGACAGGTGTTCGTTTGAGAGAAGGGCTTATCCGCCAGGACAACATGGCCAGAGGCGTGGGGGAAAGTACTCCGATTACAGGGTGCAGCTAAGAGAAAAGCAGAAGATCAGAAGAATCTATGGTGTGCTGGAAAAGCAGTTTAGGGGGTATTATTACCGCGCAGAAAGGCAGAAGGGGATCACCGGAACGAATCTCTTGTTGTTGCTTGAATCCCGTCTGGACAATGTGGTTTACAGAATGGGTTTTGCAACGTCCCGGAATCAGGCAAGGCAAGGGGTCAGGCACAACCACTTCTTGGTTAACAATAAGAAGGTCAATATACCATCCTATCTTGTGAAGCCAGGAGACGTGATTGAGGTGAAAGAGAAGAGTCGCAATGTACCCTTTATCAAAGAGGCCGTTGAGACTGTTGTCCGGAGAGGTATTCCAGACTGGATCGAAGTTGAAAAAGGGAGCTTAAAGGGGATGCTAAAAGCCCTTCCCAATAGAGAAGACCTCACAATGCCCGTTCAGGAACAGCTCGTTGTGGAATTGTATTCGAAATGATTCGCAGAAGAATATAGAGGCTTGATCGTATTATATCCTTTTGTTAACAAGATGACGGGGAGGTTTTTTTTGGTAGATCTAAGGAGTAAGAATTGGCGGGAGCTAATTAAGCCCAAGCGCATTGAAATCGCCCAGGACAGTTATACGAACTACTATGGGAAATTCATATGCGAGCCACTTGAGAGGGGGCTTGGGATCACGATCGGAAATTCCCTGAGGCGTATCCTGCTCTCATCTCTACAAGGAGCGGCAATTATTTCTGTTAAGTTCGACGGTGTACCTCATGAATTTACTACCATTCCTGGGGTATATGAGGATGTGACCGACATTGTTCTGAATCTTAAAGAGGTCAAACTCAAAATTATTGACGCCGAGGAAACTGTTATCCGCCTGTCTCGAGAAGGAGAAGGGGAAGTCAAGGCCGGTGATATCGAAACAGATGGCTTTGTGGAGATACTGAATCCCGACCATCATATTGCGTCACTAAACAAGGAAGCGAAGCTGAGCATGGAGATGGTGGTCAAGGCAGGAAAGGGGTATGTCCCGGCCGAGGGGAACACGCCCAAAGAACAGCTAATAGGCGTTATTCCAATGGACGCCATTTTTTCGCCTGTTGAGCAAGTCAACTATGTGGTGACAAACGCAAGGGTTGGGCAGGTGACGGATTATGATAAACTGACGGTGGAGGTCTGGACTGACGGCAGTCTGTTGCCTGAAGACGCAATCGCCTATGCTGCCAAAATAATTAAGGAACAGATGACGCCATTTATCAATTTTGAAGAAGAGCCGGAACCCGTGGAAGAGGAGGAAGAGGAAGAGGAGGTGAAACTTAACGAAAACCTTTTCAGACCTGTTTCTGAGCTTGAATTATCGGTTCGTTCTGCCAACTGCTTACAAAATGCAGATATCACCCTTATTGGAGAGTTGGTCCAAAAGAGTGAATCAGAGATGTTGAAGACAAAAAATTTTGGAAGGAAGTCTCTGAATGAAATCAAGTCCATCCTTGAGGAAATGGGGCTTTCGCTGGGGATGAAGTTAGAAAAATTCCCGCCCGTCAATAGATCAGAGGATGGTGAAGAAGAGAAAAAAGAAGCAGCGGAAGAAGGAAAGGAAGAAGACAATAAAGAGAAAAAAGCAGCTGGAAAGGCAAAAGCAAAAAAGAAGGATACAGGCAAATGAGGCACAGAAAGGCAGGAAACCCCCTAGGACGCAACCCCAGTCACCGCAGAGCCATGCTGAGGAATATGGTCACTTCCCTGCTCAAGTATGAACAGATAGAGACAACGGATGCCAAGGCAAAATCGGTTAAGCCGATTGCCGAGAAGATGATAAGCCTTGCCAAACGCGGGGATCTGCATGCAAGGCGACAAGCCCTCGCCTATATGAAAGACAAGGCTGTCACCCACAGACTGTTTGATGGACTGAAAGATCGGTATCTTGACAGGCAGGGGGGGTATGTCAGGATTATCAAAAAAGGGGTGCGGAAAGGAGACGGGGCTCCCATTTCCGTGGTTCAGCTCTTGACCTCTGATGAACGAGAAAAGTCAGGTAAAAAGAAGACGAAGAAGCCTAAGACGACTGCGGGGGTTGCCGCGACGCCCAAGAAAGATACGGATACAAAGGAACGTGAGAAGGAAATGAATTTGGAACAAAGCTAGGTGCTCCATGGGTACGAATCTTACTAACACTAGAAACCTCCTTGTCGGTCTACCGGCAAGGAGGTTTTTTTTGCGAGGAGGTTAGGGTGAGAAGATTTGACCATAAAGATCTCCTCGGGATCGGGCAACTGCGCGTTGAAGATATCGAACTTGTCCTGGATACGGCCGGATCACTAAAGGAGATTTCCGAGAGAGACATAAAAAAGGTCCCCACCCTCAGGGGTAAGAGCGTGGTGAATTTCTTTTATGAACCGAGCACCAGAACCCGAACCTCTTTTGAGATGGCAGCAAAGAGACTCAGTGCGGACACTGTCAGCCTTTCCGCTACCGGCAGCAGTATGGTAAAAGGAGAAACCCTTATCGATACGGCCAGGGACCTTCAGGCCATGAACCCTGATCTTATTGTCATAAAGCATTCCTCCAGCGGGGCTCCCCATCTCTTGTCAAACCGGGTGGAAGCGGGGATCATTAACGCTGGAGACGGAATAAATGAACACCCAACCCAGGCCTTGCTTGATTTATATACGATCAGGGAAAAGAAAAGTAAAATCAAAGGATTGGAGGTCGCTATAATTGGGGATATATCCCATAGCCGCGTGGCCAGATCCAATATAATCGGGTTGATCAAGATGGGGGCTGAGGTGACTGTCGCAGGGCCGCCGACCATGATTCCGCCCGCTATTGAGGCCCTGGGTGTAAAGGTGACCTATGATCCGGCGGAGGCGGTCAAAGATAAGGATGTGGTCATGCTGCTGCGGATACAACTGGAAAGACAAAACAGGGCTCTCTTTCCAGGCCTCAGGGAGTACGCATCCTTTTTCGGGATGAATAGTGATGTCCTAAGCCTCGCAAAACCGGATGTGATATTGATGCACCCCGGGCCCATGAATCGAGGCGTGGAAGTAACTTCTGAGGTGGCGGACGGACCCTATTCTGTTATTCTTGCCCAGGAGGCCAACGGAGTGGCAGTTCGGATGGCGATACTCTATCTCTTGATTGGAGGGTCCGGGAATTGAGAACTTGGATAAAGGCAGGTTCCGTGGTCGACCCCGTGAGGGGCACTGTAGAAAAGGTCGAATTGATCATTGAGAAAGGTAAGATCGCGGAGATTTTGCCCCCGGGTAGTGCCGAGAGGAAAGGCCCTCAGACCAAGATCATTGATGCCTCTGATAAGGTTATCCTTCCTGGGTTGGTAGATATGCATGTTCATCTGAGAGAGCCAGGATACGAATACAAAGAAACGATTGCCACTGGGGGAAGAGCGGGTGTGGCGGGGGGGTTTACAACCTTGGCCTGTATGCCCAACACGAACCCCCCCAATGACTCCCGATCTGTCACCGAATTTATCTTGGAGCGGGCCAAGGAGGCCGGTCTTTGCCGGGTTCTCCCTGTTGCGGCGATTACAAAGGGGCAGAAAGGAGAGACTTTGACCGAGTTTGGTGATCTCAGAGAAGCAGGTGCAGTTGCCCTGTCTGACGATGGGTTTTCCGTCAAAAACAGTGAACTAATGAGGCGGGCCCTTGAATATGCCAAGTATCACGGTCTGACGGTTATCTCCCATTGTGAAGAAGCCGACCTTTCAAGGGGTGGGGTCATGCATGAAGGGGTCATTTCAACCCAGGTTGGCCTGCCGGGGATCCCTTCCGCCAGTGAAGAGATTATGGTCTACCGGGATATATGTCTTGCAAAGCTGACAAAGTGTCCGGTCCACATAGCACATGTGAGCACTGCTGGATCGGTTGAGCTGATTAGGAGAGCGAAGGAGGAAGAGGTGCCGGTTTCGGCAGAGACGGCCCCCCATTATTTCACACTGGATCATCGTGCGGTCGCAGGATATAATACCCATGCCAAAGTAAATCCCCCGTTAAGGACTCCGGAGGATGTTCAGGCGATCAGGGAAGGCCTTTCCATGGGTGTTATTGACGTGATTGCAACGGACCATGCGCCCCACAGTACCCTGGAGAAGGAGTTGGAGTTTGATAAGGCCGCCTTTGGAATGATCGGCCTGTCAACGGCTTTAGCCTTGACCTTGGAATTGGTCAGAGAGGGGGTATTGGGATTGGCGCAGGCCGTCAAGAAATTGTCCTATAATCCTGCCTCCGTACTCGGGGTAGAGGCAGGTCATTTAAAGGAAGGCAGTACGGCCGACCTTTCATTGATAGATCCAGAATATGAATATGTCTTCGGCGAGGCGGATATCCTTTCAAAGAGCAAGAATTCTCCGTTTGTTGGGAAGAGTTTAAGAGGGCGAAATGAATTGACGATGATTGGAGGGAAGGTTGTCTGGGAAAGAGAAACATAGCATTCTAGTTGTCGACGATGAAAAGAGCATGCGAGAGTTTTTGGAGATCATGTTGACAAAGGAAGGGTACAAGGTCACACTTGCAGAAAGCGGGGAAGAGGCGTTCCGAATCCTGGACAAGGAAACCTTTGATCTGATTATCAGCGATATCCGCATGAAGGATATTGACGGAATCGGTGTTTTGAAAAAAGCCAAGGCCGAAGTCCCGGATACCGTCGTCATCCTGATCTCGGCCTTTGCCACTGCCCAGACCGCTGTGGAGGCTATGAAGGAGGGAGCCTACGACTATTTACCAAAGCCTTTCAAAGTAAATGATTTGAAGGGAATAATCAGAGATGCCCTCAAGTCGAGACGGTTAGCTGCTGGAGAAGGGGAAGAGGAGCCTCCTAAGGATCGCTATCACTTTGACTGTCTCGTTGGAGACAGCCCTCAGATGAGGAAGGTCTACGACCTCATGAAGCGGGTTTCACAGACCAAGAGCAATATCCTTGTGTCAGGTGAAAGCGGAACCGGAAAAGAACTGGTGGCAAGGGCTATACATGTATTAAGCGATAGAAATGATAGACCTTTTGTGGTCATAAACTGCGCAGGGATGCCGGAAAGCCTGATTGAGAGCGAACTGTTCGGTTACAAGAAAGGGGCCTTTACAGGGGCTTCCACCGATAAGGAAGGCCTGTTTGGAGTGGCAGATGGTGGAACGGTTTTTCTGGACGAGGTGGGGGAACTGTCCCCGTCCATTCAGGTCAAACTACTCAGGGTTATTCAGGGGAGGACCTTTATGGCAGTCGGGGGTACCGAAGAAAAGAGCGTTGATGTTAGATTGATATCGGCTACCAACAAGGACCTGGAAAAAGAGGTTATAGAAAAAAATTTCAGAGAAGATCTCTATTTCAGGATCAACGTGATACATATTGCCATACCGCCTTTGAGGGAAAGGGTTGGAGATTTACCGCTTCTGGCCCAGCATTTTCTAGAGAAATTTTCAAGAGAGCTTGGGAAGGACATCAAAAAGGTCTCTGCCTATGCCATGGACCTCCTTGGGCAATATTATTTTCCCGGGAATGTGCGAGAACTGGAAAACATCATTGAACGAAGCGTTGCCCTTGAGACCTCTAATATTGTTTTGCCCGAAAGCCTCGCCCTTTCCAACTTCAGAGGAAAGGGAATAGGACTAAGGAGGCGAAAGCACGACCTGGGGCCCGACGGCATTAAACTTGATGAGGTCGTGGCTCAGACGGAGAAGGACTGTATCGTTGAAGCCTTGGAAATGGCGCATGGATCAAAGCAAAAGGCCGCGGAGCTTTTGGACATCAGTATGAGGTCCATGAGATATAGACTTGAAAAGTTGGGTTTAAATGAAAAGAAATAACCCCGGTTATCTTTGCCCTAAAAGTTTTTTTCCTGACCTGTGCAAGCGGCCCGGCTGCAAGTTTTGCTCTTTTGGTCATCACGTCTGATAACAAGACAGTGCTTCTAAAGACTCATCATCTGGTTACGAATCAACACCATGTCTGAAGCCATAGGATTGAAGATTGACGATTGTCGATTGAAAAGCGCCTGGAAAGCCAGAGCATATAGTATCCCAAATACCAAAAACACTATCTTAAGGACTACAATATTCTGAAAGGAAGTTTTTATGGAAGATCGTCATGTCCCGACGCCGGCTTGTGCCTCTTGTGAGCAGGGAACGCAAAAGAAGATCCTGCTGGGGCTGTGCGTGGGGCACGATTCCCTGTTCTTCAAGTATTCCGAGGCCCCCACCACGGTCTTGGCGGTCAAAGACCGAGTAACCGGGCACAATCCCATGGCGCCCATCTATCTCTCGGAGTCCTATTACCGAAAGATCAAGAGGGCAGGACTCTGAGGTCAAATTTCTTGACGACCTCTCCCATTGGCAGATAAAATCAGCGGCCTGACATAACAAACGAAATACTGAGGGATTCTTAAGATGGAGGTGACCATGTTTCGAGCATGTTTATGGGTCCTTTTTCTCGTTGTGGTACCTGCCTTTCAAGGCTGTGGAGCTCTGGAGTTTTTTCAGGGTGACTCAGAGGAAAGGGCTAAGGAAACAGCATCAAGCAAGGAACAAGTTTCCAAAGAGATAACTAGACTGAAGAGTGAAAATATAGACTTGAAAAAAAAGGTGGATGCCCTAAAAAAGGAAAATGAAGGGATCAGGGAAAATACCTTGAACGAAATTGCTAAGGCGGAGGGTAAGAGCGGGGTACTAAAGGAAGAATTGAAAAATTTGAGAGAACAAAACCGTAAAATTGAGAACGAAAACAGACGACTCAAAGAAAGGTTAGAAAAATTTAAACAAAAAGGGGATCTGCGGGCACTAAAGATCAAGGTGCTCAGTGGAGACGGTAGTTTGAACTCTGCCAAACGGATGTCAAAACGGCTAATAGGGATGGATTATGAGGTAAGGCTGATTGGGTTTGCCCCTCGATCAAATTTCAAGAAAAACACAGTATACTTTTCACCTAAATTTGAAAAGGAGGGCAGGATCCTTGTGTCTCATCTCGGAGTCGATACAGCCCTGAAACCTTTGACCTGGTCTTCCGTTTTTGACCTCATCGTCGTTGCGGTTAAGAATCCATAAAGGTGCAATATTTGAGACTCAATGTAGGTCCTCAGAAGTCTGAGATCCCCCGGTGGTTATCCATTTCTTGAAGGCCCTAAACCGACAGGAAGAGCGTGACAACCGAACCCCACGCCAAAACTCCCTTGTTATCACCCCTGGATTTATTGAGAAGTTGTGATTCGAGTTTGTAACGGCTAGAAAGAAGACTGACATCTATTCAACACGTTTAACTGCACTGCGGGTAGCGGACAAAGCGCATTCTGTTAATGTAACTAAGGGCTTGCGTAAGCCCTGACCGTGGGCCCAGGAAGATATGATAAGGGTGGTGCCAGATCATGAGGATGGATATGCATTACTACGGCGTGTATGGCCTGGCTCGCATGGCAGGAATTGCCCCCCGAGCAGCCAGGATTATTGCCTATGCGTCCCAGTATGTGGATGATTCGGTGAGTAGGGAAGAACGGATGAATCCTTTGGGGGGCAGGCTCGAATCCGAGGTGACTGCACACCACGCGGGCCAGATCCAGAATCTGGATACTGTTGATCAGCGCAAGGTGTGGGTTCCCTTCCATTTTCTGCCCGGGGGAAGGGGGGATGGATTAGGGGAATGTCTTGTATGTGAAAAGGATGGACCTCTGGCCCGTGAGATGCTGTCCCATCACCTGGAGATGGCAGGGGCCGCTCCCTTTGATCTGGAACTGATGGGCATAACGGCCCATGTTTACGCTGACACCTTTTCCCATCGGGGATTTTCGGGGGTCAGCTCCCCTCTCAATGCCGTGGATGTCTCCTCTATCAGAGTCAAACGGGCAGACCCCGCCACCAAAAAATATCTCAAAGAGAAGGAAAAATCCTTTTTCAGGAAATATAACCCATGGACCCCCCTCTCCGATCTTTGGAGCGACATAAAGGAGGTGGTTGGAGGAACGTTTGCGGAAGGAGTAACATCGGCCCTGGGACACGGTGCGGTGCTCACCTATCCGGATCTCCCCTATTTGGAATGGAGCTTCAAATACGATTATCGGAATATTGGCAAACGTCATCATCGAGCCAACCAGCAAGACTTCCTCGAGGGATGTGAGAAACTCTACCATTTCTTTTGCCAGGTCTCCGACAGACTCAAAGGCCGAAAACAAAGGCATGTGGATTTTGATAAGAAGGGGGAGACAATCAAAGAGATTTTGGCGCCCCAGACGGGTACTGCCGAACGTATCAAGCTGTGGACAACGGCAATTGCATCCGGTCAACTCTTTCGTCCCGCAAGAATGGACAGGGAACTTCCCGAATACGATCATCAAAGATGGGATAATGAGCGGGATGGCTTTCGGGCCCAGCGGGATCCCCAAAATATTATCCGTAAGAGCGTGTTTCGTTTTTACCAGGCGGCCAGTCTGCACCGTCACTATGTGTTGCGGGAAATGTTGCCCAAAGCGGGCATCATTTTGACCTGAGCATACCGAACCGAACATGGGAGGTCTCAAGCTATCCACGGGCTACGGATGGTGCCGTCACTTTGTGGCGGGTGATTGATACGATAGCCGGCCTTCAAAGTCCTTGACAGAGGCGCCTTTATGAACGAGATTGTACCGAGACCTTTGCAAAACGCCCCCTTTTGGCCAATCTCAGCGTCAGACTCAAATTTCAATCCTCGAAATATCCAATATATTGCTGTGGTTGAAATTTTCGCCTTCCTTGACCTTGGCCAAAATTGAACATTTTTCAAAGGTCTCGTACCGGTGTTGAGCGAATGAATGATTACGGTTTAAGGCGTGCGGGTTCTTCATATTGGGAAATATTATCCCCCCTATCAGGGGGGAATGGAAAACTTTTTGAGGGATCTCCTTCATGCCCTCCAAAAAGAGGGCGTTTCTGCCTCCGCCTTAGTCCACCACCACATCTTGGGAGAACCTTTTTCTCGTGAAAGAGAAGATGATATTATCATATTTCGGGCCCCATTAAGGGGCCGGGTTTTGTACGCCCCGATAAGTCCTTCCTTCCCCAGTCTCCTCCGGCAGTCCATAAGATCCATTTGTCCCCACCTCCTCCATTTTCACCTCCCCAATCTTTCAGCCTTCTGGGGGCTGTTCATTCCTGAAGTACGCGCGGTTCCCTGGGTTATCCAATGGCAATCGGACGTGGTTGCCTCGAAAATCGATCGCAGGATGGCTCTCGCGTACGGGTTATACCGGCCTTTTGAGCAATATCTCTTGAAGTGTTCACGCACAATTGTGGCCACATCCAGGCCTTATCTGCGTACCAGCAAGGCCCTGGCTCCCTTTGTGCGTAAATGCCATGTGGTTCCACTTGGGTTAGACCCCATGCGGCTGAAGATGCCGGGTCAGGATTTGAAAAAGTGGGCCGAGATGAAATGGGCTAAGGGAAGTCCAAGGATCCTTGCCATCGGCAGGCTGACTTACTACAAAGGGCATGAGGTCTTGATTCGGGCCGCGGCTCACATCCCGGATGTCAGGGTGTTCATTGTGGGAGAGGGAGAGCACGGGTCTCGTCTCGAACGGCTCGTGAAGGATCTGGGACTCCGAGAGAGGGTGAGACTTCGGGGGTTTATGGGGGAATCGAGGCTTCATGCCCTCCTGGCCACCTGTGATTGCCTTTGTTTGCCATCCATAGAACGTACGGAGGCATTTGGCCTGGTCCTCCTCGAGGCGATGCATTATGCCAGACCCGTAGTGGCCAGTGATGTGCCGGGGTCGGGGATCGGCTGGGTTGTAAGGCATGGGGAGACCGGGCTTTTGGTCCGCCCGGGAGATCCCCAGGAACTTGCCAAGGCATTGGCGGTAATGGGTGAGATATCTGGATTGAGGGAAGGCATGGGGCGGGCGGCAAAAGAGCGATTTGATGAGATCTTTCACATTGATCAAGTGGCTCGAGAGATGGCGGTCCTTTACCAGAACATTTTGTGAAATTAGGCTGGATGACAACATAACAAAAAATTCCTGGTCAGCGTTCGAGGAACCGGTGGCTGGGTCGGGGCGGGATACCTGAGCTATCTTTGGTTTTTGATTCGACTTTTTGGCAATAATGTAGTATATTTTCGCCGTTTCTTTGAAGATATTTTTCAGTGATAATAGCCCATTATCGGCGCCGACCCTGAAATGAGAAATTCCCTTCCACAAGAACGGAGTAGGGGACCCCTTGTTGTACTGATTCCCGCCTTGAACGAAGCGTCCACCATAGGACGCGTTGTTGGAGAGGTGAAGGCGGAACTCGACTGCGAGGTGGTCGTAATAGATGATGCGAGTACGGACAGAACCGCGGAGGAGGCACGGATAGCGGGGGCTACCGTATTACCCCTCAGATTGCCGTTAGGCGCGTGGGGGGCCATCCGCACGGGTATGTGTTACGCCTTCAAGCATGGCTATCATGTGGCGGTTACCATGGATGGAGATGGTCAGCACCTTGCAAGCTCCATCCAATCCGTCATAAAGCCGATTGAATCGGAACATGCAGACGTTGTCATAGGAGCGTGTGTCGAGCGGGGTAACCTAGCCAGAAGAGTCGCTTGGGCCGTCCTGCGTAAGCTTACTTCGCTTAGAGTGGAAGACCTGACCTCAGGACTTCGGGCGTATAATCGGGCTGCGATATCCGAACTCACTTCATCGGATACTACCCTCTTTGACTACCAAGACATAGTGGTGCTGGTCTATCTTCAAAAGGGGGGGCTTAAGATAGCAGAGACTCCTGTAGAGATGTGTTCCAGAATATCAGGGCATTCCAGGATCTTTCATTCATGGGTAGCGGTCTTGCGATATCTGTTGGTAACGAGTGTTTTGTGTTTGTCCAGACCAAAATTCATGCCGTAGAAATGCATTGTGTGGATCAGACCCTCTGGGGGAGACCATGGGTATTTCATATAATTTGACATCTTTGGCCATAGGTATTGTGGTGGCAGGTGTGATACTGCTGCTGGTGCGAAAAGACTTGATGCATAGCAGGTATTCCCTATCGTGGCTTCTGATGGCCCTGGGAATTGTTGTATTCGGATGCTTTCCAAAGCTGGTGGATAAGATTGGGAGTAAGCTGGGTGTGCACTATGGCCCGATCTTGCTTATCGTGGTTGGGATGGCACTGATCTTGATCAAGATGCTGACGATGGATATTGAGCGCTCCAGTCAGGAACGAAGACTTCGGTTACTCACTCAGAGGCTCGCCATCCTGGAAGGCGAAAGCCAAACTAATTCAGGGAAAGAGGATGAGATCTAACACACCAGGAGAGATCAAGGCCTCGTGTAGATGGGTTTTGAGGGGAATTTCATTGACACCTTGGTTTTGTGGTGATATATAAAAATGTTTTTGAGCAGATAGCTCCTTGTCCCCCGGGGGCAGCTTGGTGACAAGTTGTGCCCATCTTCAACTTGCTTTGGGGGACCAAGATCCTGATCAGGAAAAGGCCGGAAGGAGAAGAATCGAAATATGCGATACTATGAGACGCTTTATATTGTCAACCCTAATTTGCCAGATGAGGATTACAAAGAGGTCGTGGCCAAGTTTAGCGGTCTTGTTGAAAAGAATGAAGGGGTGGTCACAAAGGTAGATGAGTGGGGAAAGAAATCCCTGGCTTATACCGTAAAGAAGCATGATAAAGGCTATTATGTGCTCTTGCGGTACTGCGGTGAGCCTGGCATTACGGATCAACTTAAGAGGGATCTGAAATTGGACGACAGTGTCCTGAAATACCAGACCATCAAGCTGAGTGACCATGTGGACCCGGCGGCCATAAAAGTTGAGGCCAGGCGAGAGGCGGTCAAAACGGACGAAGCCCTGACGACCTCGGAGGAGATAAACCCTGAAGAAGAGGAAATGACAGGAAAAGACCAAGAGGGTGAAAATGCCATATCAGAATCGTAGAAAACCAAATGACAAAAGCAGGTTCCGAAGGACATATCATAGAAGAAAAATATGTAGATTTTGTGCGGATAGCAGCCTGGTGATAGATTACAAAGAAATCAAGGTCCTCAGATATTTCACAACAGAAAGGGGTAAGATTACGCCGCGGAGAATTTCAGGTAACTGCGCCAAGCACCAGCGCATATTAACTTTGGCCCTCAAGAGGGCTAGAAATATGGCTCTGATGCCATTCACTACATCTGTTGTGAGATAAACCCAAATCCCTTAGAATGTCTCAGAAGTTCACTCTCTTGAATGTTTTGGGGATTTGCCAATCCTGAAATCCCATGAAATTAAAAGACCTACTCGGGTGTGTGGGTTGGGCGGCTTTTTTTCTCTTGGCCTCCGCGTGGATCCCCTTATTTGGCCCCTTTCTTAGCCTCTTAGCCCCTTTGCCATTTCTTTATTATTCGACGAAGTTGGGCCTCTATCAGGGGATAAAGCTTGCCGTTGTAGCAATGCTCAGCATCGGCCTTTTTGCCAAGCTGGCAGGGTACCCACAGGTCATCCTTTTTGGAATAGAGTTTGGTCTCTTGGGGATCGCCCTTTCCGAATTGATGAGAAGGCGGTTTTCCCTGGGGCAGACGATTTTCCTTGCCACTGCCTTCATGCTGATTCTGGGTTTCTGTTTTCTCGTTCTTGTTGCCCTTTCAGAAAACGCGGGCCCCTTTGAGATGATCTCAAAATACCTGCAGGGCCATTTGAAGGAGACCATCACCGCATATGAAGAAACCGGGATCGCAAAGGAAAACGCACTTGAAATTGAGGCATACGCAAAGGCCTTTCTAGATACCATTTCCAAGATCTATCCGTCCCTTATGATTGTCGGTACCGGATTTGCGGTCTGGCTCAATATTGTCTTGGCAAAGCCTTTGTTCAAGATGGGACATCTTGAGTACCCCAACTTCATTCCCATGGACCGTTGGCAGGCGCCGGACGCTTTGGTGTGGGGGGTGATCGTTTCAGGTTTTGCTTTATTTTTCTCATCAGGGGGTATAAGATTACTCGCGATCAATGTGTTGATCGTCATAATGGCGGCCTACCTTTTTCACGGGCTATCAATCATATTGTTTTTCCTGAACAAGTATAATGTCCCCTCATGGATGAGGATAGGCATCTATTTCTTGATTATTATTCAGCAGCTCTTCCTGGCAGTCTTGGCCCTTGCCGGACTTTTCGATCAGTGGATCGATTTCAGGAAGATCCACAGGAGAGTGGAAGGCTGATATCGGCTATGGAGGAAGTAGTATGAAAGTCATTTTGAGACAGGATATGGATGAATTGGGACTGGAGGGAGATATCGTGGATGTGACCAAGGGTTATGCTCGTAATTATCTAATCCCAAAGAGCATTGCCGTTGAAGCCACTCCGCAAAATATAAAGACCTTTCAATTGCAGGGCAAGAAGATTGAGGCCAGGAGGCTAAAGGCACAGGAACAGGCAGAAAGGTTAAGGGAAAAGATGGGGGGGCTCGTTATCACCTTCTTACACAAGGCAGGTGAAGAGGGAAAATTATACGGTTCTGTCACCAGCATGGACATCGCCTCACAAATGGAAGCCCAGGGTATTGTTATTGATCGGAGAAAGGTGGTTCTGGAAAAGCCCATAAAGGCTTTGGGTGAATTTCAGGTCCCGGTCAAGATCTATCCCGGTGTTACAGGTTCTCTAAAGGTGATAGTGGATCCTGAAACAGCAAAAGAGGAGTAGCTTTTTTCGATGCAGCAGGCCAGGGGGAAAAAAGGACCTTCCTACTTGAAGGTCCCTCCTCATAATATCGAGGCGGAACAGGCCATCCTGGGCGGCATTTTGATGAATAATGACGCCATAAACCAGATTATGGATCTTCTGTCGCCCGATGACTTTTACCGCGAGGCCAATGAGGCCCTTTTTGAGGGGATGGTCCAGTTATACGGTAATGACGAGCCGATCGACATCATCACCCTTTCCACCGTTCTTGGAAAGAAAAATCTCTTGGAAAGGGTGGGAGGAACAGAGTATTTGGCTTCGCTGATAGATGCCGTTTCAACCTCTGCAGGAATCGTCTATCATGGAGAGATCGTAAAGGGGTTGTCCGTTAGAAGGAAGCTGATTAGCCAGTGTTCGGCCATTTCCGAGGCCTGTTTTCAGGGTCAGGAAGAGACCGAGGATCTCCTTGATATGGCCGAGCAGTCTATCTTTAATGTTGCGGAGGCACAGGTCAGAGAAGGCTTTCAGGGTCTAAATGAGGTTATTGCGGGCAGTTTTAAGCAGTTGGAGAAGGCAGCCCAGTTCGAGGGATATGTCACCGGTGTCCCCACGGGTTTTGACGACCTTGACCGCCTGACAACGGGCCTTCAGCCCTCCGACCTCATCATCATTGCGGGCAGGCCCAGTATGGGAAAGACGGCGCTGGCCCTGAATATCGGGTACAATGCGGCCCAGACGACCAAGAAAGGAGTCGCAGTTTTTTCTCTGGAGATGTCTAAATCGCAGCTGGGTATCAGGTTGCTGGGATTTGATTCCGGCATAAATGCCACCAAATTGAGGACCGGGTTCATACGGGACCACGAATGGGGGGCATTGACCGAATCGGCCAATCGCCTGTCAGAACTACCGATCTTTATCGATGACAGCTCGGCCATCAGCGTCCTGGAAATGAAGGCCAAGTGCAGGAGATTGAAGAAAAAAAACGACCTGGTCCTTGTTGTCGTTGATTATCTGCAATTGATCCAGGGACGAAGATCCGCCGAGTCCCGACAACTGGAGATATCGGAGATTTCAAGGGCCTTGAAGGCCCTGGCAAAGGACCTCAATGTGCCGGTTGTCGCCCTCTCCCAGCTAAACAGGAAAGTTGAAGACCGGCCAAACAAAAAGCCCCAGCTGGCAGATCTGAGGGAAAGCGGTGCCATTGAACAGGATGCGGATGTGATCGCCTTTATTTACAGGGACGAGGTCTACCACCCCGATTCAACAGAAAACCGCAATGTTGCTGACATCAATGTGGCAAAACAGAGAAATGGACCCACCGGTTTTCTAAAGCTGACCTTTTTGAAGGAGGTCACGCGCTTTAGAAATTACACCGGAGAAGATATTACCGCGTAAAGGCAACAAAAACCTTAGAGTTTAACCATCGACAAGGTATACGGCAAGACCACTGGCCTGAAGGCCAGCCAGCAGAAACGACTCCAGAATCTTTACCGCCGAAGAATACCCCCCCGTGAAATCATTTCCCATGAATTGACCCGCCAGATCTCCGCCATTTCCCACGAAATAAAGCGCCAGGTGGCATTGCTGATGACCCGCAAGGGACATGTGGCATATGTAATTGTTGGTGACAACCGCCGTACCTGGATCCCCGACTTGAGCGGCTACAGGCTGGGGGCAGGCCGTCTTAAAGGCCTCCGATGCGTCCACACCCACCTTAACGAGGAATCCCTCTCAGGGGAGGACCTGGCGGATCTTGTATTGCTTGGCCTGGATCTCATGGTGTGCGTCCAGCTGGATGAAAAAGGGATGTCCGGGCCCATCTCATATGCCAATATCCTGCCGGCAAACAAGAATGGAAAGGGGTGGGATGTCAGTCGAGTCCCGGATATCGGGCAATTGGATGTGGATTTCCTGGAACTGATCGGGTCTCTGGAAGAGGAACTGGTCAGGGCGCGCCTGGGACGTACCCTGGAGGGAAAGGAAAAGGCCCTGTTGGTGGGGGTGACCACAGGCCCCCGATGGCAGGAAGAGGAATTTCTGGATGAGCTGGAGGCCCTTGCACTTTCTGACAATATAGAGGTGGCCGGGAGAGTGGTGCAGCGTATCAAAAAGGTCAATCCTCGGTTCTTGATCGGCAAGGGGAAGGTGATTGAACTTGTCCTGCGGTGTCTTCAGGTCGGTTCCAATCTCTTGATCTTTAACAGCGAATTGACACCTGCCCAGGTAAAGAGCCTTGCTGATTTTACCGAGCTCAAGATCATCGATAGGAGCCAATTGATCCTGGACATATTTGCCAGGCGGGCAGTCACCAGGGAGGGGAAGATACAGGTTGAACTGGCCCAGTTGAAGTACCTGCTCCCCAGACTTGCCACCAAAAACACCGCCATGTCTCGACTGACAGGGGGAATAGGCGGCAGGGGCCCGGGTGAGACCAAACTGGAGGTCAACAGGCGAAGGGTCAGGGAGCGGATCACGAGATTAAACCGGGAGCTCAGGGAGATAAAGCGGCAGAGGGAGCAAAGAAGGCGTCTGCGCGGGGCAAAGAGACTCCCTGTAATTTCCATTGTGGGGTACACCAACGCCGGGAAATCTACCTTACTGAACACCTTGACCCACAGTCATGTCAGTGTCAAGAATCGTCTTTTTGAAACCCTCGATCCCAGCAGCCGGCGCCTGCGGTTCCCACGCGAGCGGGAGGCGATTATTACCGACACGGTGGGGTTTATCAGAAATCTCCCCAAAAGCCTTATGGAGGCCTTTGCCGCAACCCTGGAGGAGCTTCACGATGCAGACCTCCTCCTGCACGTGGTTGATGCCTCCAGCCCACGATTGGAGGAGGAGATAATGGTCGTTGAGGAGGTCTTGATGGATATGGATTTGAGGGAGATCCTTACCCTATTGGTCCTCAACAAGGCAGATCTCCTCAGCGATGTGAGGGCCGAGGCCCTGTCAAAAAAAACGGGGGGGATTGCCCTGTCTGCAATTACCCCCCCGAGCGTCTATCCGCTGACTGAGAAGATCCAGGCCCTTATGTGGCCGCGCTCTTCCACCCCGCGGACGTGAACTTCTCGCCATTCCTGGCAATCACAAGGCATTCACACCTTGGAAGCGTGTTGATAAAACGCGTCCCCCGGACGGGGTTCATCACAAATACGCTGGTGGAAAGGGCATCCGCGTCCATGGTGGTGTCGGCAATGACCGACACACTGGTACTTGCCTCCGGCGAACGGCCCGTGTCCGGGTTCACGATGTGATGGAACATCTTCTCCCGATCAAAATAGGCCTCGTAGTTCCCGGAGGTGGCAACGGCCCCATCCGTCATCTTTATAATATCAGGATACTTTTTCTGTTTTTTGGGGTCCTGAATGGCAATGGTCCAGGGTCTCTTGCCGCGGCTGAGGCCCGTTGTCCTGATATCACCGCCGGCATTAATCAGGTGATTCCGGATATTGTGCTTTGTCAGGATTTGGGAGGCCCTGTCAACAATGTAGCCCTTTGCAATACCATCCAGGGTAATCCCCATTCCCGGCTTCCGAAACCGGAGGGTACGGCCGTCCAGTTCAATCATATCCGAACCCACAAGCACCAGAGCCTTATCCACTTCGCTCTCGGAGGGCAGGGTGTCCTTTCCGGAGTCAAACGTTTCCCTGAAGAGATCTACTACGGGCTTGACAGAGATATCGAAGTTCCCCCGGCTCAGCCGGTAATAGCCCAGTCCCCGGGCAACCACTTGGGCAACTTCAGGGGGAACGTCATTGAGGCGCCCTTCCTTGTTTAGTTGGGCAACTGCGGTTGTATCATCAAAACGGCTCATGGTCCGAGTCAGCCGGTCGATCTCCTCAAATGCCAATCCCATGGCCGCTTGCGCCTCATCCCGCGAGGGATGGATAAGGGTCATGGAGACAAATGTGCCCATGGCCAGCCTGGTCTTTGAGATTTTATACAATTTGCCATTGAATTTGACCGCCTCGGCTGCGGCCGGTATGATCCCGCCAGAAGCCACCCCCAGGCCAAGGAGACCGGATAGCCTCAAAAAGGCCCTTCGATTCATGCCCCCCCCCGTGTTAGGTAAGGTGTTCATCTTTTCCATTATATTATTCCTCCTTGCTTATGGAAATCTTTCAATCTAAGAAATTGGAAAAACCCTTGATGCCGTTCCAGGAACTAAGTTCCAGGAACTAAGCTGCTGCCGTATGAATTTGCCGCTCAGTCTCTTCAGTGATCCGGTAATGTCTGAAGATATCTCTGGGGCACTTTTCCACACATATTTCCTCACATTCCGGACCATAGTCCATACATTTTTGGTGGTCAACCTGTACGACGCTGTCCTCCAGGCTTACGGCCTTTGCAGGACATGATTTGACGCACATCTTACAGGCGATACACCCGACTTCACAGATCTGCTTGACCGCCTTGCCCGGATCTTTGGTGCTGCAGGGGACCCACACCCTGGCCTTCACAGGCATGAGCTCAATTATGCCCTTGGGACAGGTGCGGACACAGGTACCGCAGCCCACGCAGAGTCCGGTAGACACCACGGGAAAATCGTTCACCAGGGTGATAGCGTCGAAGGGGCAGCTTTGCGCACACTCCCCCAGCCCTACGCAGGCATACCGGCATGCAGCAGGTCCTCCAAAGGCCAGGTTGGCGGCCGTGCATGAATCATATCCGATGTAGGCCAGTTTTTTCTGAACCCTGCCCTCAATCCTTGAACAGCGAACAGCGGCGACCATATCTTCCACGGCAGCCATTTTCTTGCCCGATATCTCTGCAACCATCTCGGCCACCTCAGCCTTGCCCGGGAAGCAGAGGTTTGGGACGACATCAGGTTCATTGACGACCGCTTCGGCATATGCTTCACATCCAGGGAAGCCGCACCCCCCTCACTGGGCACCCGCCAGGACTTCCAGAACCTCTTCCACTTTTGGGTTGGCCTCCACGGCGAATTTATAGGCTGCCAAGGCTAGCCCAATGCCGAAAAAGATGCCTATACAGCCCAAGACGGCCAGGCCACCCAGGGCCAGTTTTACAAGTGTTGGATCCATGGCTTACGTCTATCCGTTTTCATTATCCAGCATCAGGTCTCAAGTTTCACGTTTCACGTTTCAAATAACGAATAACGAACAACTGGTCCCCGCTATCACGCGTCACCTTTCACGATTGACGCATGACGTATCCAGTATCAAAAAATCGACATACCGGAAAAGCCCAAAAAAGCCAGGGCAAAGAGGCCTGCAACTACAAAGGCGATGGGGAGCCCCCGGTAGGAGCGGGGGATATTGGCCAGTTCAAGCCTCTCCCTCACAGAAGACATGAGAAAGAGGGCGATCAAAAACCCCATTCCTGCGCCAAAGGCCAGCATAAGGCTCTCCATGGCATTATACGTATTTGCCGCAAGGGTCAGAGGGACAGCGATAATGATACAATTGGCAATCACCAGGACCAGGTAGACCCCGAATGCCTTAAAAAGCATGGGATTGACCTTCCGCAGGATGGTGTCAACCGCCTGGACGGAAAGAGAAACCAGACCGATAAACACCACTATCTCAAGGAAATCGAGCCGATACGGCTTCAGGACGAACTGATAGAGGAACCATGCCATCATTGAGCTGAAAACCATGACAATGGTGAAAGTAATCCCCATCCCGATGGCAGTGGATTTCTTTTGTGAAGTCCCGAAGAACACGCACAGCCCCAGATATTTTGCAAAGACAAAATTATTGATGATCATCGCCCCAATAAGCACTGAAAAGAGATACCCCAAATAGAGCTTTTTGACGCTCACAAAGGCGGACCCCAGGGACCTCCCTTCGGATGTGATTTGGCTCATGGCGAGCATATGGGGCTGGTCCTGATTCAGGTTCTCTTTAAAGCGCAAGGTAACCGTCTTTTTATCCTGGCTTAGATGCGCTTCTGTGATCTTGAGTTTGATGTCAGGGTCCGGTTTCTCATAAACAGTATATTTGGAGATATCTTTTGCCCATCCCTCGTCAACCGGTCCCGCAAAGGTAATCACAATACTGTTCGCATCTTTGAATGCCGTTTTCTTAATAAAGCGATGTTCCTGCCTGCACCCGGTCAACAAAAAGAGACACAGGAGAACCAATGCGCTCAGAGTGAAGAGGGTGCGGCTATTAATTTTCATGACGTTCTAACCCCTCTTTTTCCGGTTAACAGCGAGTTCTATATAATTGAACATGGCCATCATAAAACCCACACAAAAGAAACCGGCGACAGGCAGGATAAAGAAAAGGAGCGGCCGGAATCCCAGGATATCGTATCCGAAAAGGGTCCCCATCCCCAGCAATTCTCTTACGAACCCAAGGGCCATCATCCCGAACAAAAAACCGAGCCCCATACCCAGACCGTCCCAAAAGGATGCGTTGACGGAGTTCTTGCAGGCAAATGTCTCCAACCGCATGGTAATTATGGCGAAGGCCACGATCAGTTTGACAAAGATGCCCATCTGTTTATAGGCCTCAGGCACGTAAGCGGCAAGGACCAGGTCAATGACGGTTACCCACGTTGCAATGGTCAGGGTATAGGTGGGGATTCGGATGCGGGGGTGAATATGGTTTTTGATGGCAGCAATGGTGCAACTGGAAAAGACCTGGACAAACAAGACGGCGATTCCCAGCAGGAGGCCATTCATGACGGTTGTGCTTATTCCAACCGCCGGACACATGGAGAGGGCCAGACGGAAAATGGGGTTCTCGCCCAGTATTCCGTTAAATAACAGCTGAGGATTTGTCTTGGTGGTGGCCGGCAATTTCTTTTCTCCCCCTAAAAGGCGACCGGGATGTGCTGACGTTCAATCACACTATCCAGTATGTTCAAGCGATAGGCAAATTTATTGATCATGTTTTTTACACCATTCGTGACGGCCTTACTGGAGATGGTTGCACCGGTAAGGGAATAGATATCCCGGTCCAGATACTTGGTCCTTATGGTATCGACTATCCCTTTGGATAGCCCCTCTCCCTTGCCGGCTACCAGATATTTTTTGTATTCGTCCGGGAGGGGTTCCTTTACGACGGTGAGATTTTTGGTTCTTTCAAAGGATTTCCCCTTAAACTGATTTTTGAAATAATCCTCTTGGATTTCTCCCCCCAGCCCGGGGTCTTCTTCATGTTCCGTGATATCCAGTCCGATGATGGTAAACGTGGGGTCCAGCGCCAGCATCACATGGATAAAGGTCTTGAACCCTGGGAATTCTCCGGGGAGAAGATAGGCCAGGCGCTTGTCTCCCCGTTCTGCAATGATCGTGGCGTCGGCATAGACAAATTTCTTGGGCGGCTTTAGTACGGACTTCAACGCTGATTTGCGCTCCGGAGGTTCGGAGGCACTTTCGGGTGTAATGTCTAAACTGATTCGATCAACGAATTGCCCTGCCAAATCGATGGTCACCAGCTCATAGCTATCCTTGCCCTCAGCCCCCACCGGGACCATATATCCAAGGGTCTTAATCTCCCCATCCTCAATGATGTAACGATAGATGGTGTAGAACTCCAGGTCGGAAGGCGCAGGGGTGTCCTTTCCATATCCCAGGAGACCGAGCATGGTCTGCTGGATATTGAGCTGCTCATTGTGCCGTTTTGCCTTGTCGGTGATGATAAAGACCGACCCCATCACCAGGGCAGCGATCAGGCAGGAGACGGTGAGAGACACTGTTATCCGGATGATTTCTCTCATCTGACAGCACCTTTTTCAGGGGCAAAACGCTTGGGGCGAAACCAGCCCTCAAGGGCCGGGGCCATGGGGTTCATGAGCAAGATGGCATAACAGATCCCTTCCGGATACCCCCCCTTAAATCGGATAAGGACAGTCAGGGCACCTATCCCTGCCCCGAAAATGAGTTTCCCGGCCGGCTGGGTCGGGGAGGTCACATAATCGGTGGCCATAAAGAATGCCCCGAGCATTACCCCTCCTGAGAGAATGGCCAACAGGGAGTTGCCCGTGAATAGTTTTTCTCCGCCAAATACCCAGGTAAGAAACGCAATGGTGATGATGACGGATGCTGGGATATGCCAGGTGATGTACCTCTTGTAGAGGAGGTAAAGGCCTCCAAGCAGGAGCAGGAGCGCCGAAGTTTCGCCAATACAACCCGGCCTCCAGCCGATAAAGAAATCGCCGTAAATGGAGGACATGGAGCCAAACTTCTCTATCACGGCCTGAATACCGTAATGTTTGAGTACATAGAGGGGCGTGGCAGTGGATATGGCATCTATCCCCGGACCCATATATTTGAAGATGGAAACGTCTCGAATGGGGGGGAGCCAGGCCGAGGTCATGGCCACGGGAAATGTGGCAACAAGGAAGGCCCTTCCAATAAGGGCGGGATTGAATATATTAAACCCGATTCCGCCCAGCAGGTGTTTGGCTACATATATGGCCATGACGGCCCCCAGGACAGGCGTCCAATAGGAAACCCCGGGAGGAATTATATACGCCAACAGGAGCCCTGTAATGACGGCACTTCCGTCTCTGATTGTGATGGGGCGATGGAAGATCTTCTGGGTGACGGCCTCGGTGGCCACACAGGCCCCCACACTTACCAGTGTGATAATGAGGGTCTGGAAGCCGAAGATAAAGACAGAAAGTATAAGGGGCGGGAGGAGGCAGCCGACAACAGTCCACATGATCCTTTCCACCGACTCCCCACTCTTCATGTGGGGAGAGACAGAGACCACCCATAAAGGGTTTTTGCTGTCGGAAAGGGAACCGTTTTTTGCCTGTTCTTCGATGGCTTCAGTCCTCCATGACGCTATTTCCCGGCCTTCATTTTGGCAAGCCGGATGAATTGTACCAGGGGCCGTTTGGCTGGACAGGTGTATGCGCAGCAGCCGCACTCAAAACACTCAAACAGACCAAACTGTGAAGTCTCTTCAGCACGTCCACCTTCCACATAGATACCGATTTCATTGGGGGAGAGTCCCATGGGGCAGGCATCCAGGCACCATCCGCAACGGATACACTGACCATGGGGATTGGTGTCGATTTCATCGTTTGTCAGGAAAAGGACGCCAGATGTGGTCTTTGTGACCGGAATGTCAAGCGTCGGTATGGCAAAACCCATCATGGGACCGCCCATGACCACCTTGGCCAGGTCCGACCTTGTCCCGCCCAGGAATGACACGATATCATTCAGCTTGGTCCCGATCCTCACCCGCAAGTTTGCGGGCCGCTCTATGCCGCGGCCGGATATGGTGACGACCTTTTCATACAAAGGCTTTTCCAGGACCACTGCCTCATAGATGGCCCGGGCAGTGCCCACGTTCTGAACGATTACCCCCACGTCGAACGGCAGCCCGAAACCCGGGACGCGTCTGCCGGTGATGCTTTCGATAAGCTGTTTTTCCGATCCCTGCGGGTACTTGACCTTTAAGGGGCCTATGGAAATCCGAAAGCCATTTGAGGAGATCTCGCGGGAGACCCTTTTCATTTCCTCTATGGCATCGGATTTGTTTGCCTCTATTCCGATGTGGCATTCCTCTATCCCAAGGATGGCCAGGATGATCTTGGCGCCTTCAATAACCTCCTCCGGATGTTCAAGCATTGTGCGATGGTCGGTGGTGAGATACGGTTCGCACTCCGCCCCGTTCAGGATCAGGGTGTCCACCTTGGCCTCGGGCGGCGGGGAGAGCTTTACATGGGTGGGAAAGCCGGCCCCCCCGATCCCCACGATGCCGGCGTCTTTGACCCTCCCAAGGAGTTCTTTTCTTGAAAGATCATTCCAATTGCAGGGGGAATTCACCTTTGGTTTGGCCTCAGGGTCGGTCTGAATAAAAATGGATGGGGAACTGATGGATACGGGGTTTGCAGAGGCGGCGATATTTTTTACCCTTCCTGAAACGCTCGCATGGATACTGGCCCCGAGGCCTGCCTCCACTTCCCCGATTACATCACCTTCGGCGACTTGATCTTTTTTCTTGACCAACGGTTCACATGGTGCGCCGAAGTGTTGGCTCAGCAGGATTTCCACCTCTTCGGGGAGGGGGAGCGTTTCAATGGGCAGGTGTTCTGTCGATTCCTTTGATTCGCGGGGATGCACGCCGCCCTTAGGAAATGTCAGCAATGTGTTGCTCATCTGTTGTATAATATCTGGAGACCGTCGTAAGAAGTCAGTATGAACTTGGGCCTCTGAATAATAGAGTACGCTGGGTAGTTGTCAAGCAATTTATCCGAACAATTCCCTTGCCCGAAGGACGTCTTTACTTATCTGATCGGCCAACTCCTTTGGGGATTCAAAGGTCTTTTCATCTCTCAGCCGCTTGATAAAATCCACCTTTATGGTCTTGCCAAGCAGATCCATTGAGAAATCAAGCACATGGGTCTCTACAGAAAAGGCGCCTTCCCCAAAAGTGGGGTTGTATCCGATATTGGTAAGACCGTAACAGGTTTGGTCATCAATATGGACCCGCACGGCATAGACTCCCACTGCGGGTGTCAGCTCATCAATCAGTTTCAGATTGGCAGTGGAAAAACCGAGGAGCCTGTCTCCCCTGTTTTTCCCCGTAACCACGGTTCCGCTTATCTGATAGTCTCTCCCCAATAACCTTTTTGCCTCTTTTAGGTTTCCATCTCGAATCAGCTCTCGGATTGAGGTGCTGGAGACCAGGGTATCATTGATACGAACCGGGTCCATCACATGGACCGTGAAACCGAAATGGCTTCCCATTTCCTTCAATAGTTGAATGTTCCCCGCACGACCGTGGCCGAAGGTATAATCGTATCCCACCACGATCTCCTTGACCCCGATCTTGTCCACCAGGATACCCTTGACAAAGTCCCTGGCGGAGATGGCGGCGAATTCCTTTGTAAACGGGATGCAGAAGATGACATCAACGCCTGTGTCTTCAATCAGTCTCAATTTTTGCCGGGTGGGGGTTATCAGCGGGGGGCCGTTGCCGGGCATCATGACCTTTATGGGGTGTGGTTCAAAGGTCATAACAGCTGATTGACCCCCTATGACCTTGGCCCGCTCCTTTACCTTATCAAAAAGGACCAGATGGCCTTTGTGCATCCCGTCAAAGTTCCCCATGGTCAAGACAGGGTTTTTTAGCGGTCCTTTGAGTTGTTCCAGATCGGAAATAAACGTCATATGTGAATTAGTGCTCCCGGGGTATTATTTGGTCCTTGAGCGAAATAAGGTTCATAAAAAAAACCATAAAAACTCGACACTTCTGTGTCTCTGATGGGTCCCACTTTGCAAGACGTGAGAGAGATTAGCCATATTGGATGTTGACAAAATTAACTTATTATCATAATCTTTTATATCAAATAGATCAACCCAATTGTGTCAGCCGAAGTGGCGGAATTGGTAGACGCGCTAGGTTCAGGGTCTAGTGGGCGCAAGTCCGTGCGAGTTCGAGTCTCGCCTTCGGCACCATAAATATCAAGCATTTCAGAACCCCTAACACCCCCAACACTTACGCCACAAGGCTCTTGGTGGGATTTCCTGCCAGGAGCCTTGTTATTTGTGGCTTCTGGCAGGCTCATGGTTTACAACCTCTTTGACTTGGTCAACAGTCCTTTTTTAATGCTCCCCGGATGTCTTCAATAGGCTTGCCCTTGTTTTCTTGGAGGTGCTTTAAACCTGGGGCACAAAATGCCCTTTGTGTCTGATTTCCATTCATTTTGACATTTCAGTAACTTTCTCCATAATAGAATGGAAGGATATCAAAACCAATACCTATGGCAAAGAGGATTTAGGGTATGGAAAGAGTAATGATCGTTGAAGACGAGGCGACCACCGCCCTGGTGCTTGAAGAACCCCTCAAAAACCTGGGGTATGAGGTGGCCGGGGTGGCCCATTCAGGGGAGAAGGCCTTGGATATGGCAAAAGAGCTAACGCCCGATCTCATCCTTATGGATATCGCCGGGGAGAGAATCACCGTTCCAGCAAAAGCCATATTCAATGTTAAACATGAGAGGGAGAGGGATAGCGAAGAAATTGAATTTCAGTTTAAACGGGACCGGGATTAGGTGAAGGTCCAATTGTTGTTCTTCTATGGTCTTTCGCCCTCAAAATGGTTGTTTTTTTGGCAAACGTCGGGTAAAAAATGGCCCATGGTTTGGATTTCCAGATTGGCAACAATTGTGCTGGCAGCCTTGCATGGATTAGGTCGATATGAGACAGAAGGCTTATGCACGGTTCGAACCTGGCTCTGGTTCGTAGTTGAGAGGGAAGGCGAAAGCCTAAGCCCTCCCGGGTAAAGTTTAGTCAACCGCCCGGAAGTACACTTTCATATTTTATGGAGGTTTGCATGTTTAACGAGGTA
>JADHXI010000016.1 GCA_016783065.1 Desulfobacteraceae bacterium | reverse complement strand
AATCCGCAGCACATCCGCTTTGCGTTCGGATCCTTTAAGTTTTGGCCAAGCCTCTCCAAGGTCACGGACGAGCTTAGCATTTGCCGAAATAGGGTCAGCCACGTCCTCCAGTGTAAGTGCCGCGATGGCATCGTTGAAATCCTTCATAAGGGGCCTTCCGACTTTGCACCTTTCATCTATTGCCCATCTCAATTGCAGTATATTGCCCCCATGACGCGAAACATTGTAACCCGTATTGTCAAGTTCACCTGCAATCCGTTGAATCGTTTGTTCCCGGTTTTCCTCTGAGAGGTCCTCCGAAGAAAGCTCAAGAATATTCTCCTCGATTAACAACCAGAGGGGCTTTTTTTCCGTCGCGTCGCTTGTCGTCATTTTCCAATCTCCTTTTTGATGGTTCTTGCCGAAAAAAATCGCCGATCGAATCTCTCCGAAACAGTGTTTTTGATTCCGTATGGAATACAAATCAAATCTATAATCAATCTACAGACTTTTCCTAATATTATTAACAAATAAATGTTATAGGACGTTGCTTTTTGCGGGAAGGACTATAGAGAAATTCCCCTTGTGCGTCAAGGAAAAAGGAACCACAACATATGTGGTATTACGCTGGATTGCAGCTCTGAGGTTCTGGTCTTAAGAAAAAGGGGGAGAAACAGACCTATGATCAAAGGATACTGGGAGAAGGCGATTTTGTTGAGGAAATAAAAACAAATCTGGACAATCTTGTTATGAAAAACCTGAGATGTCCGCACAACGGATCGATATATCTGAATTGGCAGAAAGGGTATCCCAAAAGAAAAAAGTTTCAATAAACGAGCTTTGTTCCGGAAGTCGTCGCAAAGAGATATTGGAAGCAAGACAGGTCGTATCGTAGATAGGCGTTCGTAAGTTAGGATACTCAGGTGCTGATATTGCCCGATTTCTTGGGGTTACCACCTCATGTATCACCCGATTTTTATCCAAACGAGAACAGCCCGATATTCAAGGGATAAAATGGAGATAAGTGCATAGGATATATGCACTTTCAGCACGAACGTCCCCCTATCCAAATTCTTTGCCATTGTCAACGGTCAATGTTTTCCGCATCTTTTTTGAAATGCGCCAGAAGGCTTTGATACTTTTTAACGTGACCGATTCTGCCTTTTTGTCAAGAAGTTTGGCGGCTATCAAGTAGCGGCTTTTGCGTTCGACATGGGTGACCATATATCCAGTGCTCTTTTTGCCTTCAATTGTATCTCCTTCCCAGTCGCCAAATCGTTCACGGGTCTCTACGATGGCAGGGCGTTCGGAGATACTGACCCGGCCCGGTATGAATCGTCTTCCCGATCCGTATCGCTTTTGTCTGCGGCGTTTTTTTCGTTTCCGCCGTAAATGGTGATAAAGTGTGCCACCTCCATTTGCGTCTAAATAGATCCATCGGTAAATGGTTTCATGGCTGACACGCATTTCATCATCATCTGGATAGTCAATCTTTAGTTTTTCTGCAATTAATTCCGGAGACCAATCGTCTCTGAGTTTACGTTCTACGTAGTCGAATAAACGCTTATTGGATCGACGACATTGATGCCGCGCTTTGTGTTGGCGCTTAAGTGCTTCGGGATGAGTCCAGTCATACCAATAAACGGTATCCTTGTACACTGGGTCGTCATTTCGCTTGAGTTCCCTGCTGACGGTCGTATGGTGTCGTTTGATCCTTCGAGCGATCTCTCGCAGGGTAAAGCCGGCAACCTTTAAATGACTGATGACATATCTCTCATTTTCTGTAAGATGGGTATAGGGCATGATAGGTTCCTTCTGGGTGTAAGGTTGGTCGTTCTTCCTACACTACCAGAAACCCTGTCATGTCCTCTAGTTATCTTAAATGGTGCACTTTGAATTAGAATCCACCCTGAGAAAGGCAGTATAATAATTCATCAAAGTCAACAACGTCCCCTAAGCTCCTGGATGTCCCCAAGTCCACGAAAAGATCTTTGGCGGCTAATGCCTCGAACGATCACATACTGAAGAGTCCTGGGGTATATACATTCTAAAAAATAAGTGTTTTTTGTTAAAAATATAAAATATGAGATATTTTTTATGTAAATTAAAATTAAGAATGTTCATTTTTTTGTTGCGTTCACGAATTATGAACAATTCGATACGGTGAACGTTTGCTTTTCTGTCTATTAAATTTATAATGCCATAACAAATAGTTCTTGACATTCGTACATTATATTGCTATGTTCATGAAAAATGAACATAGCAATATAATGTACGAACCAGGTGAAAAGTAGAATGGAAAATGAGCTCACAGAAAGAGATATCCTGCAAAAAGCATTGGGGATGCTTCAAAATAAAACCGGCCTAACTGCTATCGTGGAGTTTGAACCTAATATCCACAAAGATACCCCCAGGCCAGACGCACGAATCCGACTAATCATGCAAGACCTGAAATGGAATTTTGCAGTCGAAATCAAAAAAACGTTTACGCGAGCCACCCTGGGGGGAGTTGTCCACCAACTGCGGAAATTCCCTGAAAGGAGACTCCTTGTTACAAGATATATCACACCGCAAATAGCTGAGCAATTGAAGGAAATGAATATTCCATTCATTGATACAGCGGGTAACGCCTATATCTACGAGCCTCCTCTATTCGTATTTATCAAGGGCGATAAACCCATTGACGATTACCGCAAAGCTCATCCTACCCGTGCGTTCCAACCCACAGGCCTACAGGTAGTCTTTGCTCTTCTATGCAAACCGGGTCTAGAAGACGCCCCATATCGGGAAATCGCCAAAGTGGCTGAGGTTGCATTGGGTACTATCAATTGGGTCGTGGTTGACTTAAGACAGAGGGGTTATTTAATTGACTTGGGAAAACGCGGGCGTCGCCTGGTTAATAAGGAGAATTTGCTGGCGCGATGGGTGAACGCGTATCCGGAACGGTTGAGGCCAAAAAGATTGTTGGGAACCTACATGACTACTGACACTAACCTGTTGAAGAACACTGAGCTAGCGAATTTCGGAGCCTATTGGGGAGGGGAAATCGCAGCAGCCAAATTGACAAAATATCTGAAACCACAAACCGTGACCATTTATACGAGAGAAAAACCTGGAAAATTAATGCTGACGCTCAAGCTCAGGAAAGACCCTAATGGTAATATTGAGATACTAAAACCATTCTGGAATTTCACTAGCGACTGGCCACATCTTGACAATACACATCATGATTTGGTGCACCCTATTTTGATTTATGCGGACCTATTAGCTACAGGTGACGCAAGAAATATAGAAACTGCAGAGATTATCTATGAACAAGAAATTACTCGATTTATCCGATAAGATTGATGACCTTACTGTAGAGCTCTTTTACGTCATTGCTGATGTTGCTGACTCATTGAATGTACCCTTCTTCGCTGTCGGCGCACGGGCAAGAGATTGGATTTTGGAGCTGTGCTATGGCGTATCCACTATGCGGCGCACCGAAGACTTTGATTTAGGTGTACAGGTGTCAGACTGGAATTCTTATGCTCGGCTCCGAGAAGGCCTAATTGCAACTAAGAAATTTAGCCCTGACGAAAAGAAAGCTCAAAGGCTTCTGTACAAAGGCAAAGGCAACTTCCCGGTTGATATAATCCCATTTGGGCCAATCGCAGGGCCGGACGAGCGTATTTTTTGGCCACCTGACGACGGCTTCGAAATGAGTACTGAGGGATTCGAGGAAACTCATCAGGCTTCGATTACCATAAAAATGAGGGCAAAACCCCTCCTTGAAATACAGTCCGTGTCTTTGGCTGGGTTGGCTAGCCTGAAAATAATTTCGTGGAATGACAATCCTGGTCGGGGTGACAGGGATGCAAATGCGATTTCCGGGACGTTGTTGACTTTGTTGACTTATTACCACTTTGATACAATTTCTTTTTCCATGTGCTTTTCCGGAAGTCGGATTTCTCACAGAGCTCCCAGAGAGCGCAGAGGTAATATATTGACATGATTCATTTTGTCTTGGCGTTCTTTGCGCCTTTGCGCGAGGTAAGAGTGTTTTTACGAGACTATTAAACTTGAAACTTGAAACTGGTTGCTGCGGGACATTATGGTCATCAGAATCAAAGATCTAGGTGAAAGAACCCTCTGCCTGATTCCGGAGGCGTCAGGCCGTGATAAGTGGGATTTTGTATTTCTTTAAACGAATATCACGTGTCACAAGCGTAAGACGTTCCACTTTCGCCTGGGCTACAATCATCCTGTCAAACGGGTCTCGGTGATATGCAGGAAGGTCCCCGACCGCGTGCGCGTGTTCGACTGTGATATCCAACATCTCAAAGGGCTGGTTGTCTAACACCCCCCGAAAATTTCGGGGAATTTCCAGCTTTCCCAATGCTTGCTTGATCATTATTTCCCAAATAACAACAGCACTGACAAAAACCGGATTTTTCCCGTCTGCGATTGTCGCTTTTGTTTTCTTGGAAAGGGTTGGGTGATCATCAAGCCACCATAAGAGGACATGTGTATCAAGCAAGAGGTTCATTCGTCCACCATCCCGAACGCTTTGGCAATATCCTTCGGCAGTTCGTCAAAATCATCGGCGATTTTGATTTTCCCTCTTAGAGCGCCGGGCCGGCGCGGTTTCTCGTTTAGCTCATAGCGCACTAATTTTGCGACGGGCTTCCCTGCTTTACCAATGATCACCTCTTGCCCGGACATGACCTTCTCAATAAGGGCCGATAGCTGGGCCTTTGCCTCTGAAATATTGGTTATGAGCATAACCATCACCTCCGTTATACTTAGTCTGAC
Source organism: Desulfobacteraceae bacterium (assembly GCA_016783065.1). Lineage (GTDB taxonomy): Bacteria > Desulfobacterota > DSM-4660 > Desulfatiglandales > Desulfatiglandaceae > JABMQV01. The sequence continues at coordinate 30,023 of JADHXI010000016.1, read as the reverse complement.
CAGACCAGACCAGAAAGTCAAGGGTTTTTGTGCTGAAATGGACAAATGGATACGAATTAGGGTAAAATTATTTTGGCAACCTTATGAACAGGGGTATCATGACGGTTTTGGGAGAAACATATGAATTCAAAGGTTTCCGGCGGGGGAAAAAGATGAAGAAGACAATAATCGGAATGTTTATGGTGCTGTGTGTGTCTGTATCGTCGTCCTACGGAGAGACCATTACACTTGGGGCCGAAGATGACTGGGTCCCTTACGCAAGAGCGGATGGAACCGGTCTGGCAAACGAAATCATAGCAGCAGCCTTTAAGCGTGTGGGAATCGATGTGACGTTTAAGGTGCTGCCCTATAATCGGATCTTAAAACTGGTTGAATGGGGGGACCTGCTGGGCGGATTCAATGTTCCCTTGGATGAAGAAAGCAAAAAGAAATACGTTTTGGGCAACACGCCTCTTTATGATGCGGTATCGGCCTATTACCAAGATAAATCAAAACCGTTGAAAGGGAAAAACAGGGATGAATTGGTGAATAAAGAAAAAGTCGGCGTTGTGCTTGGCTACGGCTACGGGGATCATTTTTTGGGGGCGGTTGAGAAGGGAAACATTATTAAAGAGGTTTCCAAATCCGAAAAGACCAACCTCAAGAAGCTGTCTGTGGGGCGAATTGATGCGACGATCATTTATGATAAGACTGCCGCTGTCCTGCTTAAGGAATTGGGCCTTGAAGATAAGATAGAGATGGCATTTCAAAATGAGACCACACCTATTTTTTTGGCCTTTTCAAGAAAGGATCCCAAGAGCCAATATTATGCCCATAAGCTAGATGAAGGGCTGGCCAAAATCAAACAGGATGGAACCTATCAGAAGATTATGGATTCATACTAGGAGGCTGTCCGAGAATGGCTATTTTTCCCAATCTCTGCGTCAAACTCAAATTATAATCCTCGAAATACTTTAATGTATTCCTGTGGTTATAATTTCCGCCTTCCTTGATCTTGAAAAAACTATCTCATTCTAGGACAGCCTCCTAAGGACTTACGCAAAAATAACTTTACATTTTCGCATCCCATCTTCAAGTCATCTTCAGTCGCGCCTCAATCGCAAAATCCTCTAAATAGTACTACTATTTCTGTGGTTTTGCTCAATCGGCGCAGCCAAATCTGACCCAAATCTGGGTGCCAATTCTGCGAAGTTATTTTTGCGCAAGCCCTAATAGCCGGAGTGGGGCCTTTTGTATTGCCTGTCCCGTTGCCTGTTTGCCCTTGACACATGAGAGGGGTTTCCCATATTCTCATGTCAGATAAAATACGTTTTTATCACCCCCTGCACCCGCCCCGCGTGGCGGTGCGAGAACTGAAAGGAAAGCCATTATCATAGGAGGTGAATGGCAATGAAGATAAAGAAAGCTCTGTTGTCTTGTTTTTTATGTATGTTTGTTTTCACGGGGTTGATTACCGCTCAGAGCGCATTCGGCGCCAAGATAGAACAGAAGGTGACCATGATCCCTGCAAAGCCTCTTACGTATTCGGAGCAGAAGCTGATTTCCTCTTTGGCGGTTAAGGTGCTGAAGCATATCGTAAAGGCCAGAGGCGATATATATGACAAGAATCCGAAGACTGCCAAGACGGAAATCAACCAGGCGCTGAAACTGATCGAGATCATCAGGGCCGGGCTTCCCACCACAAAGATAAAGGATTATATCTGGGTGGCAAAGAAACACCTTTCCTATGAGAACACCGACGAGGTTATGCCGGACTTGGTTCCTATCTATACGTCATTGGAAGCGGTGGAAGGTTTTATCCCCATTGAGGAAGTAAAGGAACACGTGGATAAGGCCCAAGAGGCACTGGAAGATAAAGACAAGGAAAAGGCCAAGAAGGAACTGGCGCTTGCCGCTGCGGGTCTGGTGTTTGTGGAAATAGATTTGCCCCTGGGTTATACGGAACGGAAGGTGACCGAGGCCGCACATTTTCTTGCCAAGAATGAGGCGAAAAAGGCTGATGAGGCCCTCAAGGCTGCGGAAGAGGGTGTTCAGGTTATCTCTGTGGCTATTTATAACCCAGTGGTGCTTGCAGAGAAAAGCCTTTGGCAGGCGGCAGAGCAATATGCCATGGGCAAATACAAGGGGGCCGTGGTCGCCCTGAACAGGGCCAAGGAGTATCTCAAGATGGCCGCCAAAAAGGCGGATAAAAAGACAAAAGAAGAGATCGATGAACTGAGAGGAAAGATCGATGATCTTGAGAAAAAATTAGATGATCTCGAAAAGAAGGCAGGAAAAGAGGCAAAGGGCCTTAAGGAAGATATGAAGAATGCCTGGGAAAAGACAAAGGGACTTTTCCACAAGGCAGTCGACAAATTCAAGTAACAATAGCATCGGCACAAAAGCGGTTGTTCAATGGGCAGGGGGCCGGAAAATGCGCCTCCTGCTCATTTTTTTGTGTTCCTGATCTGCAACGGTCTTGCCGGCAATTGGGGCCGGAGGGCATGGCAAGGAATGGGTGCATCAACCATGGAATATTTCAAGAATCGATGGGAGGAAGAGGGGGGCTATAAGGAATTCCTTGTCATCGCTGTTCCCCTTATCCTGAGCACGGGCGCCTGGTCTATCCAGCACTTTGTGGACAGGATGTTTCTTTCCTGGTATTCGCCCGACACCACAGCGGCTGCCATGCCGGCGGGCATTCTCAACTTCGCGGTCATGAGCATCTTTATCGGCACCGCGGCTTACACGAGCACCTTTGTCGCCCAGTACTATGGGGCCGGAAGATACCACAGAATCGGGCCTGCCCTGTGGCAGGGCATTTATGTGTCGGTTCTTGGCGGTCTGGTCCTGGTCTGCCTCATCCCCTTTGCACGCCCCATCTTCAGCCTGGTGGGTCACGAGCCGGTGGTGCAGGCCCATGAAGTGGATTACTTCCAGATCCTTTGTCTTGGCGGGGCACCGGTAATTGCCGCTTCTGCCATGGCCGGGTTCTTCTCCGGCAGGGGGAAGACCTGGCCGGTTATGTGGGTAAGTATGTCCTCAACGGCCCTCAACCTGGTTATGGACTACGCACTGATATTCGGCAATTGGGGTTTCCCCGAGATGGGGATCAAAGGGGCAGGCATTGCCACGGTGCTATCAGGTCTCTTTTCATTCCTCATGTATATGGCGCTGATATCTGCAAGGGCCCATAACAAGACATACAGGACCCTTTCGGGGTGGCGGTTGGGGAAGGGGCTCTTCTTTCGATTGGTGCGTTTCGGTTTTCCCGTGGGAGTTCAGTTTTTCCTGGACATGGCGGGGTTTACCATATTTATTCTTCTGGTTGGACGTCTGGGGACCACCAGTCTTGCGGCCACAAATATTGCATTTAGTATCAGCACGCTCGTTTTTATGCCAATGATAGGTTCGGGCATCGCGGTATCGGTGCTTGTGGGTCAGTATCTGGGGAAGGACAGGCCTGTGGTGGCACAAAGGAGTGTTTATTCAGCGTTCCATCTGACCTTTGTCTATATGGCTGGCATCGCCATCGCATACGTGTCAGTCCCGGATATCTTTGTGGCCCCCTTTGCGGCGCAGGCAGACCCCGCACGGTTTGCCGAGATCTACAGACTTACAGTGATTCTGTTGAGGTTTGTGGCGGTCTACTCCGTCTTTGACACCATGAACATGGTCTTTGCCGCTGCCGTGAAAGGTGCCGGGGATACCCGCTATGTGATGGTCGTGGTTGCAATCATATCCCTGCTTGTGCTCATTATTCCAACCTACCTTACGGTCATTATCCTCGACTGGGGCCTGATGTTGGCCTGGGTTATTGCTTCGGCCTATGTGATCATACTCGGGTTTGTGTTCTATTTTCGTTTTCTCGGGGGAAAATGGAAGGAGATGCGGGTGATCGAGCAGCCGGGTACCACCCTTGCCTCCTGAAAACTGACTCCCCCAATCTGCACCTTACAGGGTGTAACTCACGGCCGTTGGTAAAGGATAGCCATCCACACCGTATCAAACGAGGAGTTTATCGTATTTGGAGTAACGGAATAATGGAGTACTCTCTCCGAGCCGTAGGGTCTACGAGCCGGAGGCCAACACTCCTGATTTACACCCCACCTTACATCTGTAATGGGACTCAAATTTCAAATATCTTTGGCTTGTCTTTTGCTTTGGGCACGTCAGCCTCACCGGGTACTGGAGGGGTTTTGTTTTGGCCCCACGGTAACGAGGACAAATCCGTCGGGGACAATGATTTTCCGGGTGGCCTCTCTTATGTCTTCTAAGGTTACAGCCTCTATCCTCTCTATGAACCGGTGGAGATCGTCATAGCCCAGGCCGTAAAGTTCGTCGAGGGTCATCTGCGATGCCTGGTTCCCATTGGTCTGGAGGCCGATCCGGAGGTTCCCCAGGAGATATCTTTTTGCTGTCTCGAGTTCGTCTTTGGTCAACCCGTCTCTTCTTACCTCGTCTAATTCTCTGAAAACAGCCTTTTTTGCGATGGGTAGTTTTGTGGGGTCGCAGGCCAGGTAGACACCAAATGCCCCCGTATCCAGGCCCGGACGTCTGAAGGCCGTTATTGCATATGCCAGGCTTTCTTTGTCCCTGAGCCGGGAAAACAATCTTCCCCCTTGACCGGCGAGGGCCGTCTTGACCAGGGCCATTGAGGCGTTCTCTCTGCTCTCGAGATCCGCCCCCAGGTACCCGACTGTCAGATGGGTCTGGGCCGTGGGTCTTTCCTTGTGGGCCACCCGGGGCCCCTTCAAGGGGGGCTCGGGCGGGACGTAAGGCAGTTTGTGGGAAGAGGCTGCAAAGCCACCAAAAAGGGTCTTGACATAAGGGATCAAGTCTTCCTCACTCACATCGCCCACAATGACCAGGACAAAATTGGAGGGTATGGCGATCATTTTATACCACTTTACCAATTCTGCTCGCTTCATGGACCGGATACTCTGCTCGGTTCCCGTGGGAGGATGTCCGTAAGGGGAGTCTTGGAAGAGGGTTTCGTAAAATAGATCAAAGAGCTGTGCCACGGGACGATCCTTTTTTGCCTTGATAGCGGCCAGGATGTCCACCCTCGCCTTTTCAATTTCGGGCTCCGGGAAGCTCGGGTGGAGTATCACATCGGCAAGTAACTCGAGGCCGGGATAGATGTCTTTGCTCAAGAACTTCCCTGAGACTCCAAGCGTATTTCTGCCCGAAAACCCCCCAAGGGTCCCTGCCCGAGACTCAACCGTTGACGCGATCTGGGAAATGGTTCTTTCGGTGGTTCCCCGGGTCAGCATCTTGGCCACAAAATTGGATATTCCCCATTCCGTGGGTCTTTCAAACCGGGTACCCCCAAGAAAGGCGCCGGTAAAGGATACCTCGGGTACCCGGGTGTTTTCTTTTATTATGAGTCTCATCCCGTTAGAAAGGGTGGTCATAGAGGCCTCTTTGACGCCTCTACGAGACTGGTCGTCTTCAGGGAGGGGCGTGGAAGCGGGTGTGGTAAAAAGCGCCGCTATCTCTTTGGATGAGATTTCTATATCTGAGGCAGCGGGGGCCATTATGCCTATGGAGAGGTTTTCCGGCGTGAGATATGTCCTTGCCACGCGCGAGATATCCTTGGGTGTAACCTGCTTGAGACCTTCCAGATAGTCATCAGCATTATACATGTCACCGGTCATGGTTTGAAAAAAGGCCAGTGTGCTGGCCTGGCCTGCCATGGTCTCCATATCAAAGATAAAATCCGCTTCGGCAATAGTCTTGGCCTTTTCCAATTCTGAAGCGGTAACAGGCTCCCGGCTGACTTGAATGAGTACCTCAGCGATGGCCTTGAGGGCCTTATCCAGATTCTCAGGCCCGAGGCTGGCATCAATTGAGAAGAGGCCGGGATCTGCAAGACCATATACCCCAGCACTGACACCGTAGACCAGGTTGGCCTCCATTTTGAGTCGTCCGTAAAGCCTGGAGCTTTTTCCGTGTGAGAGGATGGTTTCAAGGAGATCCAGGGGGTAGATGTCCTGATGGGTCAAAGCAGGTATGTGCCAGGACATATCGAGGTAGACCTGCTGTACCCTATCTTTCTTGACGATTCTCCTCAGGGCGGTCTGCTCCGGCTCTTGAGTCCTGGAAGGTTTTTGGCCGGCCCTCTGGGGAAAATCCTTGACCAGCTCTTTTATGGTCTTTAGTGCTCGGTTGGTGTCGAAGTCTCCCACCGCTACCAAGACCATGTTGTCGGGAGCATACCATTTGTCCATGTAATTGAGGATCGCCTTCCGGTCAAAGGAGCGGATGGTAGATTCATACCCGATAATGGGTCTTTTGTAAGGGTGTTTCTTATAGGCAAGGTCCATGAGAGCCCAACTCAAACGCCTGCGGGGCATATCCAACGATCGGCGATATTCCTCCAATACCACCTCTTTTTCCCTTTCCAGTTCCACCGTGTCGAAGAGGGAATGCTGGACCGCATCCAGGAGGACATCAAGCCCGGTCTCAAATTGTGAAGAGGCAATTTCAACAAGGTAGACTGTTCGGTCAAGGGAGGTGTAGGCGTTAATATTTCCCCCTGAGCCCTCAATGGCCCCTGCAATTTCTCCGGTCTTCTTTGTGGGGGTACCCTTAAAGATCATATGTTCAATCAGGTGGGTAATCCCTGCCTCTTCTTCTGTTTCATCGGCGCTCCCTGTCTTGACCCACACTTGAAGCGCTGCAACCGGTGCACTGGTGTCCTTTTTGAGGATTACGGTGAATCCGTTATCCAGAATAAACCTCTGGGCCCCGGTAGTCACCGAGGCTGCGTTGACCTCAGAGGCGAGAACCGTGGCGAGAAGGGCGACGGCAACCATAAGGGCAGTGGCAACCAGATGGCGAAGTTGTTTCTTGTGACGAGTTTTGTTGTGTTTCAAAGAATTATACCTCCTTCCCATAAAAAGCGGTAGATATGGGGGTGATTTTGTCTTGACATACTATATATTGTATAGTATACAACCGCCTTGTGCTCCAATATTGTTTGCTTTGAAAGATTCGTTTGACCGATTTTTGGTGGCGAATCTTTCCACTTCTGCTAATTTAATGAAAAGCCACACGAAACCGTACGAAAACCACAAGACCTTCAACCAGCATAAGACAATTCCATTTTCAATTGTTGAGGGCCGGGGTGTATTCTGGTATAAGGGTAATAACGAAAATGAGAATGTCCATAACTCAGTTTGACTGGAGGGGTAAGAGAGACACATTGTGCCGTTAAAGACGCTGATTGACCAAGCCTCCCAAGGCCCGCGCTCACGCGCGTCAATCTGCGTACCCAAGAAAAGCTTTTTCAAACACCGGTTCTTATAGGAGGAGGTCCATGGGGCAGGAAGGGAAAATCTTGATAACAGATGAGGGGAGTTTTGATCTCGCTGCTTACAGATGGGATGATAATCGATTTTCTGATCTTTTGATCAAGGAGAATCCCATTGAGACAAGCCAGGCCATGGACATCAGCAGGTTTCTCCGCGAACAGATTTCTGCGATGGAACTCAATACCATCACCATGCCGGTAATCGAGAAGATTATCGAGGCAAAGCTGATGGAATACGGTCTTTCAAAGGCCTCACCGGTTCGGCTTGACAAGTCTATCTTTGTAAAACGGCAACTGGTTCTTTCAGACAATGCCAAAAGGGTGTTGGAGCGGAGGTATGTCAAGAAAGACAGCCAGGGGAGAGTCCTTGAAACCCCTGAAGCCATGTTTAGAAGGGTGGCCAAACACATCGCCGGTGCGGAGAGTAAGTACGGGGAGGCCTCCCAGGTGGAGAAGATTGAGGAAGTCTTCCATGAGATGATGACCGAGTTCAAGTTCCTGCCCAATTCCCCTACCCTGATGAACGCGGGGCGCAGGCTGGGGCAATTGGCTGCCTGTTTTGTTCTGCCCGTTGAAGATAGCATGGAAGGGATTTTCGAGGCCTTAAAGAATGCCGCACTTATACATAAGTCAGGGGGAGGGACCGGTTTTTCCTTTTCCCGTCTGAGGCCCGCAAGAAGCAGGGTGGGCACAACGGGGGGAATCGCGTCAGGCCCTGTTTCCTTTATGAAGATCTTTAATACGGCCACCGAGCAGGTCAAACAGGGGGGCACCCGACGGGGGGCCAATATGTCCATCCTGAGGGTTGATCATCCGGACATCATGGAATTTATAACCTGTAAGAAAAATAACCGGGAATTGAATAATTTCAATATCTCGGTCGCCGTAACAGATGTCTTTATGGATAGCGTAAAGGATAACACATCTTATTCTCTGTGGGATCCAAGAGACAATCGAAAGACCGGAGAACTGGATGCAAGGACGGTCTATCATGCCCTGGTGGATCAGGCTTGGGAAAACGGTGATCCAGGAATTATCTTTTTGGATAGAATAAACAGGGATAACCCGACCCCGGCACTGGGAGATATTGAGAGTACCAATCCCTGCGGTGAGCAGCCCTTGCTTCCCCTGGAGGCCTGTAACCTTGGGTCCATCAATCTGGCCAAATTTGTGTCAGAAAACGGAGATGGCCCCACGATGGATTATGAAGGTCTAAAGGAAACGGTGTGGAGCGCGGTGCGGTTCTTGGATGATACGATTGATGTGTCCAAGTACCCCCTGCCAGAAATCGACAAAATGGTCAAAGCCAATCGGAAGATTGGGCTTGGGGTTATGGGGTTTTCCGACATGCTCTATCAGTTGGGGGTTCCCTATAATGGAGAGAGGGCCCTCGAGATAGCCGAGGAGATCATGAGTTTTGTGCAGACGGAATCCCATGAGGCGTCCCAGGACCTGGCAGAGGAGAGAGGCGTTTTTGGAAGTTTTGAAAAAAGCATCTTTAAGGACAGGGAGGGGTGCGCATACAGAAATGCCACCACCACAACCATTGCCCCCACAGGCACCCTGAGTATCATCGCCGGGTGTTCGAGCGGTATCGAGCCATTGTTCGCACTCAGCTTTGTGCGGAACGTCATGGATAATGATAGGCTCCTTGAGGTAAACCCATATTTTGAGAAGGTGGCCAAGGAAAGAGGTTTTTATAGTCCAGAATTGATGGATACCATTGCCGGAAAAGGGAGTGTCAGGGATCTGGAGGAAATCCCCGAAGATGTGAGGGAAGTGTTTGTAACGGCCCACGACATAACGCCGGAATGGCATATCCGGATGCAGGCCGCTTTTCAGAAATTTACGGACAATGCAGTTTCAAAGACGGTAAACCTGCCCCGTGATTGCCCCGTGGAGGATGTCCTCAAGGGTTACAACCTGGCATATGAACTGGGATGTAAGGGTGTGACTATATACAGAGACGGGAGCAAGGAAAACCAGGTTCTCTCATTTGCCGATAAAGAAAAGAGCGAGGATGTCTTCATGAGAGCCGCTCAAAAACGGCCCGAGACCCTGGAAGGTATCACGACCAAAATGGCTACCGGATACGGAAATCTCTATGTCACGGTGACCGAGTATGAGGGGCGTCCCTTCGAAGTGTTTGCGACCATCGGCAAATCGGGAAGGTCCACAACCGCCAAGACCGAGGCCATCGGCCGGCTCGTATCTCTTCTCCTCAGATCGGGGGTGAGGGTGGAAAAGATCGTGGAGCAGCTAGAGGGCATCGGCGGAGAGCACCCCGTGTTTCAAAAAGATGGGCTGGTGCTTTCGATTCCGGATGCCATAGCAAGGGTTTTGGAGAATAGATATCTCAAAGATAAGCCCCATCGAAAGGGGAACCGGCATGAACATAGCCTCCTTGGAGAAACCTGTCCCGAGTGCCAACAAACCATCAGTTTTGAAGAAGGCTGCATGACCTGCCACTTTTGCGGTTTTACCAAATGCGGATAAAACCCTTCTAAACCAGCCAGACTCTTTCTTCCAGCCAGACGGCCCACACATTACTGGGCCACATTTAACCTATTTTATACCTAACCCGGCAAAGCCGGCCTCCGGCTCCGCTTCCAGCCCGTAGGGCTTCCAGGCCGGAGGGTAAAGCCTACGGCTCGGAGAGAACCAAATTGAATATTGACGATTGAATATTGACGATTTGTGGTATCGCTTCGCTCTGTCTTTTCTATTAAAATCGATATAATTCCTTAAATATTCGATCTGGCTATGGCATAAATCATATGCAAACATGATGTGATTTCAATAAATGGGTACCAAGCCCATGTTGGCCTGAGAAGATCCCATATTTACCCTTTGAGCTTTTCAAAGGGGGCGAGACTTTGGTATGATGGTAATCATCGGTTTGTCCGGATAGGTAACCGGGAAATTTGTAGAGATGGCATTTCCGAGGGAAGTCCCCATGTTTACCATTCCTTTTTCAGGTTCCATTCCCATCTATATCTTGCTGGGCCTCTTGATGGGGAGCCTGGCATTGCTCGTTGTGTTCATATGTAGACGGGGATACCGTCTTATCTGTCGTGTGCGGGGCAAACCAGCAGCCCGTGTGGGGATTGTTGACAGTACCTTTCGGCTGCTGTTGATCCTCCTCTTGATCTCTTCCACCACAGGCGCGTTGATGCTGCTGGCCTTTGTCCAATCGTATACGGCGTTTACGCGTCGAGACCGGGTTGCCGGGGTGTATTGCACTCTGGTACCCGGCGCAAAGGAGGAAATGGCGCTTAAACTGGTGACCGATGATTCACCCACCGGGGGACACCTCCGTCAATTCAGGCTGTTTGGCCAACAGTGGGCCATTGAAGGCCACATCCTGAAATGGGAAGACTGGCTGAATTTCATCGGCCTCCACACGATGTATAAGCTTACGCGGGTGCGGGGGCGGTATGCTCGTGCCGAGGATGAAGCAGTCAGGCCCGCTTCCGCATTCAGCCTGATCTCCGACCAAGAAGATCCCAAATGGCGTTGGCTCTATGAGTATGGGGAGCTGTTGCCGTTTGTGGATGCCGTCTACGGGAACACGGTGTTCAATTTTCCTTCGTCAACAAGGAATTTTGAGATCTTTGTTACTACCTCAGGCTTTATGGCCAAGGAAGGAAAAGGAGAGTAAAATCAACTGAGGAGAAGAGATGATGGAAGAAAAAAAGACTCCAGATAGGGAGCCGGATCCTGACAGGTTGCTGGCACTGAAAAGTCTGCCTGCGGAAGTTATGGCCCGGCTGACAAAAGAAGAAGTGAACGCCTTCCTGTTTGAGGAGGTGTGGCCTGACTCGCTTCAGGATAAGTTGATGGGTTATCTGGTGGATGAGGGTCGAGAGGAGTAGAAAATAATGCCAGCCAATTTGCCCCCCCCTTACTTTGAGGCAGAAAGGCGTTTCAGGGAGGCCAAGACCCCCGCAGAAAAGGTTGAGGCCCTGGAGGAAATGCTGACAATTATGCCCAAACACAAGGGTACGGACAAATTGCGAGCGGATGTCCGTCGAAAAATTTCCAAATTTAAGGTCCAATCCCAGCAAAAAAAGGGGGCCTCAAGGAAGGAGACGGGGTATTCCATTGACAAGGAGGGGGCTGCACAGGTTGCAATGGTGGGCCCACCCAATTCGGGGAAGTCTTCGCTGTTGGTTAAATTGAGCAACGCTACGCCGGAGGTGGCCCAGTTTCCCCATTCCACCTGGAAACCCACTCCGGGAATGACCTCGTATGAAAATATTCAATTTCAACTGCTGGACACTCCACCCATAACCAATGAGTATATGGATCCCTGGATGGGGGACCTGATCCGGCGTTGCGACATTATTGCCGTGGTCATTGATATCCAAAACGGTCCGCTAAAACAATTCGAAGAGACAGTTTCTATCCTCCAGGGCCTGCGTATCTTCCCGCCGGGATTTTCTGTCCCCGAGGGCCTCGAAAAGGCCCCCTTTGTCAAGAAGATGATGGTCGTAGTCAACAAAGTGGATGGTGGAGAAGAGGAAGAGGATTACGAAATATTCCTGGCACTCTGGGAGTCAGAGCTTCCCTGTATAGATATTTCAACGAAAATGGAACGCAATCTGGCGCGTTTTGTGGAGATGATCTATGAGATTTCAGGGATTATGCGGGTCTTCACCAAGGCGCCTGGAAAAAAGCCCGATTTCAACAGCCCCTTCGTCCTTCCAAAGGAGAGCACTTTGGAGAATCTTGCTACCAAGATCCATAAAGACTTTGTCAAAAACCTGAAATTTGCCAGGAAATGGGGGGGGTCTGTGTTTGACGGCCAGATGATACAGCGGGATCATATCCTGCAAGATGGGGATGTGGTGGAAATACACATCTGAGCCGTATGACCCCGGTTAAGGAGGGTACAAAGGCTCGGGCGTGGGCCCTTCTGACCTCTCTATTGACATTGGAAATCAGATAATATAGTCGGGTGTGATCTTTGGTTTTGGAAGAGGCAGGAATGAAAGATATACAGAATCACAAGGACCACCGAAATATCGATATTAATCAGGTGGGTGTAAAAGGGATCCGGTATCCCATCACAGTACTTGATAAGGATATGGGGGAGCAACAGACGGTCGCCAGGATCAATATGTATGTAAACCTGCCCCGCTATTACAAGGGGACCCATATGAGTCGTTTTGTAGAGCTTCTCAATGAGCACAGCCGGCGGATATCTCTTCAAAGCTTTTCTGAAATTCTCGAAGAGATGAAGGAGAGGCTGAATGCTGAAAGTGCCCACATGGAGGTCACCTTCCCCTACTTTATCAACAAGGCGGCCCCGGTGACCGGCGCTGAAGGACTCATGGAATATGAATGTACCTATAAGGGGGCCTTAAGCGAGGCAAGTGACCTGATGATCATTATCCGGGTCCCAATCTCCACTCTCTGCCCCTGCTCAAAGGAGATAAGCGATTTCGGAGCACACAATCAGCGGGGGGAGGTCCGGCTGGAGGTCCGTTTCAAAAAATTTGTATGGATTGAAGACCTGATCAGACTCATTGAGAACTCTGCTTCGAGCGATGTCTATTCTGTACTGAAGCGTGAAGATGAAAAACACGTGACCGAAAGGGCTTACCAGAACCCCATGTTCGTGGAGGATATTGTGAGGGAGGTTGCGCTCAAGGTAAATAATGATCCTAATATTACATGGTTTGCGGTAGGGGCTGAAAATTTTGAATCGATCCATAATCATAATGCCTACGCCTATGTAGAGAAGTATAAAAAGGGCAAGAAGGGTTGAAGCCATTATGACTGGGGGAGCCGGAAAATTGAAGATTGGCGGGGTGAGCAAACAGCCTCGCTGAATTTCCAGAGGCATGGAGAGGAAGACATGGGTGATGACCTGAAGAAGATGTATCGGACCGTGATGGATGACCACTTTCCTCCGGAGATAACCATATCTTTTGGCGATCAGGCGCTGGTCTACAGGAAGAGATCCTGGAAGATCCCTGATGATCAGACGGGTGAACTCGTTGAGAAAGGGCTTCGATACGGTGAAAACCCAGGTCAGGAAGCGGCCCTCTATGAACTTGTTAACGGTAACTTGGTTCTTGGACAATGCCAGTTTGTGGAGCCGGGGAAGGGACTCGTTTCGGCCATAAGAGGAGAAGCAATGCTCCAGAGCGGAAAGCATCCCGGCAAGATCAATCTGACCGACGTGGATAATGCCCTCAATATCATGAAATATCTCACTGCCGGGCCTGCAGTAGTGATCGTAAAACACAACAATCCATGTGGTGTTGCCTACGGTGCCACGTTGACAGAGGCTTACGGAAAGGCTGACATGGCTGACCGGATCGCTGCATTTGGTGGGTGTGCCCTCTTTAACCGTTCAATGGATTTGGCGACCGCGGAAATGATCTCCGAAAACTATCTGGAGGTGGTGGCCGCCCCCGGGTTTGAAGAGGGGACCGTTGATATCCTTTCCAAAAGGTCTAATCTTCGCATAATAGAGATCAGCCGGATGGAGAACCTTTCAGAATATGCCGAGAAAAGATTTGTGGACTTTAAGAGCCTGATTGACGGCGGGATCATTGTCCAACAGTCTCCCCTGAATCGGATACGGTCTGCTCAAGATTTTTCCCTTGCCGGCACAGAGTACCAGGGAGAGCAATACACCATCTCCCGGAGACCCACAGAGGGAGAGTATTCGGATATGCTTTTCGGATGGCAGGTGGAGCAGGGCATCACCTCCAATTCGGTCATCTATGTGAAGGACGGCGTAACCGTGGGGATAGGAACAGGTGAACAGGACAGGGTCGGTGTGGCGGAGATTGGCATTTTTAAGGCCTATACCAAATGTGCAGATAGGGTCTGTTTCAGGAGACACGGTATTCCATTCAAGGAGCTGGAATTGGCGGTTGAGAGGGGGCAAAGAGACAGGACCCTATTAAAGGAAATTGATGAGGAAACAAGTGAGGCAAAGGGCGGACTCTTGGGCGCCAGTATGGTGTCTGATGCCTTCTTTCCTTTCAGGGATGGCGTGGATGTGGCCATCAGGGAGGGGATCAGGGCCATTGTCCAGCCCGGGGGGTCGCTGCGGGACTTTGAGGTGATTGAGGCCTGTAACGAGGCAGACCCCCAAGTGACCATGGTTTTTACGGGTCAACGGGCCTTCAAGCATTAAACAGGTTCAGTTGCTTTAGGGCCCTTTCTCTGGGTTTCCAGGCCCCTCGATCAAGGGGCCTCAAAAGGTCTTGAGGTATGGCCTCAAGGAAAGAAGATGGACCCATCTTTAGTTTGCGTCCATTGAGGACCCGTTGTTTTACGTGGGAGAGAATAAGCCGCGAGCGGGCCCGGGTCATTCCAACATAGAAGAGGCGCCTTTCTTCCTCTTCGTCACAGCTTCCAAAAAGGGAACACGGCATGAGCCGATCCTCGCATCCAACGATAAAGACCACCGGCCATTCAAGCCCCTTGGCCGCATGAAGGGTCATGAGGGCGATGCGATCACCCAAGAGGGCCCCATGATCGATCCCCCTTTCGAGGGAAAGTGAGTCCAGGAAGGTCGCCATATCTCCTTCAAAATCCCTGGCCAACCGGTTCAACCGCCTCAAGGCCTCTATAGACTCCTCTGATTCAACCGCAAAACCATGGAATCCCACAGCCCGATCTATAAGGTCCGGAAGTGTCCCATTACCGTCAAAGGAATCAATTGATTGTCTTTTTTCGGTTTCGGAATCTGAAAGCAGGTCACGATATTGCCTTTGGTAGTAAGGGTTGTCGGGATATTGGAGCCTCTGAAAAAACCGCCACAGGATATTTACGGGGTGCCGTGCAATGAGCGGGGTTTCGCCTGATCGTACAAAGGGAATCCCTGCCCGATTGAGGGCCGCCTCCAGGACATCTCCCTGACTGTTCAGCCGGTAAAGGACACCGATGTCGCCGAACCCCAGGGAGGGGTCTCCTTCGTGGGTGGCAACCCTCCCACTGTCCAAGGAGAAATAGGATGTGCCCCCGATGGCCCTCTCAACCTGCTCCACGATCATCTCCGCTTCTTCCGGTGCGGTCCGGCATGGCGCAAGCGATATGGGGCCACCTTCTTCAATTTCGTATTCAAGGGGGGTTGCCTTTCCCAAGAGGGCAGCCGAACCGTTGAGAATGGATCTTGTTGAGCGATAATTCCTGTTGAGGGATATTTGCTCTGCCACCGGGAAGTCTTCAAAAAACCGGTGAAAATTCTTGACATCCGCCCCACGGAAACCATAGATGGCCTGATCCGGATCCCCGATGGCGCAGATACTCCCTCTTGCGATCGAATATAGGGCCTTTAGAAGTTCCACTTGAATCCTGTTGGTGTCCTGGTATTCGTCCACAAAGATCCATTTGAGTTCCCCGCAGTAACCGGTAAGGGCATCGGGGTGATTCCGAAGGAGCCGCAATGTTTCCACTTCCAGGTCCTCAAAGTCCAACATACCTAGTTCTCTGAGTCTATGGAGATATTTCTTGCAAATAGGGAAGAGCGGATTGTCAAGAGCTCCATCTGCCGGCCCCCATACGGACGCAATCCTCAGGGTGGTGAGCTGCCTCAAGAACTTCCCCAAGGACCTTTTGCCGATCCCCTGTTCGGCGAGGATTTCACGGGCAAGATTGGCTGAATCCCATTCCGAGCAAAGGGTGAAATCAGACGGAAGGTCTGTCGCCCGGCCATGTCTTCTAAGGGTTTCCAGACAGAACCCGTGAAAGGTTGCCACGGTGGGCCGGCTGATCTTGTTGGTTCCTCCCGGGTTCTTACACGGTCGGGCAGGTTCCCTGTCTTGGAGGAGTGCGGTGATCCTTTGCGCCATTTCTCTTGCGGCTTTCCTGGTAAAGGTAAGGGCCAGGATCTGTTCCGGTAAGGCGATGCCGGTTCGGATCAGATGTGCGATCCGGTGGGTCAATGTCATGGTCTTGCCTGTGCCGGGACCGGCCACTATCAGGAGATTGCCCCCCTGGTGGAGGACGGCTGATCTTTGCCGTTGGTTGAGGGGGTCAAAGATCGGTTCTCCGGGGGAGTGGTGATTTTGGGGTGTGCCCCCCGCTTGTTTTTTCAGGGCCTTCCTTTTGGGATGACTTTTCTTCGTTTGCCGGGAGGGTTTTTCCGGGACGTTCCCGAACAAGGCGGTTTGTCCTGCTATGGCATGTTTCTCTGAATCATGGAAGAGTCGGATTATTCCAAATTGGCCATCGTAGCCCTCCTCCCGGATCACCTGTTGCCGGCGCATTCGGTGGACGGCTTCTGAAAGGAT
The DNA here is from genome assembly GCA_016783065.1 of Desulfobacteraceae bacterium. Taxonomy (GTDB): domain Bacteria; phylum Desulfobacterota; class DSM-4660; order Desulfatiglandales; family Desulfatiglandaceae; genus JABMQV01. The sequence goes on along the minus strand of JADHXI010000016.1, from coordinate 13,466 downwards.
AGGGCCCCCCGAGGCCTTGATCTCGTCCAAGGGGCAATCAAGGAGGATCTTTAGCTCCGGCCCGAGTTCCGCAAGGATTTTCTCGTAAAATGATGTGACCTTCTTGGTTGCAGGCCCCACGTTCAATAGTTCTGATAGGATTTCGGTCAGAGGAATGAGGCTGGAAAAATTTTTTGAGAGCCTGGGGTGCTCACGGTTGGAGAGTTGATGCACCCTGTGGAGGACGCCGACTGTAAGGGGTTTTCCGCATCGGGGACAGACGCCATTGTGGTCAGCGGTCTCCGTGGGTTGGAACCGGATCTGGCATTTGCGGTGACCGTCCAGGTGGTATTTGCCCTCTTGCGGGAAGAATTCAATGGTTCCCATAAACCCCCGGCCGGTGGTCATGGCCTGGATCATTTGGGTATAATCAAGCCCTGTGTCAAAGATATTGGCCTCCCGTCCCGTTTTCCCGGGCGAGTGGGCATCGGAGTTTGAAACCAGGACATAGCTATCCAGCGCTGAAAGGAGCCGGTTCATGGGGGGGTCGGAGGATAGACCCGTCTCCAGGGCATGGATGTGGCCGGTAAGGTCTTGGAAGCATTCCTCCAGGTCATCAAAACCGGACTTGGATCCAAAGAGAGAAAACCAGGGGGTCCAGATATGGGCGGGGATGAGAAAGGCCTTCTCGCTGACCTCGAGGGCGATTTCCAACAGATCCCTTGAATCGAGCCCCAGAATAGGCCTGCCGTCGGAGGTAATATTGCCGATGCGGTCCAGTCTTTCGTTGAATCTGAGAACAGATGCCATGTCGGGCATCAGGATCAGGTGATGGATCTTTCTGGTCCTTCCATTTTTCTTGTAGATACAGCTTATTTCTCCAGAGAGTAAAAACCGGGTGGGCGCAAGGCAGGAAAGGGGCACGGCTTCATCCACCTGCTTTTGAAGATCAGGTCTGAGCTGGTAAAGACCGCCCTCTGCCTCGATCAGTTTATCTTTTAGTTCTGAGATCCAGGCCGGATGGGTAAAATCCCCTGTCCCCATGACGGTAATTCCCTTTTTCTGAGCCCAAAGGGTGAGGTGCTCTGGATCCAGGTCCTTGGAAGTGGCCCGCGAAAACCGGGAGTGGATATGGAGATCAGCTATGAATCGCATAACTCCTAAGAAACTACATGGGGGGATTCATGTCAACCTCTGAGAACCCCACTCCAAGACTCCCCTGTTATCTGCCTGAGCTTAATGAGAGTTACGAAGTTACATGTTTGGTAACATTTTAGCCGTTTGAAACCAGGGCAATGGGGATTCCGAACCCCCATTCTCCTTTCCAAGTGCCAATTTTGAAAAAAGTTAAATTCATAGCATGTTTCTATTTTTGATCAGACCAATGAAACGAAACAATCAAGGCAAATTCAGGTAGGTCAGTGGGTGAAAAGAAAAAAAGGAGGGCCATCGGCCCTCCTTTCTGCTTTATGGTCTATCTTGGGTCTCTTCTGCTTAGAAAAGCCCGGTCACCTTTCCGGTGGCGGTGTCCACATCCACCCTCCTGAAGGCGGGGTTGGAGCTGGTGCCCGGCATCAAGCTGATGGTTCCGGCGCAGGGGCAGAGGAACTTTGCCCCTGAATAGATCAACACGTCCCGGATGGGGAGTGTCCATCCTTTTGGCACACCTTTCAGCCCCACGTCATGAGTGAGGCTGAGGTGGGTTTTCACCATCATGGTGGCGTAGTCATCATATTTGGAATCCCCCTCGAGCATCTTGGCCTTGGCTTCGGCATCGGGGGTCCAGGAAACGCCGTCTGCGCCATAGACCTCTTTCGCGATCTTTTCCACCCGGTCGCGCAGTTTCATCTCGATGGGATAGAGGAATTCAAAGTTGGTTTCTTCTTCGCACGCCTCTTTCACGGCCTCTGCAAATTCAACGGCGCCGTCTCCGCCGTCGGCCCAGTGGGTTGACTTGGCACAGCGCGCACCGGCTGCCTCGGCGGCCTTCCGGACGGCCGCGATCTCGGCATCGGTATCCGTATGGAAGCAGTTGATGCAGACAACCGGGTTGATCCCGGCCTTGCGGATCGTTTTGATGTGGTGCACCATGTTTTCACATCCCTTTTCCACCAACTCAACATTTTCCTTTGTGTATTCGTCGGGCAGGGCAAGGCCCGCAACCACCTTGGGACCGCCGCCATGCATCTTGAGGGCGCGGATGGTGGAGGTAAGGACCGAAACATGGGGTTTCAGGCCGCTGTAACGGGATTTGACATTCCAGAATTTCTCAAAACCGATGTCGGCTCCAAAACCGCTCTCAGTGATGTGATAATCAAACAGCTTGAGACCAACACGGTCGGCAATGATGGAGGACTGTCCCACGGCGATATTGGCGAAAGGACCGGCGTGCACCATGCAGGGCTGGTATTCGGCCGTGCACATGAGTGTGGGATTGATGGTATTCCGCATCCAGGCGGTCATGGCGCCACCGCATTCAAGGTCCCCAGTGGTGACGGGGTTTCCCGCCTTATCAAAGGCCACGGCGATATTACCAAGACGCTCTCTCAAATCGGCCAGATCCCTGATGATGGAGAGGATGGCCATACACTCGGAACCCACGGCGATCCCAAACTTGGATTGCATGGTGAAACCGTCCATACGGCCGCCGATGCCGATGATAATGTTTCTCAGGGACTGGGCGCAAAAGTCGATGATCCAGCCCAGTTCAACGCGTGTGGGGTCTATTTCGAGTCTGCGCATACCGGTCAGCCTCTGCAGTTGCTCGTCATTGTAGTTCCGCTCGTGCTGCATACGGGCGGTCAGGGCCACCATGGCCAGGTTGTGGGCATTCATGATGTCGTTGATATCCCCTGTGAGGCCCAGGGAAAATTCGGTCATTGGGATGAGCAGGGAGTTCCCCCCACCGGCTGCGGTTCCTTTGATGTTCATGGTGGGTCCACCCGAGGGTTGTCTGAGGGCGCCTCCCACGTTCAGGCCCAATTTGCCCATACCTTCCATCAGACCGCAGGAGGTGGTGCTTTTTCCTTCCCCTAATGGGGTGGGGGTAATAGCGGTCACCTCGATGTACTTCCCATCCGGTTTGTCCCCCAGGCGGTCAATGATTTTCAGAAAGTCCAATTTACCCAGCCTGCCCATTGGCAGCATCTCGTCTTTTTCAAGACCCAGTTTTTCCCTCCACTCTTCCGGCAAAGGCATATTTTCTTCCGCTGCTTCGGAGATCTGCCAGTCGGCCATTTCTACTGCATTGTAAGCCATCTATTTAATCCTCCTTCTATTGGTTTTTGTCGGTCAAGGGATATAATCCCTTCCGCGTCTGTAAGCAAGAAGCTAAATTCCTTAGATTTTTGAAAAATTAGGGATCTGCCTATCACAAAAAAAATGGGTCGTCAAGTCCTATCCTGTCAAATATGCTTGCATTTTCCCATATTTCTGATAGTCTGATCTATTTGTGAGGAAGACCATTATCAGATTTAATGAGGCAGGGGATGGGTGGATTTGAAAAATGGTTACATGACTTGAGGGCTGAATTTAAGGTCCATGTTGATCAGGATCTTCTGAACAGACTGGAGCTCTCATAAATGAGAAACTTTAAGGTTTTTCTGTATCTTTTCCCATTGATGGTAAATGGATTTACCGGTGATATAAGTTTCTCGGCTGAAATCCGGAACAGGGTCGTAGCTATCGTTAACACTGAGTTAATAACGCTCTACGAGCTGAACAACAGGATGAAAGAAATGACAGGTTACGAACCAAGTGACCTGAAGGCGATGAGCGAACAACGCTATATTGAGACCCGGCGCGAGATTGTGGATTTAATGATCGATGAAAAGATCGAACTTGAGAAGATCCGAGAACTGGGTATCAACGTCACAGACAAAAAAGTGGATGCGGCGATTGAGAGAATAAAAAAAGATAACCATCTCACTCACGAAGATCTGATCGCCCAGCTCAAAGAAGATGGGCTCACTTATGAGAAATATAAGGCCAACATCAAAAGCGATTTGGAAAGGGCGGAACTCATCAACTTTGAAGTGAAGTCAAAGATTATCCTTCGGGAAGAGACAATCAAAGCGTACTACTACGAGCATAAGGAACAATTCAGGACTACGGAGAAGGTGCACCTTGCTGTCATTGTGTTGATACAGAAGGACCCATCAAACCAAGATGAAGCCCGCTCCCTTAATCGGAAGGCAGAGGAGATTCTGACAAGGGTCAAAAATGGTGAAGATTTTGGAGAATTGGCCAGACAATTCTCCCAAGGGCCAGGAGCCAGCGAGGGGGGTGATATGGGTTTTTTCAAGGATTCAGAATTGAATCCGAAACTCAGAGAGGTCGTCAGGGAGATGTCTTCCGGGGAAGTAAGCGAGCCGATTATCATCCCCAATGGCATGCAGATAATAAGGGTGCTGGAAAAACATGGAGGGGGGATCAGACCCTTTGAGGATGTCAAGGATGCAATTCAGGGCATTCTTTTCCGAGAGGAACTGAATAAGAGGTATTCCGCCTGGATCAAAGAACTAAGGGAAACGGCATACACAAAGATTATCTTCTGAGATTTGCGAAAGATGAAGGCTTCGTAAGAGACCCTGCTGTCAGCCCCGGGGCGGGGTTGCTGTGCGGTCCGGTTGATGGCCGTCGTGAAGTTAACATCCTTGGGTTTGTGAAGATGGGGTGCCGGGGAAAAGAACACCTTTCCAGAAAGGACTCACAGGGAAAATTGGAGAATGTATTAGAGGTTTTTGAGGCCAGGGGCTTTGTTGAACAGGTCACTGACAGGGACCTCGTGAGAGAGCTACTACAACATCCGACGACCTGTTATATCGGGTTCGATCCGACCGCCAAGAGTTTGCACGCGGGGAGCCTTCTACCGGTGATGTCTCTGGTACACATGCAGCGGTCGGGGCATAGACCCATCGTCGTGGTAGGTGGCGGCACCGCCCTGGTAGGAGATCCCAGCGGCAAGACCGAGATGCGGCCCATCATGACGCGGGAAGAGATCGATGAGAATGGTGAGGCCCTAAAGAAGCAGCTGTCCCGTTTTATAGATTTCAGTGATGGCAAGGCGATTATGGTAAACAATGCCGACTGGTTGACGAAACTGGGGTATGTGAGCTTTTTGCGGGATATCGGTCGACATTTCAGTGTGAACAGGATGTTAGCGGCAGAGAGCTACAAGGCAAGGCTGGAGACCGGTCTGAATTTTATCGAATTCAACTATATGCTCCTGCAGGCCTATGATTTTTGGTACCTGTTTAAACACTACGATTGCCGTCTGCAGATGGGCGGTAATGACCAATGGGGCAACATTCTGGCGGGCGCGGACCTTACGAGACGTCTGGCGGGTGAAGTGATTCATGCACTGACCTTCCCCCTTCTGACCGCCTCTTCAGGGATCAAGATGGGCAAGACGCACAAGGGGGCGGTTTGGCTTGATGCAGAATTGACTTCCCCCTATGAGTACTACCAGTACTGGATCAACCAGGATGACCGAGACGTGGAACGTTTCTTGGGTTTTTTCACCCTTCTCCCCATGAGTAGAGTCAAAGAACTGGGTGGAAACCAGGGCTCGGATATCCGGGCGGCAAAAGAAGTCCTCGCCTATGAGGCCACCAAATTATGCCACGGCCAAAAAGAGGCCGATCAGGCCCGTGAAGCCTCAAGGCAGCTGTTCGGTACCGGGGAGTCAGTATTATCCGAGTCGGTGCCTACCTTTTCCGTAAGCCTGAAAGCGCTTGAGGAAGGAATTCCTGCTTACATCCTCTTTGAAAAGGTGGCTCTCACCGCCAGCCGAGGAGCGGCCCGTAGACTGATCTCTCAGGGGGGAGGGTACATAAATGGGCAGAGGATCGAAGCCTTTAATCAGATTATCAACTCAGGCGATCTGGAGAACGATTCTTTGATGCTTAGGGCGGGTAAGAAAAAATACATGAGACTTACGTTTAGCTGAGAAATTGAGAAAAACCGTCAATTTCTGAAATTACTTATGAAGGATACCGAAAAGAAATCGTCAAAAAAACAGCAGGTAAAAAGCGAGTTAAACCTTGCCCCTCTGGTCCAGGCTGAAGAAAAGGCTCTCGTTCCTTATGATCCTCTTCAAATGTACCTCCTTGAAATAAAGAGGTACGAGTTACTCACGAGAGAAGAAGAGAAGGAATTGGGCATCAGGGTCAGGGAGAAAAAGGATCAGAAGGCGGCCTACCGCCTGATTACTTCGAATCTCAGGCTGGTTGTAAAGATTGCCATGGATTTTCACCGCTACTGGACCAAAAACCTCTTAGACCTGATTCAGGAGGGAAATTTGGGCCTTTTGCAGGCCGTGGGCAAATTTGACCCGTATCGGGGCATAAAATTCTCGTATTACGCCTCTTTTTGGATTAAGGCCTACATGTTGAAATTTATCATGGATAACTGGAAGCTGGTGAAGATCGGAACCACCCAGAGCCAGCGTAAGCTCTTTTTCAATCTGGCGAAGGAGCGGGATAAACTGATAGCCCAAGGATTTAGTCCTGAACCCAAGCTTCTGGCTGAACGGCTTGATGTTAAGGAAGAGGAAGTTGTGGAGATGAGCCAGCGACTTGGAGGATGGGAGGTTTCTCTGAGTTCTCCCGTGAGTGATGATTCAAGAGAGGCCTATGGTGCATTGTTGCCCGATCCGGGAAAGGCGGTTGATGAGGAGATATCAGAAAAAGAAAGCCGGAATCTCCTGACGCATCAACTTAAACAATTTCGCAAGACACTTTCAGGAAAAGAGGCCGATATCTTTGACAGCCGAATAATCGCTGAGAAGCCCTTGACGCTTCAAGAACTGGGGGACAAGTATAGTATTTCGCGTGAAAGGGTCCGTCAGATTCAGGAGAAGACTGTCAAGAACATAAAGAAGTGGCTCAAGGAAGAGATTCCGAATTTTGAAGAAGAGTATGCTGATTTTATAAAATGACCCTTTTGCTCATTCCTATAAGAGGGCCCATTTGGGGGGCGGGGGTCACAGGCAACTGTTGAAGGTAACGGAACCATGGTTTTTGTTCCTTTACCCGGGAAAATGAAATGAAAGAAACCATATTATCAAAACAACTGAAACTCAATCACCTCCTTGTTTTCATCCTTTTTTTGGGGCTCATGGCGGGATGTTCTCAGCTTGGGCTAACCAAGCCGCAGAAAGGGCGTGTGGCGGTTCCAACGGAAAAAGGAATTTCTTATGAGGGTAAAGATGATGTGCAGGCGGCATACAGCGACTTTCTGATAGCGTCCCTTGCAGCTGCTCAAGGGAATTACGAAGAGGCCCGGACAAACCTGTTGGGAGCCATAAAAAAAGACCCTGAGTCTCCTTACCTCTACCTGAAAATGGCGACCGTTTTAAGGCAGATCAAGAAGTACAAGGAGGCGCTTGTATATGTTACCAAGTGCGTGGGATTGGCACCTGAGAACGTCAAAGCCAGGATACTTCTGGCGGATCTTTACTCCCTTACCGGAAATGATGATCTGGCCATTGAGCAATACCGAAAGGTCCTTGGCCTTGATCCGAAAAACAGACGTATAAGGCTCCTTCTCACCACTATTCTCATCAGGAAGGAATTGCTTCCGAAGGCCCTGGAGCAACTGGAGATACTGACCAAGCAGAATCCCGAGCTCATCATTGCTCACTACTATCAGGGTAGGATTAACCTGGAGATGGGTCGTTACAAGAAAGCCGAGGAGGCCCTTCTCAAGGCCCTGGAGCTCAACAAAACGCTGGAGCCCGCCCTATTCGATCTGGGGACGCTTTATCAAGTGACTGACAGGCCTGAAAAGGCAGTTAAGATCTATGAAAGGCTGGTGAAAATCTTCCCAGACAATATGGCCACCAAGGAAAGGCTTGCAAATCTTTACCTGAAGCTTGGCCTAAAGGAAAAGGCCGAAAAACAAATGGAAGCGATCAAAGGGCATTCGAAACCCGGAGAGCCGGGCAGACAGGCCTTGGGGCTGATATACCTCAGGCAAGGAAGGATTGATGAATCCATTAATGAATTGAATCTGATCGTTTCCGCCTGGCCAGCGGACCATAAGTCCAGATATTATCTTGCCACAGCCTATGAAGAGAAGGGTGATACAGAAAAGGCACTGGAGCACTTCGGGCTGATAAAACCCGAGTCAAAGTATTATATCAATGCCCAGATGCACATCGCTCATCTTTTGGGAATTCAAAAAAAATATGGAGAGGCCATAGAAGTCCTCGAAAAGGCCATCTCGGAAGAAAAAGGAAGAAATGAACTTTACCTGATCCTGTCATCCATCTATGAGACCAAAGAAGACTATGGAAAGGCCAGAGAGGTAATCAAAGAAGGGCTTAAGCAGGATGAAAAGAACATTGAACTGATTTTCCGAATGGGCGTGCTCTTTGATAAGGGCGGTGACAGGGCCTCCTGTATTGAGCAGATGCGAAGAGTCCTGGAAATAGATCCTGATCACGCGGATTCACTGAATTATATTGGATATTCTTATGCTGAAGAGGGAATAAGACTGGATGAAGCCTTGGAATTGATCAAAAGGGCCATCAAACTCAAGCCTGATAGCGGCTACATAATGGATAGCTTGGGGTGGGTCTATTACCAGAAAGGTCTCTATAGTGAAGCAGCCACCCATCTGGAAAAGGCGGCAAAGCTTAACGAAGATGACCCCACAATAAATGAGCACCTGGGGGACGTCTATTTCAAGACAAAGAGGTATAAGGACGCCCTGAAACACTATGAAAAGGCCCTCTCCCTTAAGCCTGCTGATGAGAAGAAGCTAAAAGCAAAGATCACCGAGGTACGCCAGCTTTTGAAACACGGAAATTGAATCTCCTGAACCGAAAACACGGCATGGCGGGGCTCATATTGGGTCTGGCGCTTATCCTTTTTCCACGCTGTGTCCCTTTAACGGTTAAGCCCCTCCCCACGGTTCTCGATCAAAAAAGTATCTCAGAGATTGTAGCTGTCCTTAAGGCCCAGGAAGGCCGGGTTTTCAGCCTTTTTGGTACCGGCAGTTTGATGGTGGAGGATGGGGAGTCAGAAACCGAATCAAATATCCTGATTGCAGGCATCCGAGATCCCTTGCGAATCAAGATTGAAATTACACATCCCTGGGGTCGCCCCCTGTTTGATATCCTAATCCAAGAATCCAGGATAAATATCATTTCCTACATGGAGAAACGAATATATAATGACTCACTAAGGGGCTCTTCTTTGTCAAGATTCTTTCCGGGTCGTCTGACGTCTGCTCAAATGTGGTCCCTCTTGAGAGGCTACCCAAACCTAAAGGCGTACGACCATGCAATCTCATTGAGGGTAGATAACATCACCTTTTTGAGCCGGGTAGAGGAGGTGGTACAGGCCATCGAGCTCTACAGAGAAGATAATCTCCCCCGTTCACTCTCGTTTCCCGGACAAGGGATAGAGGCGACGTATTCCGACTATGAAGACCAAGATGGCATCTTCTATGCGAAGACGACCAAATTGGACGATTCGGAAAATGATATTATGGTTGAACTCAACCTCAAGCAGATGATCTTCAATGAACCTATCAAAGAGGCGGTTTTTGAGCAGAAGCTTCCCCCGGATTTTGAAATGGTGCGGCTCAAGGGAATCGAAGAAAAACGGCCCTAAGGGTTTCTCCCGGCTCTCTTCAGAAGGCGAAATCATATCAGCATCAGATGGATTCAATGGGCGCTGCGAATAACGGGATAGATCTACCACGGGAGGATATGGACAATATCCTCCTAATACAGCTCGGTGACATCGGGGACGTTGTCCTTATCTTTCCCTGTATAAGAGCCCTGCGCGAAAATTTCCCCAGCGCCAATATCATTGTAGCCGTCAGAGAAAAGGTCAGGGAGTTGATGGAAGACTGTCCGTGGTCCACGGGGGTTATTTCCGTAAACAAAAACAAGAGAAGTCTGGGGGAGGCAATCGCGTATCATAAGAATTTCTTCCTGCGTTTGAGGAGATTTCATTTTGATCTGGTTATCGATTTGAGAACCGGCACCCGCGGGGCAATCCTTGCCTTTCTTACAGGGGCCCGTTACAAGATAGGATACCGCGGTGATGGTAACAGGTGGCGAAACCGGATCTTTACCCACCTGGCCCCGAATGAATACAAACCCAGTCAATACGTGGGCGAGTACTACCTCAATCTCCTTACCACTTATCGCTTAGGGACAAAAAACGTCACCCCGGAGCTTTATGTTCCAAAAGAAAAACAACAACAGGCGGCGGTTTTCTTAAGAGAACATGGGGTTTCGTTGGACCAACCCCTTATCGCGGTGCAACCCTTTTCTCTGTGGCAATATAAGGAATGGGGGATAGAGAAATATGTCCAGTTAATCAGCTGGATTGCATCGGAATACAAGTTTCCAGTCGTTCTGACCGGTTCCCCTGATGAGAGAGAACGGGCAGTTGAGATACAGAACAGGTGCGGGGGGAAAGTGTATAATCTCATAGGTAAGACCTCAATTGGCATGTTTTCGGCAATCCTGGAGGCCTGCCAATTATTTGTGGGCGTGGACAGCGCAGGAATGCATATTTCAGGTGCGGTTGGGACACCTACGGTGACCATCTTTGGGCCCTCTTCCCCGGTCTCCTGGGCTCCCAGGGGGGAGCAGCACCTTGTGGTTCAGAAGGATTTCTCTTGTGTGCCGTGCCGGCAAAAGGGATGTCAAGGCAGCGAATTCAGTGACTGCCTGGAGAAATTGACTGTAGAAGAAGTGGCCTTGAAAGTGGAAAGACAGCTCCTCCAAATAGGGCATTCCGCCACCGGAAGATGGTCTCCACAAGGCCTTTAAGAGCCTATTTCATGACAAGGAAGATGTGTTAGATGTTGGATTTTATTTTAGGCAAGGATATTGCCGCATACGTCAAACGACACAGGCGATTAGTCATCTGTTCACTGGTGCTCACGGCCATATCATCGCTGTTTGTGGTTGTTCCGGCCTATCTCCTCCAGCCGTTTATTGATGAAGGAATGAAGACGGGATCCGATCCGGTAACATGGAAAATACCTTGGATTGCGTTTGATTCCGGATCATGGCTGTCTTGGCATCGGACCGAGCTGGTGGTGGTGGAGGGTGTGTCACCGAATAAACTCCTGATGCTTCTTACCTTTTTGGCCTTTTTGTCGGTTGTGATTAGGTCGATTACGACTTATTTGGGGGGGCTTTGTGCTGCTGCCTTTTCCAACCGAGCAGTGAGATCATTAAGGGTGGACCTTTTTGCCAAATTCGTATCACTCCCCCTGGGGTTTTACCATAAGGTCAAATCAGGGGAACTGCTTGCCAGGGCTACGGCCGACCTCACGGTGATGCAAGGCCTCATCGCCAATATTCTAATCGGGATTATCGAGTATCCCCTGACAGCCCTGGTCTTTATAATCTACATCCTGCTGACAAATTACAAACTGGCCCTGTTGGTCGTTATCGTGATCCCGCCGATTCTTGGGTTGATCCGTCTGTTCGGGAGAAAGGTCAAAAAACACGCAACAAGGGTCCAGGATTCCACCGCCGAAGTCACCTCTATGTATCACGAGACCATTCTGTGTCTCAAATTGGTGCATGGATTTTTTATGGGTAAGACCGAGGTTGAGAAATTCAGAGAGGTGGCGGATCGCCTCTATAAAAAGATAATGCACTGGAACCGGTGGCACCTGGGGCTTGGTCCCATGATGGACGCAACGGTTTTTCTGGTCTTACCCGCGGTCCTGATAATAGGAAAGATCTATTTCCACCACACCCTGGGCGAACTCATGTCAATGATGTATGCCTTTTCACGTGCCTACAGCCCAATAAAGAGATTGGCCTTGGTGAATAATAATATCAAGACCTTACAGGGGGCCACCAAGCGGATTTTTGGGATCATGAGAAGAGTGCCTGAAATACAGGATCATCCTGAGGCACATGAGCTTCCCGTACACAAGAAATTCATCGAATTCAATGATGTAAATTTTGGGTATTCACCCAAGGATATGGTACTCAAGGACATCTCTTTCAGGGCGGAGGCGGGTGAAATGGTGGCTTTTGTGGGATCAACAGGGGCCGGGAAGAGTACTCTTTTGGACCTGGTCCCCCGTTTTTATGATGTCACCGAAGGGAGCATCACCATTGATGGCATAGATATCAGGGATGTTACCCTCGAATCACTTCGCAAACAGATAGGGATTGTAAATCAAGACACCCTTATGTTTCATGATACCATCGCGAACAATATCTGTTATGGAAATCCGGAGATAGGTGCTGAGGCCATCGTGGCGGCTGCGAGGGCTGCCCATGCCCATCCCTTTATTCTTGACCAACCCAACGGGTACCACACCATTGTGGGAGATCAGGGGTCCCTATTATCCGGGGGGCAGAGACAGCGAATCGCCATCGCCCGGGCCATTCTGGTCGATCCGGCGATCTTGATTCTGGACGAAGCGGCCTCGGCCCTGGACGCGGAGAGTGAGAGATTTGTACAGAAGGCCATTGAAGAACTGCAAGGCAGCCTGACCATCCTGATTGTTGCCCACCGGTTGAGCACAATTGTGCGAGCAGATCGCATCTTTGTCCTGGAGGGGGGCGGCATTGTGGAATCGGGCACCCGCGAGGAACTGCTGGCCTTGAATGGACGGTTTCGGCAGTTATATGATATGCAGTTCAGGCCCTAACCAGGCTTGGCAGCCGGCCAGCCCTCCAGGGCTAACGCACCACCCAAGGTCATGGAGATACGAATTGATTATTCGGATTCTCAGCTCCCTTTGTCCGATAATTACCTTTATGTGGACCGGCAGTATCTCTCCGAGGCGAGCCGGAGGCCAGAGGTCTATTCACCCTGATTTTTGAAGTGGTTCCCCTCAGGCGTGTAAATCGAGAGGATTAGCTTGGATATCTCATTTATCATTGTTAACTGGAATACTAAAGACCTCTTGATTGAATGTCTCGCCTCCATTTACCAGACTGTCAACGAAATCGCTTTCGAGATCTGGGTAGTAGATAATGGATCTTCCGATGGAAGTGTCGGGGCAATCAAGGAGAAATACCCACGCATTAAAGTAATTGAGAACCGAACAAACCTGGGCTTTGCCGCTGCAAACAACCTTGCCCTTGAACACATGGGTGGTCACTATGCACTACTGCTCAATACCGACACGGTCCTGACTGAAGGCGCTGTCGGCGAACTTCACAATTTTATGCAAGGCAATCCAGAGGCAGCCATTGCCTGCGGGCAGTTATTGAATCCTGATGGTTCCAAGCAGAATTCGATAGCCAATTTTCCTTCCCTGCTCTCCCTGATATCAAATGAAACCTTTTTAAGGCTCCTGTTACCGCGCAGATTTGCGAGTAAGAGAAGAGAATACAGAACGCCGATTGAAGTAGACTCCTGCATTGGGGCCTGCATGCTAATCCGGAAAAAGGCCATTGACAAAGCAGGATTCCTTGACGATCGATATTTCTTTTTTCTTGAGGAAACAGATTGGGCCTACAGGATGAAGAAGGCCGGATG
>JADHXI010000152.1 GCA_016783065.1 Desulfobacteraceae bacterium | reverse complement strand
AAGGAGCGTGTAGTTCTGCATGTTTCTGGTACCGATCTGCAAGACATCGGCATATTCACAAACCCAGGACACATCTCGGGGATCGGTCACCTCCGTCACCACGGGAAGACCCGTCTCTTTCTTCGCCTTCTCAAGGATTTTTAGCCCTTTAAGACCAAGTCCCTGAAAATCATACGGTGAAGTTCTGGGTTTGAATGCACCGCCTCTCAGCATATTGCCGCCAGCCTCTTTAACTTTCCGAGCGGTCTTCATGAGTTGTTCCTCATTCTCCACACTGCAAGGACCGGCAATCACAACGAAATCCTCACCGACCCGTACACCATCCACAGTAACCACGGTCCCTTGATGATGCTCCCCATTCAATGATGCGAGTTTCAGATTTGTCATGGTGTATCATCCCCCTTTCATTTTTTCTTTAATCTTAAGGAGCCTCACAGTTGAGCCCCCACTCTCTTTTGTGCGAGAAAACTTTTCTTTTCCCTTCGGCCTGTAGATATTCAACAAAAAAGGCCGGGGTTGGTTTATCCGCCCACGGCCCTTTCTCGTTTAACGTTTATCCCACCATGGCGGACCCGTCTTGTCAAAAAGATAAAAATAAAAATACCACCAAAAGCGCACTGATGATAAATGATTCATGGATTCACTTTTCCCCAAGTTTTCTCATTAAGAGATTAATGTAAGGTTTTTGACCTCAAATAGTGATCCGCCAGCACGATCTTTACCATGGCCTCAAGCACAGGGATAATTCTTGGGATCGCAGAAGTGTCAAATCTCCCCGTAAGCTTCAGCCTGGCAGGATATTTCTCTCGATCGACCGTATCCTGTTCCCGGTTGATGGAAGGGATGGCCTTTATGGCAGCCCTCACGATGATCTCGTCCCCATTAGAGATGCCGCCAAGGATTCCACCGGCCCGATTTGAAACAAATCCATCCGGCGTGATGGGATCATTGTTTTCCGAACCTTTGAGCCTTGCAGCCTCAAAGCCTGCCCCTATCTCAACGCCCTTAACCGTTCCAACGGACATGGCAGCCTTTGCCAAATCTGCATCCAATTTATCAAAGACAGGTTCCCCAAACCCTGCCGGGCAACCTGTGACCAGGATTTCTGAAACGCCACCAAGGGAATCGCCCTCCTTTTTGGCCTTTGACATGACCTCCTCCATCGATTCTACGGCCGTTGGATCGGGACAGAACAGGGGATTTTTCTCGACAAAACCCAGGTTGATCTTTTTTGCCCTGATACCACCTAATTCCAACGTGTAGGCCATCACCTGTATGCCCACTGGTTCCAGGATCTTCCCTGCCACCACTCCGGCGGCAACCCTGGCCGCAGTCTCACGGGCAGAATATCTGCCACCACCCCTGAAATCAAAATGGCCGTACTTCCGGAAGTAGGTGTAATCGGCATGACCTGGTCGAAAAAGCCGACGAAGGATCTCATACGGTCTGCTGTCCGCATCCCGGTTTCGGATGTAAAGGGTGATGGGTGCGCCCGTGGTCAACCCTTCAAAAACGCCGGATTGAATCTCCACCTGGTCCACCTCTCTCCGCGGGGTGTCCAGGCGGTGTCTACCCGGCCTGCGACGTTCCATGTGCCAGACAAAGTCTTCCTGTTGCAGATCTATCCGGGAAGGACAACCGTCAATAACCACCCCTACCCCTTCTCCGTGGGATTCACCAAAGGTGGTGACTCTAAAAATTTCTCCAAAGGAATTTCCAGCCATATTCCTATCTCTACAGCCCCTCCGGGATGGCTTTCATAATCGAAACAGCCACCTGCCGAGGGGAAAGAGCGGTGGTATCAATCACAAAGGTTGCCGCCTTTTCGTAAAGCGGTCTTCTGACGTCCAAGACCTGTTGAATCTCCTCCAGCGGGTCGGTCCCTGTAAGGGATGGCCTGATCCTGCCAGAACTCTTTTCTTTAGACATCCTCTCCTTCAGGATTTCAGGCTCCCCATGCAGCCAGACTGTCCAGCCGTTTTCTTTCAAGTGTTCCAAGTTTTCTTCATCCTTCACAACCCCACCCCCCGTGGCAATCACCAGCTTGTCTTTTTGGGAAACTTTCTTAATCACTCCCTTTTCAATCTCACGAAAACAACGCCATCCCTTTGTGGGAATGATTTCCGCAATGGAACATCCCATATTATCCTCGATCAATGCGTCCGTGTCGATGAAGTCTCTTCCCATTTCACTGGCAACGATTTTTCCTACGGCAGTCTTGCCACTGCACCGGTAACCTATGAGTACGATGTTCATCTGATTCTACGCTTCATATCAACGCCTGAGTGAATGAGGCCAGCGATCTTTATAGATAACTGGCGGCCCCCAAAACAAAAAAGCCGTGGGCTTTAATTTGCCCACGGCTTTTGAGATTGCAAATAAGACCAATCAATCCATGGGCAGACGCCTCCCCTCAAAATAAAAATAAAAACCCTGCCAAGACTGATTGATTGTTATTTTTCTCATTTATTTTTCTTCTGCAAATTAGTTTTGCTGCTGTTTAGCCGAATCTTTCCCCTTTGTCAAGAAAAATTTTTTTGGCTGAAATTTTTTATTGACATTTTGTTTCATCCCCGTTATAGGAGATTTTATGAACTGTGGGAAGACATATATCCATTTAACTTCATCAAGATATTGGTGGTGGCACAGCTCCAACAGGGAGGCGTGCCCGCCGGGGTTGAAATAACCTAGAATACTGTAAAATTCATAAACCGTGGGCCCCTCCAGGGTCCCGCGGTTTTTTTCACATGAAAATAGAAGGCTGTGGGGCAATAATTCCCACGGCCTTTTTTCATTTGGAGTCTACCCTTGGAAACAAAACCTTCATTTTGTCAATTCGAACGAATGACAAAAAAGGGAAATCTGATCCCCGTCCATCAGGAGTTTTTGGCCGATACAGAAACCCCTGTTTCGGTGTACTTGAGGATCAAAGAGAGGCCCTTTTCCTATCTTCTTGAAAGCGCCGATGGAGGCGAGAGATGGGGGCGGTACAGCATTATCGGTTATGACCCTTACCTGACAGCACTTTCATACAACAATGAGATGGAGATCGTGGAAAGGTCAGGAAAGAAAAAAACCATTGACGGCGTTTCGAACCCTCTCCTTGTCCTGAGAGAGGTGAGCCGGCAGTTCACGCCTGTGAAAACAGGACAAATCTCGCCTTTTCAGGGCGGGCTTTTGGGATATTGTAATTACGATGTCATAAGAAAATGGGAACGACTTCCGGGGACATCCCCTGAAAACACGGATCTGCCCGAGGCCATTTTTACCCTGTCCGGGAGGCTTATTATTTTTGACCATTTGACACATAAGGTCAGGGTGGTGGCCTTTGCCCACATCAAAGAGAATAGTGACCTGAAAAAAGCCTATACCCGGGCCTGCCTGGATATTGACGAAACTGTCAGCATGCTGGTGCAACCGGCTCTTTTTCCTCATGAAGATCGATTTTTTCTTTCAGAATTCCATTCCAATTTCAGCAAAGAGGGCTTTGAACAAGCAGTACAAAAGGCCAAAGATTATATCGTTTCCGGCGATGCGATTCAGGTGGTCCTCTCCCAGAGGTTTTCAGGAGAGATGTCTGGTGATGACTTTGCCCTTTATAGGAACTTGAGGAGCATCAATCCCTCCCCCTATATGTTCTATCTAAATTTTGGGGAAATCAAATTGATAGGTGCCTCCCCTGAAATCCTCGTCCGTCTGACAGACAACAGGATTCAGCTCCGTCCCATAGCCGGCACCCGACCGAGGGGTGATGGGCCGGAGTCCGATCTGGCATTGGAAAAAGAACTGATGTCTGATCCCAAGGAACGAGCCGAGCATATCATGCTGGTAGATCTTGGGAGAAACGATGTGGGAAAGGTGGCGGTTCCCGGATCTGTCACCGTGCCCAGGCTTATGGAGGTGGAACGGTACTCTCATGTGATGCACATTGTCTCTAACGTGGAAGGTCTGCTCAAACCCGACCTGGACAGTTTTGATCTGTTTATGTCGGCCTTTCCTGCCGGTACGGTCTCAGGCGCGCCCAAGATCCGGGCAATGGAAATTATCAGCGAACTCGAACCCACGCCGAGGGGACCCTATGCCGGTGCTGTCGGGTATTTTGGTTTTGATGGGAACATGGACTTTTGCATCACCATCCGCACCATTACCGTTGCGAAAAACAGGCTCTCTGTTCAAGTGGGGGCCGGGATTGTGGCTGATTCCTCACCTGAAGCCGAATACGAGGAGACCTTGAGGAAGGCAGCGGCCATGATAAACGCCATAGAAGTGGTGAAAAAAAATGATACTGTTCATCGATAATTATGACTCCTTTACCTACAATCTCGTTCAAATACTACAGATTTTGGAACATGAGGTGAAGGTTTTTAGAAACGATCAAATAACCCTTGATCGCATCGAAAAGGAGGGTCCGTCAGGCCTGGTCATATCACCGGGGCCGTGCACGCCGGGCGAGGCCGGTATATCAGTGGAGGCAGTCCGATGTTTTGGGCCTAAGATGCCCATTCTCGGAGTATGCCTCGGACACCAGGCAATCGCCGCGGCCTATGGGGGAAAGGTTGTTAGGGCGGAGCGGATCATGCACGGAAAGACCTCCCTCGTTTTTCACGATGGCCGTAACATCTATCAAGGCCTTCCCAATCCCTTTGAGGCGACCCGCTACCACTCACTCATTGTGGATAGGGATTCTGTCCCGGGTTGTCTCGAAGTCAGTTCATGGACAGAAGAGGGTGAAATTATGGGCCTTCGGCATCGCGAACTTGAAATGGAAGGAGTCCAGTTTCACCCGGAATCGATCCTGACAAAAGACGGACCTGAGATCCTGCAAAACCTATTTACTCGGAGGGAAAGATCATGATCAAAGAGGCGATTGGAAAGGTGGTGAGAGGCGTTGATCTGAAAGAGGTTGAAATGGAAGCGGCCATGGATGAGATAATGTCCGGGAATGCCACACCAGCCCAGATCGGCGCATTTATCACGGCCCTGAGATTAAAGGGAGAGACGGTCGACGAGATCACGGGGGCCGCAAGGGCGATGAGGGCCCGAGCAACCAAGGTAAACCTCAACAATCATCTCGTTAGCATTGACCGGGATGAAATCAATGTGGAAGACGAAACCATTCTGGATACATGCGGTACTGGAGGAGACGGAACCAGCACTTTTAATGTCTCTACCGCAACCGCCTTTGTGGCAGCAGGGGCAGGGATCAAGGTAGCAAAACATGGAAACCGGGCCGTCTCCAGCAGATGCGGAAGTGCAGATGTACTGCTCAGTCTCGGTGTTAAGCTGGATATCAACAATGCCAGCGTGGAGAGGTGCATCCAGGAGGTTGGGATCGGGTTTCTCTATGCCCCTCTCTATCACGGAGCCATGAAATACGCTGCCGGCCCCAGGCAGGAAATAGGGTTGCGGACCATTTTCAATCTGCTGGGACCACTGACCAACCCGGCAGGGGCCACGGCTCAGGTTCTCGGGGTTTATTCCCCCGATCTCACAGAAAAGATTGCCAAGGTGCTTCAAAGACTCGGGACCAGAGAGGCCTTTGTGGTTTGCGGCGAAGGGACCTTTGATGAAATAAGCATATGCGGCCCCACCCGGGTTTCGCATTTAAAGGGAGACGCTGTAAACACCTTTGAGTTGACACCGGAAGAATACGGCTTTACCAGGGCAGATCCAACGGACATAAAAGGAGGCAATGCCAAGGAAAATGCCCAAATTATCCTGAATATTCTGGGGGGAGAGAAAGGTCCGAAGAGGGATATGGTTCTCCTCAATGCCTCGGCTGCATTTGTAGCCACCGCGCTCGACAAGAGCCTTAAAGAGGGGATTGACCGGGCAAAAGACGTCATAGATTCAGGAAGGGCAAGGGACAAGCTTTTTGGTTTGGTTGAGTTCACCCAACAGTGCGGCGCCTTTGTTCGGAAGGAGCTGTAGGATGTTCTAATGCACTCTCAATTACTCAAGATACTGAGACAAAAAGAGAGGGAGGTTGACCGTCTTAAAAAAGAAGGGGGGGTAACCCACAGGGATTTGGAACCGCTTCCCCGTCGCGACTTTAAGGCGGCCATATCCATACCAGAAAAGATCCGCCTTATTGCCGAGATAAAATTCGCTTCTCCATCGGAAGGCATTATCTGCAGGGATGGAAATCCCATCCAGATAGGGCAGCTGTATGAAGCGGCCGGAGCAGCAGCCATCTCCCTCATTACGGATAAACGGTTCTTCAATGGGGACCTGAACCTGCTGCCGGATCTAAAACGTGCGGTCTCACTGCCCATCCTGTGCAAGGATTTTATCATTGATGCGGTCCAGGTAAAGGAATCGTTCTTACACGGTGCTGATGCCGTATTGCTGATTGCCCGCATTTTGACACGAGAGCGGCTAAGGGAGTTGTTGGCCCTCTGCCGGGCGTTCGGGATGGCCTGCCTGACAGAGGTCCATGACAGGGATGACCTTGAAAAGGCGGTTGCGTGTGGCGCCGGGATTATAGGAATCAACAACCGTGATTTGCACACGTTTGAGGTGGATATCAGAACCACGTTTGATCTGGCCCCCCTGGTTCCGGATGGATGCATCCGTGTCAGTGAAAGCGGGATTTCAGATGGACGGGATGTCCATCTGCTAAAAGGACGCGGTATCAGCGCGGTCCTGGTGGGAACTTCACTCATGAAAAACAGAGATTTGAGCAAAAAGACAAGTGAATTGGTTGAGGCTGGAATAGATCATGGTAAAAATTAAGATCTGCGGCATCACAAACCATCGCGATGCGGCATCAGCGGTTGAACTGGGAACGGATGCCGTCGGGTTCGTATTCGCCCCCAGCCCAAGGCGGATTACACCCGAAAGGGCACAACAGATCATAAATGCCATACCGCCCTTTGTACAGACCGTCGGGGTGTTTGTTAATGAAAGGCCGGATGTCATAAGGCAAATCATGCGGTTTTGCGGCCTGGATCTGATTCAGTTCCACGGTGATGAACCCCCGGAGGTCTGCGAAGACTTTATGCCGCGCTCAATCAAGGCTTTCCAAATCAGGGACAGATCGGGTCTTCATGCCATTACCCCGTATAAGGGGAAAACCAAGGCCATGCTTCTTGACACCTATGCGGATCAAAAAAGAGGGGGTACCGGCAAGAGATTTGATTGGAATTTGGCCGCCATGGGAAAGACGCTGGGGGTTCCTATTATTTTGGCAGGGGGGCTCACCCCCTCAAACATCGAACGTGCTATTTCAATGGTAAACCCCTTTGCCGTTGATGTGGGCAGCGGCGTGGAGGACCGGCCGGGAAAGAAGGATCATCTTCTCATGGAAAGATTGATAAAAATAATCAGGAACAGCGACTATGGAAGTGAATAACACTTTGTTCCTTTTAGCCCGGGCAATGGGGGTTCCGTTTTGAAAGGCGTAAAACTCGCCCGTAAGAGAGCGTAAAGCAATCACGTGCTTTGGCAGAAAACAGGGTGAAGTACTTCGAAAAAAAGTTCTATGGTTTTTGGTGATGTCCTTGTCCATGATTCCTTAACGCTCTCTAACGGTCTCAGACAGGGTTACGCCTTTCAAAACGGAACCCCCATTGCCCTGTTTGAGTGCCAGTTTTGAAAAAAGCTAAATTCATACGGAAGGGATTTGAATGAATAGCCGCGGATATCATGGAGAGTTTGGAGGGGCCTTCATCCCCGAAATACTCACCGCCACCTTTGATCAGCTTGTTGATGCGTTTGAAAAGGCCAAGAACGACCCTTGCTTCTGGGAAGAGTATGTAGATGTTATGTCAACCTATTCCTGCA
This sequence comes from Desulfobacteraceae bacterium, assembly GCA_016783065.1. Lineage (GTDB taxonomy): Bacteria > Desulfobacterota > DSM-4660 > Desulfatiglandales > Desulfatiglandaceae > JABMQV01. The sequence goes on along the minus strand of JADHXI010000152.1, from coordinate 2,009 downwards.
GACCCACGCCGCTTACCTTTGCGGGAAACCTTACAAACCATTTCAAGGGAGCGCGCATTTACATCAAACGTGAAGACCTCAACCACACGGGCGCCCACAAGGCAAACAACGTCATGGGCCAGGGTCTTCTGGTGAAACGCATGGGAAAACATCGTGTTATCGCCGAGACCGGAGCCGGTCAGCATGGGGTAGCCACCGCCACCATGGCAGCCAGGTTTGGTTTCAGATGTTCTATTTATATGGGGGAAGTGGATGTTGACCGACAACGGCCCAATGTATTCTGGATGGAACGTTTGGGAGCAGAAGTCATTCCGGTCAAAGAAGGTACAAGGATTTTGAAGGATGCCATAAATGAAGCATTCCGCGACTGGGTGACGAATATGGATGACACACACTATGTCCTCGGCACGGCGTGCGGCCCCCACCCGTTCCCGGAGATTGTCTCCTATTTCCAGTCCATCATCGGAAAAGAGGCGCGTGACCAGATTATGGAATGTGAGGGGAAACTCCCTTCCCGAATCTATGCCTGCGTTGGGGGAGGCTCCAACGCGCTGGGAATCTTTAGTGGATTTCTTGATGACGGCGTAGAACTTGTGGGCGTTGAGGCAGGGGGAGAGGGCGTGGACACGGGGAGACATGCATCGCGACTCGCATCCAATGCCGGATCCGTGGGTGTGGCACAGGGCTACAAAAGCTATTTTCTCCAGGATCGGGACGGACAGATGGAAGAGACCCACAGTGTGGCCGCGGGATTAGATTATGTGGGCGTATCACCTATCCTTGCCTCGCATCGCGAAAGAGGGAGGATCAGGTTTGAGGCGGCAACCGATTCAGAGGTCTTGGATGCCCTGTCTCTCACAATAAAAAAAGAGGGGTTGATACCCGCCCTGGAATCGGCCCATGCCTTTGCCCAGGCGTTCAAAGAGACCCCCGAGCTTTCCAGGGACCATATCATCCTGATCAACCAATCAGGGCGAGGGGATAAAGATATCTTTACCATCGCAGAGGCTTTTTCCGATCCCGGCTGGCAGAAATTTATCCGCAAAAAAGGGAATGAATATGGCACTTGAGACGTATCTCCGCAACAGACTGAAGAAAAAAGATGTCCTGCTGATGACGCATCTCGTGCTGGGATATCCGTCGTTGGAGGATTCTTTCAATATCATCGAGGCAATGGTTGAAGGGGGGGTTGATCTGATGGAGTTGCAGATCCCCTTCACCGAACCCATCGCTGATGGCCCCGTGATTGTCCGGGCCAACCAGCGAGCCCTTGAAGGGGGGGCCACCGTGGGAAGTTGCCTCCATCTTGCTGAACACGTTGTCCGGACATTTGATATCCCGTTTCTTATTATGACCTATTACAACATCCTCTTCCGTTACGGCGTACATGATTTCGCCTCAGCCATGGCTGAAAGAGGGTTGCGGGGAGCCATTGTCCCGGATCTGCCTCCTGAAGAAGGAAAGGAGTACCTGGAGGCCATGCAGAAACACGACCTTGCCCCAATTCTCATTTTTTCGCCCGCCACGTCTAACGATCGAATGAAATACCTCGATTCCTTCGGAAAGGGATTTATCTACTGTGTCTCCCGAAAAGGAGTCACCGGCGCAGACACAAATTTTTCCGCTGAACTAACATCCTATCTTGCCCGCTGTCGCAGCGCCTCCCGCCTTCCTCTCGCGGTTGGATTTGGTCTCAAGAATAAGGCCCACATGGAATTCCTGAAAGGAAATGCGGATATTGCGGTTATAGGGTCCCAGATTATCAGGATTATGGAACAGGAGGGTATGGCCGGGATCCGGAATTTTATCAAGAGGTTACGGTAAGGGTTTGAACGCTTCATGGTCTGATCACGTGGTCACTTGAAGGTAAAGCGTTACAAGGCCCAGGTAGATAATGAGACTCAAGACATCATTTAGAGTGGTTACAAAGGGGCCGGTCGCAAGGGCAGGATCCACATTTGATCCCTTCAGGACCAGAGGCACTGCTGATCCGATAAAGCCCGAACTAA
>JADHXI010000151.1 GCA_016783065.1 Desulfobacteraceae bacterium | reverse complement strand
AGAAAGGGGGACGCTGGTAAGAAAGTAAGTTGACAGGGGATCTGGAGCTGATGTAATATTGAACTATGCCGAGACAAGCCCGCCTAGACGCCCCCGGTGTCCTGCACCACATCATGATCCGGGGAATAGAGCGTCGAAAGATCTTCATAAACGACGGGGACCGAGAGGATTTCCTGGAGCGCCTTTCGAAACTCCTACCCCGAACCGAAACCGCCTGTTACGCATGGGGGTTCATCCCCAATCACGCCCATTTTCTCTTTCGAACCGGACTCGCCCCCCTTGCCACGGTAATGAGAAGGGTTCTTACGGGATACGCCGTCAGCTTTAATCGCCGCCACAAACGCCGTGGCCAGCTTTTTCAGAATCGTTACAAATCCATTGTCTGTCAGGAAGACGCCTACCTGAAGGAGCTTGTCCGCTATATTCACCTCAACCCCGTGCGCTCCGGTATTGTGCCAGGGATCAAGGAATTGAACAAGTACCCATACTGCGGGCACAGCGCGCTGGTGGGCAAGAAAGAGAGACCGTGGCAGGATGTGACGTATGTGCTGGGATGTTTTGACAGAACGGCCGGTCAAACGAAAAAAGCGTACCTCCGTTTCATGGAAAAGGGAATTGCCCAGGGACGGCGGAAAGACCTGACGGGCGGGGGATTGATTCGGAGCGTTGGCGGATGGGCTGAGGTAAAGCAGTTGAAACGGCAGGGGCATCAGCATGTGATGAGCGATGAGCGGATTTTGGGCGACTCGACGTTTGTAGAGAATTTGCTCTCACAGACCGATGAACAGTACGAACGCCGGTACGAATTGAAGCGTCAGGGATATGATGCGGATCGGCTTGCCAAAAGGGTGGCTGAGATCTATGATATGGATCCGCGCGAAGTATTGTCAAGAGGCAAGCAGCAGCAAAAGGTGAGGGCAAGGAGTCTTTTTTGCTTTTGGGCGGTGAGGGAGTTGGGCATATCGCTCAGAGAACTGGCCAAACGGTTGGAGCTAAGCCCTCCTGCCGTCGGGTATTCCGTTGAAAGGGGAGAGGCCATTGCCCGTCAAAACGGGTACCGGCTACTCGAATAGTTTCTTACTTTTTTACCAGCGTCCCCATTTTAAAGTTCTTGTGGTTGGTGGTGGGCCAGCCGGCATGGAGGCCGCCAGGGTCGCCACTCTCCGGGGACATGACGTGACCATCTATGAAAAGAACAAAGAACTTGGGGGCCATCTGATTGAGGCCACAGTGCCTGCTTTCAAGAAAGACCTCAAAGACTACAAGGATTGGATTGTGTGCCAGATGAGTAAACAGGGTGTTAAAGTAGAACTGGGGAAAGCGGCAACCGCCTTGAGCGTTGCTGCCTTTAAGCCAGATGCCGTGGTTATTGCCACCGGCTCGGTGGTGAGCATACCGGACATTCCCGGCGCCGACAAATCAATCCTGACCACAGCCATTGATTTGCTCCTGGGAAAAGAAGGCCCGGGGGAGAACACACTGCTCGTGGGAGGCGGGGCCGTTGGGTGTGAGACAGCTCTATATTTGGCCCAGAAGGGAAAAAAGGTCACACTTGTTGAGATTTTGCCCGAGGTATGCTCCGATGTTGCCATGGTCAAAGGCAAGCTTACGGTTGAGTTGGCCGATAGCGGTGTAAAGGTACTGCCAAATACAAAAGTCGTGGGCATTACCGAGGGCGGAGTTACGGCGACCGGCGACGACCAGGATACGATGACCATTGCTGGAGACAAGGTCGTTCTTTCCATGGGGCTTGTGGCGGATAACGCCCTTTATGAAGAACTCAAGGCCGAAATCCCTGAAATCTACCTTATCGGTGACGCAACAGAGCCGGGCCGGGTGGGCAGGGCAGTCCATGACGGGTATAGGGTGGGGGCCGCTATTTAGCGAGTAGCCTTCAACAGCAAACCCTGGGAGATGGGGTCGGGCCACGCCAACTATTTAGAACTATTAAAGAAAAACCGTAAAAACACCCTTATTTAAGCCCTATATCGTACTTTTTAGGGGCAAAAAGAGCATTATTCACATTTAGTAAAGGGAACGGAGCTTTTTTGTGTTAGGGTAAAATCAATACTGGGAGTACTGGCCTTAGGAAGAAAAAGCATCTATTAACCGTCGCAAAATAGATGCCATTAAAGTGTTGCGTACTTGGTTGTCGGTGTTCGGAAGAAACTCCGGATCAATTTGGGCATCTTTTGAAGTCTGAGTAGATGACGTCGCACATGGTCTTGGAGTTCTTCGCGCGAAGTGAGAATTTTGCGACCCACACAGTTGTTCTTCAGGTCGTTCCAAACAAGTTCGTCAGGGTTGAGTTCAGGAGAGTATGCTGGCAAATAGAACAGTTTCAGGTTCCCTCTCTGCGCTTCAACGAACTTTTTAACACTCTTTGCCTTATGGGTGGGATGTCCGTCGACGATAACAAAAACCGGTCCTGGGGCGTTGATTAAAAGACGTTGCAGAAATTCCATGAAAACTGCTGCTGTTACACTACCTTTTGTAACCATGAAACGCATTAGCCCGCGCGGGCTAACAGCTGAAATCATGTTAGCGCCAAATCGAGCACCTGTGCTGGAGACAATAGGAGTCTGGCCTCGTTCGGCCCAAGTAGTGCCGCTGTGAAAGTCAGAACGTACACCGGCCTCATCCTCAAAATAAATCTCTGCGCCCACGCTTTGCGCTTCGCGACGGATCTCAGGATATATTTCTTCAACCCATTTCCGGACCGCTTCCGGATCCTGCTGATACGCTCTCCATAGCGGTCGTTGTGCACTCAAACCTAACTGTCCTAACAAACGGCAAACGGAACTCCGACTCAATTTAATCCCGAGATGTTTTCTGATCAACTCCTGAATCATTCTTGATGTCCATAGAGCAAATGGGAATTTTAACTGTAACGGATTTTTCAGCGTTACGGTATCATAGACCCACTTCATCGCTTTGCCATCAAGCTTTCTGGGACGTCCTCCACGTTTGCTTGCATCCAGATTCTGCCAGCCGCCTCCACGGTAAAGAGACAGCCAGCGAAAAAGCGTCCGAACATTGATACCCAATACCCGCGCCACAACCGTCGGGCTCTCTCCCTCTTGCACACGCGAGACCGCACGCTTTCTCAGTTCCGTCAGGGTCTTGTGGTCTAATGCTCTTGCATCTGTTTTCATGCCTCAATAATAGCACAAATCATCTACGCATGTCAACTATTTTGAGACGGTTAATAAGCACGAGAATCCTATCAACTTCGAGAGCCTTCTATTCCTTATAGTGCTCATTTTGAGAGTAAAAGGGGACGTCTATGATTTTATGCTTTTCATTTTGAAAGGGTTGTCAGGCGGGTTGCTGAAGTGCTGTCCCTTAAGGTTGATGACGTATTGTCTTTGGGCAAATCTTCGAAAACCGTAAAATTTTTGTTGAATTGGGTCGGACCAAGCCAAAGGCTTGATGACACTGGCATTATATGCATAATCAGGGAGTATTTTGATCCTTAGAACCCCTATTTTGAGGGAGGAATTGGCTGTGTAAGAGACAGAAAGCAACGGTTCAATGCGATGCCGGGAGCGAGCAGGCCTACACTCGGCTTACATCTGGCCTTGGATTGCGTCCCCAACCTGGAAAACTGGCAGGCGGATGCCGGGGCCGCGGGGTGCCGTGCTGCTGACCGGGGACAGCGAATTCAGGAGGAGAAAGTAATGAAATGCGTGATCTGCAAACATGGAGAAACAAAGAAAGGAAGGATTAGCGTAACTCTGGAACGGGACGGCATGACGCTCGTCTTCAAGGAGGTGCCTGCGCAGGTTTGTTCCAACTGCGGGGAAGAGTATGTGGATGAGGAAATTACTTCCAGATTACTGAAAACTGCAGAAGAGAGCCTCTCTTCCGGTGTCATGGTTGACATCCGCCAATACAAGGCTGCTTGAACAAAGATTATCACATCTGCTTTTGACGCTTATCATCCTTGACTTGGCCGATGGAGTGAGGGTCAATTACGACAAATCTGGGGATCGGTGGGCTTGGGTCAATTAATAAGCGTGGGGAAACGCTGAAGGCGACATCAGCAAGAGTGTATTACTTTGAATGACGTCTTTACAGAGGGTTGGAAAAGAAAGCGAGGAAATGGATTCTGGCCTGGTGGAAGTCTTCGCGCAGACAGGATATAGGTGGACTATGTTACAACGGAATCAGAAACTCATTGATCAGTTCAACCGAGACGAACAGCTCTGGCGACGGCTCCAGTGGCGGAAGTTGAAGCGCCGGGGAAGATTCCCGAAACTCGGAGCGGCGCCTCGTGCCATTCTGGACATGCTGGACGAGATGGACGAAAAACAGAGACTCGCAGATTGTGTTAGCAGCGAATGGACCAGTGGGGATAAGGGATGTCCATAAAATTATTTAAAAGGGAAGAAAAGAGGACAGACCTTCATTTCTTTTGATTATGTCGACATTCAGTATCGGCTAATTTCGTTTGAGTAGGTGATTAATGGTGATTTCAGTTATGGATCATTCCGTACGTCCGCTCGCTCTGGGAGATGTTGAGCAAAACATCCTGCAGCATTTCTTTGAGCGCCTTTCGGGATAATGTTTTCTGCCCTCCGTCATCGCTGCGGAGAGCCGTATAAAAAGATTGGCAGACACCCTTCTTCTTATCGCCCCATTCGAACGTCAGCCCGGCCTTGACCCCTCCCTTTGATGTGGATGGGCCAGAGGGATAATCCCGGCGACCATGGGCCCAGTTGATGATGTGAGAGTAGAAGATCAGCGCCCGGTCCAGGAGAACAAAGGCAAACTGGATGTTCTGGATTGGGCCTATCTGAATCTGCTGCCCCCCCAAGCTTAGCCCCACGACTTTCATCTTGGCCAGATGTTTCCCACCACCCAGGGCCGCCCATCCGGCCCCCAAGAGTCCACCTATGGAGGTAAAGATACCAAAGGTCAGCCCGGCTGCGGCAAGGTCGAGAACCGCACCTATCGCGCCCCCTGCCATCCCGGCCGCAGCAACCAGTTGCCTCGGGGTCAGACCCAGAAACTGCCAGGTTTTTTTGCTGAACAGATCTTCATGCAAAATGGAATGGGTGGGGAGGAGATAGTTAAAGATGTTATGCTTAAAGAGCTTTCGGGTTTTCTGATGCGCCATTCCCTCAATCTTTTCAATGGTCCGGTTATACTTTTTCTGGAGGCCCTCCCTCAGGGCTTTCTCGTCGGTACGTTCCGCTAAGATCCTGGTAATCGAAAACGACAGGCATTCTTCCAACAAATCGCAAATGATTTCGGCGGTCAGGGAATTACGCTGCTGCCATTCCTCTTTGAAAGCTGAGATCACTGTCTCCAAGGCAGGCCCCCAATCCTGGTCGATGCTTTTCAGATTCTCAAGGAGTTCGATCCGTTCGGCATAGGTCGCCTTGTTGGCATTGAAGACCCTAACGGCATTAAAATGTTTACGAAATTCCAGTTTCCACTGTTCCAGGTAGGCGGTTTCATCTTCTTTGCAGTTGATGATCGCCATGCGTGGACGTCCGGTCAAGCGAAGAATCTCCATCTCTGCCAGATCCACTTTTCGGACCGGCCTCGAACCGTCCACGACATAGATGATCCCGGCACCTTTGACGATCGGTTCAAGCAGCCTGCTGTCGTCTTTGAAGTCCGGATCCCCGGCATGGGTTTCCAGATAGACGGGGAACATCCGCGCATCGGCCCCCCGATAGTTTTTCATCCAGGCCAGGGTATTTCTTGGACTCTGAAAACCGGGGGTGTCTATAAAGCGGATGATCTCCTTACCGTCGATAATGACCGGAAAGGTCTGGCACACCGTGGTCTCTCCTGGATAGGGTGTCACCCGAACGCTGTCGTCTTCCGCTAAGGTGGATACAACCGCCGATTTACCTTCGTTCGGATGCCCAACTATGGCAAATTCCGGAATTATCTCATGCGTCATTGGCCACGAGCCTCTCCAGTCCGAGATTGGGATCTCCCAGGGCTTTCAGTTTCTGATTCCATACCTTCCATTCTTCCTCTTTTACCCGAGTGAAGAAAGCACCCTTTCCGGGCCGACCGATAAGACCTACCCAGATCATTGAGGTCTCTCCTAAGGCCAGTCTCAGGTCCCGGATAAAGAGCAGATATTCCTTGATGGGCGGCTGCCATGCTTCCTGAAGGACGACGACATTTGGGGCACCCTCCCTTTTCATACGGGAGAATTCATCGAGCAGACGCTTATCCCCTTTTTCATCTTCACCGAATCTGAGTCTTCGCTGGATCGGGTATCCCAAAATATTGGAAATGATACGCTCCAACTCATTTTTCGGACATGCTTCAAAGATATCGTCCGGAATCAGTGCGATCATCCCTTTTCCCTTCAAAACGCCTTCACGATCAGATGTCGCCTCTTTGAGATCCTCATTGTCACCCGATCGTGGGATCTCCGAATCCACAGAACGCCCCTCTGTGCTGACCAGAGGCCTCGTCAACCGATGCAGGAGCCTTTCACACGCCATGTGACTGAAGTCAATCCTCAGAAGCGCCCTGCTCCGGGCCATAAGTCCGATACCAAGGAGGATCAACCTCGGCAGCAGGCCATAGGTCAGGAGAGCAAGACATAAAAAGGGCCACCATGCGACCATATCCTTTGTTGCAAGATGGTATATCCCGTCTTTTAATACCATATGGCTCCCTTCGATCTGCAACAGCGTCGGGTACGCAATATCCGTCGACACAAACCAGGACCAGGGAAGCGCGATGGCCTGGACCAGTCTGAATATGGCCTGGGCGCTGAACTGCACTGTCGATTGCCATCCAAAGGCGATATCCGATCCTAATACTTTCATGAGGGTCGCACCGAGCACACCGAGGTTAAACCCGACCCCAAAAATCTGAGCTAAAATAAAGACAGGCCAGTAAAATAGTGAGCCATAGATTTGCCGCTTACCCCGAATCATACCCATAACCGCCTCAAGACTGTCCCGCTTCTCACCAGTCAGGATCTCGAGTGCACGATGTCTGGTCTTCTTGATCAGCGTCGTTATCAGCGTGCTGACAAGGGTGAAAATGACAGATCCACCAAAGGACGCGCGCCTCATCTTTCGGATGGAAAAGAGACCCACGAAGAGCAGGAGCACGAGGCATTGAGTGAAAACAAATCCTGCAAGATACACTGAGATATTCAGGGGCTCAGTCCCCCGGTAGTTTAAGAACGAAAATGCCAGGCCCGAGCCTGACAAAAACCCCACGATCATGAAGCCGTAACCCAGCAGGCGATAGACTTCATCAAAGGCCTCTCCCGGCAAAATGGTCTTCGGGCCGGCACGCGATGTTCCCATTTTCTTTCTTTGTTCCAGCCAGGATCGGATAACGCGTCTGGGGGTTAAGGCCTCCTCATTTTCCTCGAGCGGCAAAATTTTATTCAGATAAATATGCCGATCCCGTTCTGCTAAAGACGTCTGCACAGACTCGTCCTGCGCATTTTCATCACGCTGAAGGAAATATTCCAGATCGATAAGGTCTTTAATATACCAGTCGGTTCTTTTCATGGATCGATGCTTTGTCAAATTGGAGATGCCTTTTTCGTTCGCACAACCCGGCCGAGTTACCGTGGTCTGATCACACCCTATTTCGCAGATTCAAGGTCCTTCTTCATGCCCTAACAGGATCATTCTCTCTTTTGCTGCAGCCTCCTTTTCTCTTCCCATCTCTCCCAATCCACCTTCAGACGGCCCAGTTTCTGTTCCAGTTTCAGAATCTCATCGGTTTCTTTGTCACTGCCGGAAGTGTCAAACAAAGCCAACCTCTTTTTCAGCGCCCTGACGCGCTTTTTTATGGACTTCATGGCCGCTAAGCTTCCTGCTCCTTCTCTGTCGGCACCTCAATTTGCCCGGGCAGGTCGAATGTGGGTTTCCAATAACAGGAAGATCTCTTTTGTCCCTATTTCTTGTCCCCGATTCATCACCCATCATCTAAGCACTTGCGGAAACACGAATTATCGTATCAAGTTAGCCTATTGACAAAAAGCACTGTCATATCTTCGGCCCGTGAATCATTATCCACCAAGTAACACCGGATTCTGAACGCAGGTATCCAGCATCCAGTACTCAGCACCCCAGTTCTATGAATTTCAGGATTCTCTTTTGGAGCGATGAAACAGTGAGCCCCGAAAGCATTATCTTATGTGCGTGTAAAGAAATATAGGGAAATTGCGACGGTGTGTCAAAGATATAACAGGCGGGTTGCTGAAATGCTGTCCCTTAAGGTCGATGACATATTGTCCTTGGGCAAATCGTCGAAAACATGGCAAGGGAGAATATAGGATGTCCCCCTTTATTTATTTGTCATCTATTCCACAACCTGTTTCAACCAGCCTGACATCTTTGCCACTAGCGGTTCGGATTTCTTTACCCAGGCCACGTGTCCGAGAGAATCAAGACCGACCTGCCCGGGGGCTAGGTGCCAGTGGGTGATTTGGGCGCTGGGGAATTTGGCAAGGAGCCTTTCGACTGCCTTTTTGGGGGCGAAGGGATCGTCACTAAAGGAGATTGACAGTATCGGGGCGTTCAGGCTCGGCAGGCGTTTTTCGTACGCTTCCGTGGCATTTTTGGGTTCATAGCGCCCGGTGAGTGTGGTATGTGCCCAGTCTGTGATATGGGTCTTCGCCTCGGTCCCGGCAAAACCGATCCGCTTCCCTGGGAAATAGCCGAGGAGTCCTGATATGAGACGGAATGTCTGGGTCATCAAGAGGAGCCGAAGGCTATAGGGAAGCGGCCATCCGCGGTAGTGGACCGAAGGACAGGCCACCTGAATGAGGGCATCAATCTCCCCAGGGTTTGCACTCATATACAGGGTGCTCAACTGACCGCCCAGGCTGTGACCCAGCAGCACCTTTTGCGAGCGGGGAAACAGACGGCTGGCCTCGGTCACAACCGCGGGCCAGTCATAATGAACCATCTCGTAGTATCCGAAGTCACAGCCTCGTTTGGGTCGAATTTGACTTTCACCGTTTCCCCGGAGATCCGCTGTGACAACGTGCCGGCCGGAAAGCTGGAGGGTGCGGGCAACGGGTTCGTAATAGCTGGCCCATACCCCCATGGCAGGCATACATATGATGACTATTGCCTCTTCACAATCGTTACGAAATAAGGTGATCCGCGAAGAAACCCCGTCTTGGCTCTGTATTTCTATCTTTTCGTTTGCTGTTATGCTATTCATTTTGACTCTCATCAACCTTTAGACCGCAACACATATGCGCTCCAGAGAGGAGGTTTTGCCAGGGATTGTGCAATGGTCCCAGATGATTTCAAACGGCCCTCATGTAGGGAATAGGACGGTGGCGCATTTTTTATCGTGCAATGGTATAAAATAATATCTCGCCATGCAAACGATTCGTCCCCAGATGATAGAGATCCTGGGCACAAAGGAGATGACCGCCATCGAGCTATCTCATGAAGGGCTTGGGGACGTCCTTCAATATGTAAATAACTTGTGTGAATTGGGCCCAGGTCAAGTGGTTGAAGATACGGACATAATATACATAAATGCGGAGGTGCGTGATGGACTATATTCGGTATATCGAGAAAACCCATGAATATTACCGCGGTCTGGGCTACGACAAGACCTACAACTACGCGGACAACGAGGATATTCCCTTCGTCCCGTTGAAGAAGGCGCTTTCGGAATGCCGAGTGACGCTGGTGACCACGGCCTCGTTCCTGCTGTTAGACGAGGAGGGCCTTCCTCTGGAAGAACCCAGGATGTTAGGCACCAATGAAATGGAGGTTTTCACGGCGCCCAGCGACTGGCCTGCCGATCGCATTCTGTCCACCAGTGAGGATCATGACCGCTACCAGAC
>JADHXI010000150.1 GCA_016783065.1 Desulfobacteraceae bacterium | reverse complement strand
TAAAACAAAACAAAGACTGAATTGGACGACACAATAAAATAAATGCCGTCTCCAATTTCAAGTTTCAAATTTCAAATTTCGATATCAAATTGAACTTGGATATCAGGAATTGGAATTTTTTTCAAAAAACTTGTTGGAAAATGGTGCTACAGTTTTCAGGTCTAATATATGGACTCCTCCCGGTATTCTCCGAAGACCTCTTTCATGACAGAGATGATTTCACCCAGTGTAATCTGGGCCTTTACAGCCTTTATGAGCACCGGCATAACATTGTCGGGTCCCTTGATGACTTCGGTGATCTCATTTAGGCATGTCTTTATCAGATCTTGATCTCTGTTTTTTTTGAGTGATATGAGGGCAGCCACCTTCTCTTTTTCAAAACCAGGCTCGGGTCTCCGCAGTTCAACAGGACCACCTTCCTCCTCGATAAACTCATTTAGTCCAACGATAATCCGTTTCTTTTCTTCGATCTCTCTTTGATATTTGTATGCGGAATCAGCGATGGCGCTTTGAAAAAAACCGGTTTCTATGGCCGGTATGACCCCCCCGAGACTCTCTATCTCTTCAAAGTAGCGGTTGCATTTCGACTCCATTTGGTCTGTCAGCGACTCAACATAGTAGGAACCGGCAAGGGGATCTACTGTGTTGGTGACCCCGCTCTCGTGGGCAATAATCTGTTGGGTCCTCAAGGCCAGTTTTTCAGACCGTGGCGTTGGTATGGTAACGCCTTCATCAAAGGAGTTTGTATGGAGCGACTGTGTCCCGGCCAGTACGGCTGAAAGCGCCTGAAGTGTCACCCTCATGATGTTGTTCTCGGGTTGCTGTGCCGTCAGAGAAGAACCTGATGTCTGGGTATGGACCCTGAAGCGCCAGGAGCGCGGGTCTTTGGCGTTGTATTTGTGACGCAGGGTTCTGGCCCAGATCCTCCGGGCTGCCCGGTATTTGGCAATGTTTTCAAAAAAATCATTACTTACCTTAAAGAAAAAAGAGAGTCTTGGGGCAAAATTGTCAACCGGAAGCCCGGCCTTTATTCCTTCTTCAATATAGGTAAACCCGTTTGCCAGTGTGAATGCCAGTTCCTGGACAGGATTGGCCCCTGCTGAGGCAATGTGATATCCGCTGATACTGATAGGGTTAAACCGAGGGAGATGGTCGGCGCAGAAGCAGACCGTATCCATACTCAGCCTCATGGACGGACGGGGAGGGAAGTAGTATGACTTCTGTGCCTGATATTCCTTGAGTATGTCGTTCTGCATGGTTCCCGTAAGCATCTGAAGGGGGGTACCGCGCTCCTGGGCCACTGCAACAAACATGGCCAGAATGATTGATGACTGGGAATTGGATACAAAATTGATGCTGATTTCCTCAAGGGGAATTCCCTCCAGGAGCGAGCGCATGTCCGAAAGGGAGTCCATGGCCACAGCCCCACAGGACCCCACTTCGCCTCTGGCCAAGATATCGTCAGAGTCTCTTCCCATAATGGTCGGCAAATCAAAGCAGATGCTCACCCCTGTGGCCCCCATTTGGATCAACTGGAGGATCCTCTCATTGGCAGTTGACGGCGAGTCCAGAGATCCCAACTGCCGGATGGTCCAGGGTCTTCCAAGATACATGGTTTTATGAACCCCCCGGGTAAAAGGGTACTCACCCGGTTGGCCCAGATCTTCACGGTAATCAAGCCGTGAGACATCTTCCGGACCGTAGCAGGGTTTTATGTCAAACCCTGAGAGATTTTTGGCAGGGGTTTCTTCCGGCATCATCCTTACTCCTTTGTTTTTATGTATGTCTTGAGAACTTCATCAACCACTGAATATGGGTCATCTTTACCTTTAACAATATTCTCTATGTACCTTTTTTTTCTACCTGTTCCTTTAAGTCCCTTGAAGATAAGTTTTTGAAGTTCGTCCTTAAAAATAAGCCCCAGTTCATGCTCCACCCGCTCAGATTTGATCTGATCTATGGCATCGGTTTTTTGAAGGTGGGCATGATGTTCCTGTATGGCAGAGATCAATTCATCGATGCCCTGAATGTCCTGGGGTTTGCCCCCCACCGAGACGGTGGGGATGACCTTGGGCACCCATTCCCCTTCCTCAAATGAGGCCGCGGAAAGGGTGGTGTTGAGGTGGCGGAGGCAGGCGTTGGCACCTTCCAGGTCCGCCTTGTTGAGCACAATGATCGTTGCGATTTCCATTATCCCGGCCTTCATGGCCTGGATGTCGTCGCCCATACCCGGGGTGACCACCAGCAGGCAGGTGTGTGCAATGTGGATCACATCAATTTCATCCTGTCCTGCACCCAGGGTTTCGACAATGACTACCTCCGCCCCCATTGCCTCAATAATACGGATCACGTCATAAGTGGCCCGGGAAAGCCCTCCCAGATACCCTCTTGAGGCCATACTGCGAATATAGACGCCGTCGTCCTGGGAGTGGTTTTGCAGTCGGATACGATCCCCCAGGAAGGCTCCGCCAGAGAAGGGACTGCTTGGGTCCACCAGGACAACCCCAACGGTCTTATCCTGTTCACGGAATTTGCGTATCAAGTGGTCTGTAAGTGTGCTTTTACCGGCCCCACCGGCCCCGGTAATCCCGATAATCTTGGCCTTTCCGGTGCGGGGATAAATCCGCCTCATTGCCTCGCGGGTTTCTTCCATTCCGTCTTCAACCCAAGTGATGAGACGTGCGGTCGCCCGGCGGTCTCCGGAAAAGAGCCTGTTGACCATCTGGTCTATGTCAGGTCTCTTATTCATCCCTTATCTCTTGAGATTTTGCTGGATATACTGAACAATCGTGTCGGTGAGGGACCCTGCCCTGAATACCTTGTCGATCCCCATTTCTTCAAGGGTGGGGATGTCTTCCACCGGGAATGTTCCACCGGCCACCAGGAGGACATCATCAAGGAGGTTTTTTTTCATTTCCGCTACAATTTTCGGGGTAAAGACCAAATGCTCTCCTGAGAGATAACTGACCCCGATCACATCCACGTCCTCATCAATGGCCGCCTTCACAATACCGCCAGGCGTCTGAAACATGCCCAGATAGATGACCTCCATGCCGGCCTCCTTTAACAGAGATGCCACCACCTTAACCCCTCTGTCATGACCGTCAAGTCCCACCTTGGTCACCAGTACCTTTATTTTCTTTTTTTTGGTTTCCGCCATATCTGTTGCTCCTTTACACGTTTTGCGCAAGCCCTTATCGCTACAGCATCCTATCTCATCTGCAGTCTAGTGCACCGTCCCGAAAGTTCTTTCTTACATTTTTGCAAAACAAATTGACCGGATATTCGCCATATATAACCCACTTATATTTTCAAATATATTGATAATATCTAACAATCATTTGGATAATGCCGACAATATGGATGAACTGCCGCCCAATAACATCTTTCTTCAACAATCGAATATCGAACAGCCGAGTCCCGAATTACGAATTCTCACGAATCAATGAGACTATCCTCAAGGTTAAATTCTTTGTTTTCCTTCGTCACTCGTCACTCCTTGATCGTCATTCGATTACTATTACGCGGGCAACTTAAATTGCCAATTTTGCAGAAAGAACTTCCAGAACACGACACTAGTCAAAGGGGGATTCCACGGTCTCCATCGGGTCATAGGGATAACCGAATGCCTCACGGACGGTGCCAAGGAGTTCTCCAGTCGTCCCAAAGGCCTTTGACGCTTCAACCATGGTGGGGATGACATTTTTTCCCTCTCCAGCCGCGTCCCTTAGACGGCTGATGGCGTCTTTGAGTTTATCCATGTCCCGGGTCCGTTTCAGTTCTCTAGTCTCCTCGATTTGCTGTGTAGCCGAATGCCCGGAGACCCGCTGCACACCCAAAGGCGTGCTTTTTTCCTGCTCTGTTGTAAACGTATTGACGCCCACCACCAGTTTTTCCCCGCTATCCAATTCCTTCTGACGTTTGAGTGCCTCGGAATCAAACTTCCGATCCAGCCATTCCGTGCGGATCGCTTCCTCCATCCCGCCCATTTCATCCACCTGCTTCATGATCTTGAGGGCCTCTTGCTCAATCCTGTCGGTGAGACCTTCCACATAGTATGAACCACCCAGGGGGTCGGCCACATTGGTGACACCGGTTTCATATGCCAGGATCTGTTGTGTCCTGAGAGCCTGAAGATGTGCCTTTTCCGTGGGGAGGCACATGGGCTCATCGTATGAACAGCAGTGGAGCGATTGTACCCCGGAGAGTACAGCCGCCAGTGCCTCATAGGATGTCCGAACGATATTGTTGAGCGGCTGTTGGGGAACCAAAGAACACCCGGCTGTATGTACGGCGAATCGGAACTGCATGGATCTTGGGTTTTTTGCGCCGTATTTTTCTTTCATCAATTTTGCCCACATCCTTCGGGCAGCTCGGATCTTGGCCACCTCCTCAAACAGATCGATATGGCAGGACACATAGAAGGTGAATCTCGGGGCAAACTCATCTATATCCAACCCCCGTCGAATCAATTCATCCACGTAACACATGGCAATACCAAAGCCAAAGGCCACTTCCTGGGGCGCAGTGATCCCCTGTTCCCTCAGATCATACATGTTGACGGTGGTGTAGTACCACTTGGGGAGTTCTTTGGTGCAAAACTCCATGACATCGGCCCCGAGTTTTATGGATAGATCCAGGGGACAAGCCGGCCGAAATCCGCAATACCGAAAATGTATGGGATCATTCTGGATTGAGCCCTTTAAGACCGGGAGATCATAACTGCGGTTTTCTGCCACTGCCACATATTGTGCCATTGTTACTGAGGCCACGGTGGAAGCCGTGATGAGAGACCAGCTCACCTTGTCCAGGGGAATGTCCTTTGTCAGGGTTTCCATATCCTTTATTGAGGTTATGTTTACACCCGTCAGACCCACCTCATCAACCGACCAGGGGTGATCCGCGTCGAGTCCCATCTCATAGGTTACGTCTGCAATGGTGTTCAACCCCGAGCCCCCGTGTTCGGAAAGATATTTTAGCCGTTCGTGGGTGTCTCCCGGCGAACCGATTCCCACCACCTCTCTCCGGGTCCACAGTCGGCCCCTGAACATGTTTGCATGGATCCCCCTGGTAAAGGGGTAGGCTCCTGCGTCGGCGATTTCCTTTTGATATTTTTCATGGGGTCTATCCTCCGGGGTATAAATCCCCTTTAGATCAAACCCTGACCAGCTTTTGGAACTCGAGGGTTTTTCATAATAGGACTTGATATAATCATCCCACGTCCCTTCCATCTGCTCTTCTTTTTCTTCTTTGATGACATTGCCCATGGCTTCCCCCTCTCAAGTTGAAATCTCAATGCCGGGGTGAGTGTACGTTCCCCGAAAAGGTGATTCAATTTTGGCTTGACTTTTGATTCCGTTATAGCTACTTAATAGTTAGTAAAAATAACTTACCGTTTATTTAATGTCAATAATATTTTGAACCCAAAAGAGAATTTCTTTGGGAAAAGCCTGAAAGCCTAAAAATATAATCTTTTACTTTAAGCTATTGGAGCATCTAATGGATAAACCGACCAATCACCATGATTTCAAAGGGTTAGATAAGAGCGTAAGAATACAAAAAATTATCGATACCGCTGTTGAGCTTTTTCACCGGAAAGGCTATCGATCGACTACCCTGGATGACCTTTCGCGGGAGTTGGGGATCACAAAGGCGGCTTTATACCACTACGTGTCCAGCAAGGAAAAACTCCTTTCGATTATATATATCCAGGCTTTGGAGAATATCTTTCGTAATGTCTATCCGATCTCGGAACAGGATCTGCTCCCTGACGAAAAGCTCAGACGCATTATCCGGAACCATATCAAAGAGATCATCATCCAGTCGCTCCCCATGTTCTCGGTTTTCTTTAGCGAAGAAAGTCAACTTCCGGAAGAGGAATTTCAAAAGATCCGTGATGAGAAGAAAAAATACACAAAGATTATCGAGGAGATTATCGAGGATGGCATTTCAAAGGGTATCTTTAGAAAAGTGGACCCAAAGCTTCAGGCATATGCCATCATCGGGATGTGCAATTGGGTATACAAGTGGTATAGACCCGATCACACCCGCTACACCCCGGATCGGATCGCTGATCACTTTGTTGTCCTCCTTGAGGCGGGTTATCTCAAAGGCAAACCGGGGAAGGCTGGTGCCCGTGTTTCGAAGAAAGCGTGGGTTCCCAAAGAAAACCAATCGAGATCCGGGGTAAGCGTTTACACTAAAATGAGAGCTCATTGTCAAGGTCTGACGGCTCTCATCGAAGAACTGGAAGAAGGCCCGCATTAGGGCCTCAGTTTGTAAGTTCTCAATAACCTTGGGCACCGTGGGGTTCAGCTGTTTCTCTCCGGCGTTCTCTTTTCTTCAACAATCGAATATCGAACAGCCGAGTCCCGAATTGCGAATTCTGACGGCAAAATCAATGAGACGATCTTCAAAGTTAAATTCTTTGTTTTCCTTCGTCATTCGTCACTCCTTGATCGTTATCCGATTACTATTGCACAGCAACTTAAATTGCCAACTTTGAGAAAGAACTTGCGGAACACGGCACTACCCCGCGAAGAGTGCCGGTGTTCAGGGCCTGCGATTTTCGGACACCTGAACCTGAAACCCGAACACTGTTTTGGTTGTGGCCCAAGGCCTGCATAAGGCGTGGCGTTAATGAAAATCCATGACTTCAGTCCTGAAATATTCACTATTCAATTGTCAATATTCAATCTCGAATGGTGTGTTATCCTGCTTTGGCGGGTCCCCAGGGGTGCCACAGCCGTCACACGACACTCTCCCCGGGTTGATTCGGAGGCTCAGCTGGAAGCTCTATGGTCAAGACAATGACATCGCCCGTCTTGCGGTGGAGATCGATCTTTCCACCATGCCGATGAATAATAATCTTGGAAAGCGGAAGGTTCAGTATTGCGGATTCAGATTTCGCGGTGAACCGGGGAAAAAAGAATTGGGTAAGATCTTCTTCTGAGAGCCCTTCGGCCCGGTGACTGATAACCACAACTGCCAGATCGGCCTCCTTTGAGGTGGAAAGGAAGACACGTTCCCCCTCGGGAACCGACAGGATCGCCTCCTTTAGCAGATTTTCAAAGGCCCGATTCAGTAATTCCTCGTCGCCCTGGATTTTGGGGGGGGATGCGGCGAGGGATTCCACAATCTCTACACGCCGTTGCCGTATTTTATCATCCAGTTCCGCCACTGCGGCCATGAGGAGTTTATTCAAGTCCACTTCAGACATACTGAGGGTAATGGGTTCGATCATCTTGAAAATGATCCTGAGGATCCCTTCCAGCCTTGACACATCTTCCACGATGATATTGGCCAGCTTGTGATGAGGGTCCGCTTCGGGGAGGGAATCACGAAGGCGGCGGGCGAACCCTCCTGCGCTTACAAGGGGGTTTCTCATTTCATGGGCAAACCGGGCCGAGATTTCACCCAGGGTCCGAACTTCCTCCGTCTGAAGCGCCCTCTCCTGAAGCTCCTTTAACCGGGTGATGTCCATCATGATGCCATCAATCCATTTGACATGTCCCTGGTGGTCTCTTTGGGGTATGGCGTGATCGATAAAGGTATGGGGATTTCCATCCCTGTCTCTTACGACCCTCTCAACCCGCGACTCCACCGCAAGGTCCCAGGAAGTGATGGCTGCGTCGCCAACCTGGCACTCGTCTTGACCACATATCTTTTCACGCCAAAACTGTTTGTCTCTCACTGCCTCTTCAATTGAATACCCAAGTATTTCGGTGAAACGATGGTTGATGAATTCGGTGATACCGTCATTAAGAACCCGGTATACGATAAGTGGTGCATGCTCAACCAGGGTCCGGTACTTCTCTTCGGAGGCAACGAGATCAGCGGTCCTCTCCTTGATCCGGATCTCAAGTGTTCTGGCGTAATTTTCTATCTGGGCCTGCCTTTCGTTCAGGGCATCAGTCATTCTGGTGAGGGATCGGGTCAGTTCGCCCATCTCATCTGCTGGTCTTTGCTCCAATGTTATTCCGGTCTTTCCGTCCGCTATCTCCTGAGCCTCTTTCACGATTTCCTTTATTGGCCGGAGAAAGGCAATGGAAACCACCCATACCAGTATAAAGGAAATCAGTATGCCTCCGGCCCCGACAGCGAACATGAGGGTTTGGGTCTTGGACAGTCGTTCCAAAATGTCCTTACGGTCATCTTCGATTTCAACTTGGGCCACCACCTTGTCTGCGTAATTGGTCACGGCCCCCAGGAGGACCGTTTTGTCTCGGTAACCGGGGGGAGAAATCAGGATTATCGGATTTTTTGCTTGATCTTGGCTTACGTATTTGCGTAGGGGGAATTCGGTACGCCCTTTCAAGGTCGTCGAGAGTTTCTTGTAGGTTTTTTGTGGTATTTTTTCAAAGACGGTGAAATCGGCCCCCCAGTTTCTTTTCAGATCTTCCAGGAAGTGGCGCCCAAGAGGGTATCCGACTTCAACGCTCCCTACAAGAACGCCCCCATGGTAGATTGGCACAACCCCACGGATGCCCAAACCAGCCATTCCCCGTTCTAGACCGGCAACTGTCTCCCCGGTCTTCATGGCCTCCATGACGGTGGCCCTGTATGAAATTATCTCTCCACGGGCTTTCGGAAGATGGAGTCTCAGAAAAGACTTGGCAGATGGGATATGGAAGTGAAGGTGAAGAATGCCGTATTTTGTCTTGAGTTGCCTGAATATGGGAGAAAGGAGTTTCGCAAGGCCGTTTTGATCCCGTTCGGCGAGCAATCTCTGAACCTCTGGGTTTCCAGCGATGACGGTGGCCAGGGAAAGGGCCCTGATTTTTTTGTGATCTATTTCCGTAAGGAATTGCTTGTACAGAAAGAGGCATTCTTTTTTTTCCTCATTTTTTATCAGTTTCAGTTGTGAACTGAGACCGATGTAAACCAGGATGACGGTCCCTAGAAAAGAAAAGCTCAGAAAAGGGATAAGAAGCTTCCATTTCAAGCTGATCCCTTGAATTCTGTAAAGGATGGCGGACAAACTGGTTGGTTTCATTGGGTCATTTCCAGTGGACCTAGTGCAGTTGAGCACAAAAATCGGCTACTCAGAAAGGCCAGAGGCAGCACCCTTTCTTTCTGAATTCTCCTTCGCAGGCGGCCAGTTGGCTCTTGTAACGAGCGGCGGTGGCCTGAACCCTCTTGGCCACTCGCAACAGCCATGCTTTTTTTTGGTAAGTCTTCCTATTAAAGCCTCCGCGACCCTCATGATAGGCAAGATAGAGGTTGTATGCATCGTTTTTTGATATATGGCATTTCTTGTGGCTGAGTTGGCAGTACCATCCAACAAAATCGATTGCATCCCCAAAATCGTCCCTGTCAGCCCAAGAGTTCCCTGTGCTCTCCTGGTATTCCTCCCACGTGGCATCCTTTGCCTGTGCGTACCCATAGGCGGAGGAGGGGCGGGGGCCGGGAAATATCCACAGACATGTTGTGCGAGGGGGTTTTGCATCAGCCACATAACTTGATTCGTGGGTGAGAATCGCCATCATAACGGGTATGGGGATACCCCATCTCTCGTAAGACGCTCTTGCATCATCGTACCAGTCCCTGTTTTGTCTGAAGATCTCACATAGGTTATCGAGGTTTTTTGGTGGGGAAGGGGGGCCACATCCCCAGAGCAGGCCAAGGAGGAGGCATATGCCAGGCGCAAATATCTTCAATATGTCGGTGACCTTCATCGAAGCCCCCGCTTAGTACCTTACAAAAGAAATTGTGCGCAAATTGGCCACGAATTTTTCCCAAAGAGAAGTCTCATTGGAGACCGATTGACGATTGAAGATTGACGGTTGAAAATTGAGCTAAAAAGGATTTCTATTTAGGGCCAATTAA
>JADHXI010000015.1 GCA_016783065.1 Desulfobacteraceae bacterium | reverse complement strand
TCCCATCTTTGGCAGAAAGGGGTTTATACCCGTTTGTCTCCAACAATGTGGTGATAAATGTCCTCATGTCCAACTCGTCGTCAACCACCAAGATTCTTTTTGCTATTTTTCATCTCCTCCACGGATAAGGACAGGGTCTCCCTTGCCTTATCTTTTGGTCTTAGTACATGCTACCTGGAAGGGTAAAGCGTTTGGCAGGGTTTCTTATGGCGGCTACGTGACAGTGGGCATATTTGGATACGTTTGCCACTGTACTTCCATGTTCAATCCGGTCCTGTTCAGATTTCCCCAAGGCACCCATCACGATTAGATCGATATCATTACCTTTGGCGTATCGTATGATTTCCACATCGGGGGAACCGCTCTTCACCACAAAGACATAATTGTCGAAATCCCCCAGCCTCTCCAGACACTGCTCTTTGAGTGCCTGCTTCGCCCTTTCCTCCACCTCTTTGGCATAGAAGGCCTCGCCGCCGGGTGACCCCTCGGGTACATGCTCGTCCACGATATGTCTCAGGTAGGCATAAGAAGAGTGGGGGACATGCAGGATGTGGAGCCTGGCATTATATTTTTTGGCCAGATCGATGGCGTGGAGAAAGGCGATGTTGGCGTCTTCGGAGAAATCGGTGCAAAAAAGGATATTCTTGTATTCTACCATGGCGACCTCCTATTCCTCATCCTCCCTTGGTATCATTTCTTCAGGGATCTCCATACACTCGCCTATGGCTTCTTTAAAGTGGATCGCCCTGATGCCAAGGTCATATTCCTTTGAAAGGTCTCGTATCTGATCAATGCAGTTGTGGCAAGGGACAAAGATGACCTTGGCTCCGGTGTCACGGATCTGATCAGCCTTGACCTTGCCCCCCTTCAGACGGTGTTTCTTGACCTCCCCGCCCATGGGCATGGCGCCACCACCGCCGGTGCAGCAGTAGTTGTAATTGCCCTGATATTTCATTGGACGGAAGTCTTCGGAGAGATACTCTGCCAGACGCCTGTTCTTCTCGGCCAGACCTCCGCTTCGGACCACGTTGCAGGGGTCTTGAAGCGTTGTAGGTTCCTTTATCTTCTCTTTCAGCTTTATCCGGCCGTCCCGGATATAGTCGTGAAAAAGCTCAACCGAATGAACAACTTCCTGTTTTGGCGTATACCCCAGCCAGGTGGGCGCTTCGAACCGAAGCGCTCTGTAGGCATGGCCTCATTCGGTAATGGCTACCTGCTTCACCTCCAGTTCCTCTGCCCTCTTAAATGTGTTTTCAACGATCATCTTAGAGGTCTTCAGATCGCCGCAGAACATGGACAGGTTGGTGTCATCCCAACCAGGCTTGCTGCAGTAGGTGTAATCTTCACCCGCCACATGAAAAATCTTGGCCACCTCCATCATGTCCTGGGGATAAAACATCGGTTCCCTGGCATTGACCGTATACAACAGCTTGGCGCCCTTCTTGTCAATGGGGATCTTGAGGCCCACCAACTCTTCAGCAGTCTCCTCTTCGCACCACTCTATGGTCTCAACCCAGTCTTCGTCCGTAACCGCCATCTGGTTGCCAAACTTTTTGTAGTTCTCTATGGCTCTGACGAGACCTTCGGGCGCAATCCCCTGGGAGAAGAGTAGGGCCCTCAGAAGGGATATCATGAGCGCAATATCAATGGCGAAAGGACAATAAAGGGTGCACCGCCGGCACATATTGCACTCGTAGTAGACCGTTTCATAGACCCTCTGGAGATAGTCCCTGTCTACCTTGCCCTTTTTCCTGAGTATTTCTTTCAAGAACCGTATCTTGTAGGAGGGTATCATTTTGGGGTCATTATCATTGGCAGTGTAATAATGGCATGTATTGGCGCACAGCCCGCAGTGGGCGCAGATATTCAGCCACATCTTAAAGCGGGCACCCACCCGCGGCTTTAAGAACTCCATAATCTCTTGACTCATAATCAAACTCCCCCACACTCTTGTCAGATAGAATATCCCCTGCGCCCAAATTCAACCCCGGAAGCCCCTCTTGAAAAGAAAAAGAGGATATAGTGGGAAAGCTTGGTAAAGGGAATCAGTATGAGCATCAACTCAGCTGAAAGCATGTGAAAAAGCTGCATATTGTCCCCCCAAAACCCGATACCGTCCAATGTCCCGTGGGTGAGGAAATAGCCCGTAAGAAAGGGCAGGGCCGTCACAATGAGCAAGAGATAATCGGAAAAGGCGGAGATGAGACGAATGCCGGGCGAGAAGATGCGCCTCAGCAGGAAAAAGATGGCAATGGCCAGGAAGATGAGGGTCATCCAGTCGGCCAGTCCATCGGGAATGGATGACCAGGACCATTCAAACCGCGACTCCTCCCACAACGTGATATGACCCGCGTACCATATGGGCACAACGATCAAACAAATATGGAAGATATACCCCAGTATGCTAAACACAGGGTTCTTGACCAAATCCTTGTTCAGGGGCAATATCCATCGGACCAGAGTGGCAAAAACATACTTCCAGCTAAAATGCTGGTAAATGATCTTGTCCTTTTTGGTGGATAAAGAAACGAATGTGGCCACCCTTATGAGGCTGCCTATGATAAATATCAGAAAGGCAATCCACAACAAGGGGCCTTCAACAAATGAAAAAAAATCCACACCCTCCTCCTCTCATCGAAGTATAATTTGTGTGACAACATCACTCCGGGTCTGGCCTAGATAATGTCTGAACGAAAAGCCATGTTCAGGTCTCCGGCTCATAAATCCTACGCCTCGGAGAGCCAGACCGAATATCAAATGACAAAATGATCCAAACTATAAGACCGTAAATACCGTGTTTGGTCATTGTTTCGAAACTGAGGACTCGCCCGATAGGGTGGGGAGTCCGAAGGAGAATTTCGTGCCTGGGATTTTGAATTTTTGACCGAAAAGCAGGGGTGACCGGACGCAAATTATACCTCTTTAACGTCTACTAAAACTATTTTAAACAAGAAAGCCTTTGAAAAGTCAAGGAAAATAAATTATGCTTTTGTTCAAAAGAGTCAAGCAGAGCCATAAAGATCCTGATACCGCTCACCCAGGAGAATATCGTTATTGCAGGTGTAAAAAAAGAACCGCTGCCCCACCTGGTGGATCAGGTGGTGGAGATGATAAAGGAGAAGAATGACAATGTGTGAGGTATCAGCATATTTGATACAGGGCGGCAAAGAGAAACTGATTCTTGAAAGCGTTGATACGCTTGACAGTGAGGATGGGGAGATCACCCTGGGCAATATCTTTGGGGAGCAGAAGCGGGTCAAGGCATGGATCAAATCGCTCTCTTTGGTGGACCGCAAGATCATCCTCGAGCACGAGGGGTAGTCCGGGTCCCCTCGGCATTCCCATATCTCCTTGACACCCGGTTACCTGTTTTTTTCAGTTTCGCCAGATGATTCATTGATGGCTTGAGGAGGATAAAAGAGACCATAAAATGGCGCAACATCCCACGACGAAAGATAAGGTCGTGTTATACGACCAACTGCAAAACACCTTTGATGATCTGAAGGTCGGGGTATTTACCGTAGACTCCCATCGAAAGCTTACCTCTTTTAACCGAACCGCTGAACGGCTTACCGGTTACGCTGAAGAGGAAGTTTTGGGTAAATATTGCTACCAGGTCTTCGAAAACAACCTTTGTTATGGTGACTGCAAATTCCGTGAAACGGTTGAGGCAGGTCAGAAGTCTTTACGTTTCAGCCTCGAGTTTATTGATCGTCAAAATGAAAAGCAGCTGATTACCAAAATCGTCACCCCCCTTTACGATATGAACCGGAAACTCAAGGGTTGCATGGAGATTTTCCAGAGCCACTCTGCCTTTGAAGAACTGATAAACCGGATTCGATACGACGAGCGCAACCTGAAGATCATTTTGGACAACCTGAATATTGGCGTTTTCACCACCACACGGGGAGGACACGTTACTTTCTTTAATACCCGGGCCGAGTCCATCTCCGGCTACGACCGGAAAGAGGTGCTGGGTAAACCCTGCTCAGTCATCTTGGGGGGGAATGATGGAGAGGATACCGCCCTGTTACTGGAATCCATCTCAGATGGAAAAGCGCGATCAAACAAGAAAGGTCTCATGACAACCAAAAACGGAGGAGTCATACCCGTTCAAGCAAATTATATGGCCCTCTTTAATGAACAGGCGCGCATTGTGGGCGGCCTTGCCACTCTGGAGGACCTGTCTTTGATTCAACAATTGAACCGGGCAATCAGTAACCGCTATGTTTTTGCCGATATGATCGGGAAGGCCCCTTCCATGCAGAAGATATTTGAAATTGTGCCTGTGGTGGCCGCCAGCGAGGCAACGGTGCTGATCGATGGCCCCACGGGTACCGGCAAAGATCTCCTGGCCAAGGTTATTCATAACAGCAGTGCACGCGTCAAAAGGCCTCTGGTAAAAGTAAACTGTGCGGCCCTCCCCGATAACCTCCTGGAGTCTGAGATGTTCGGTTATGTCAGGGGGGCATTTACCGGGGCTGACCGGGATAAACCGGGGCGGTTTCAGGAGGCCGATGGCGGCACAATCTTTTTGGATGAAATCGGGGACCTTCCTCTATCGCTTCAGGCAAAACTGCTCCGTGTCCTGGAAGATCAGGAATTCTATTCTCTGGGGAGTCGCAAGACCACAAAAGTGGATGTGCGGATTGTTGCGGCGACGAATCAAACTCTGGAAACGGAGGTGGAAAAAAGGAGATTCCGGGAAGATCTCTTCTATCGCCTTAATGTCATACGGCTG
This sequence comes from Desulfobacteraceae bacterium, assembly GCA_016783065.1. GTDB lineage: Bacteria > Desulfobacterota > DSM-4660 > Desulfatiglandales > Desulfatiglandaceae > JABMQV01. The sequence continues at coordinate 30,225 of JADHXI010000015.1, read as the reverse complement.
GAACTGCCCCCCCTGAGAGAGAGACGAGAAGATATTCCCTTACTCATTAATCATATCATGAAGCAGCGGAGCACAATGCTGGGGGCCCCGGCCAAGGGGATCTCAGAAGGGGCAATGGAGGTGCTGCTCAATTACAGCTATCCGGGCAATGTGAGGGAACTTGAAAATATTCTGGAACATGCCCTGATCATATGCCAGGATGATACGATAGAGCGAAAACACCTGCCGCATTTCCTCCAAAAAGGCATCTCCCCCTCAGAATCACCGGAAGACTCCAGAGAAGACCTCCCCCGTATCACCCCTAATAATGAAAGACACCGAATTCTTGAAGCCCTGAGACGGTCTGGCTGGCATCGGGGCAACACGGCCCGGGTATTGAATATGAATCGATCTACCCTGTGGCGTAAGATGAAGAAATATGACCTGTCCTTCCAGGACCTTCGCTAAACCATTCTAATCCCCCACACTTCCTCCAAGACGAATCGAGCCATATCCGATGGAACTTAGGGGCTTCGCCCCAAAATTCCTTTTGATTTCATTTGGTTGTAGAAATTCCAATACGTCAACTACCAGGACCCTGCCGTCTGATCCAATTACCCAAAGAGTGCCAGGGCGCGTTGCATTATGCAACATATGTTGCATATAGGTTGCAAATGATGTAACTTAATGGATTAATGCTAATTTTTTAAGTATATCACTTTTTTGTAAGAGTGTGATGTTGCGGTAATGCAACAATAATAAGTGAGCGCCGCGGGCCGTGTTTGGGCTAAGAGGGTGAAATCGCAAGCTTTTTGCTTTGTTGGCACGATAAATGCTTAGGGAGTCCGTGACGAAGAAACAGGGATGGCCTCAAAAGGCGCGGAGTAATTCAATGAAAAAGAAAAAGATCCTGATAGTAGACGATGAACTCGATATGAGGACCTTTCTTTCCACCCTGCTGGAGACAACCGGATACAAACCCGTGGTGGCCTCAGACGGTTTGGAAGGGATCCGCAAGGCAAGGCAGATCAAGCCGGATCTCATTGTCCTGGATGTAATGATGCCAAAAGAGGCCGGCATTCAGATGTACCGCGATTTGAGGGTGGATAGCGAACTCAAGGATATCCCAGTAATTATGCTGTCCGGGATCGCCAAGAAAACCTTTTTCCACTCTCAAGGCGTGCTGGATGCCTATACGGGTCAATCCGTGCGTGAACCCGATGCGTACATCGAGAAGCCGCCGGAAGCGGAGGAACTTCTTCAGAGCGTTCAAGGGTTATTAAACACGTGAACATGTACAAAGTGAGACCTTTGAAAAATGTTCAATTTTGGTCAAGATCAAGGAAGGCGAGAATTTCAACCACAGGAATATATTTAATATTTCGAGGATTGAAATTTGAGCCTGACGCCGAGGTTGGCCAAAAGGGGGCGTTTTGCAAAGGTCTCAAGGTGAGATACCCGGTGTATCTCGTGCAATTCTGAAACCAGACGAGGTTGAATGATGTCAAAGAGGATAGGGTTTTTTATCTGTCATTGCGGGGTCAATATCGCCGGAAAAGTCCGCGTCGAAGAGGTGACCGAATTCGTCCGGGGCCTGAAGAATGTGGTGGTTGCCAGGGATTATAAATTCATGTGTTCAGACCCCGGCCAGGAGATGATCGAAAAGGACATAAGGGAACTGGATCTCAACCGGGTCGTCGTGGCTTCCTGCACCCCCAGGTTACACGAGAAGACCTTTCAGGGGGCCTGTCAACGGGGAGGGATCAATCCCTACCTTTTCCAGATGGCCTCTGTGCGCGAACAGGTTTCGTGGGTGACAGAGGATCCGGATGAGGCCACCAGAAAGGCAAAGATCTTGGCAGCGGCAGCCATAAACCGGGTCAGCTTTCATCAGAGTCTTGAGGCCCGGGAAGTGAGCATCCATCCTGATGTCCTGGTTGTTGGGGGTGGCATTACCGGTATGCAGGCATCTTTAGACATCGCAAGTGCAGGCCATAAGGTTTATTTGGTGGAAAGGCAACCGACCATTGGCGGGCACATGCTCCAGTTCGACAAGACATTTCCCACCCTGGATTGTGCTGCCTGTATCGGGACCCCGAAAATGGTGTCGGTTGTACAAGAATCAAACATCGAGTTGCTCACTTACAGCGAGGTGGAAGAGGTATCGGGGTTCATCGGTAATTATGACGTAAAAATCCGTCGCAAATCCAGATACGTAAGGGAAGATGCATGTACTGGCTGCGGCGAATGCGCCGATGTCTGCCCAGTTACAAGCCTGAGTGAGTGGGACGAAGGCCTCGGGACCAGAAAGGCAGCTTACAGGGCTTTTCCTCAGGCCGTGCCCATTACCTTTGCCATTGAGAAAATGGACAGGGCACCTTGTGTTATAACCTGTCCGGCGGGCGTTAATGTGCAGGGTTATGTACAACTCATTGCCCAGGGCAAGTACCGGGAGGCTGTTCAATTGATTTTAGAGCGGTTGCCTTTGCCCGGTGTGTTGGGCCGAGTTTGCCCTCATGCGTGTGAGGCTCAATGCCGGAGATTAGAAGTGGATGAGGCCATTGGCATCAGGGATTTAAAGCGCTTTGCCGCTGATCAGGTGGATTTGAACGAATTACCGCTGCCAGAGATTGAAAAGCGGTCAGAAAAGGTTGCCGTAATCGGTTCAGGTCCGGCCGGGCTGACTGCGGCATACTATCTCGGTCTTAAGGGCTACCAGATTACCATCTTTGAATCGCTTCCGGTCCTTGGCGGGATGCTGCGGGTTGGAATCCCGGATTACCGTTTACCCCCAGAGGTGTTGGACAATGAGATAAACTACATCTTGCGATTGGGAATCGAGACCCGGACCGGACAAACCCTGGGCAGTGATTTTACCCTTAAGGACCTGGAAGAGGAGGGTTTTAAGGCCGTTTTCTTAGGAACGGGTGCTCACGGCAGTATTAAGGTAAATGTCCCAGGGGAGGAAGAGCTTGAAGGTGTGCTGGATGCAGTAGACTTCCTCAGAGAGACCAATTTAGGAGAACGCAAACACCCTGGAAAACGGGCGGTGGTAATCGGCGGCGGCAACGTGGCCATTGATGCAGTTCGCATAGCACTGCGGTTAGGTTGTAAGGATGTCACTGTTGTTTATCGCCGGAGCCGTGAGGAGATGCCCGCCTACGAGGAGGAGATCGAAGGGGCCTTGGCTGAGGAGGTGAAGATCCATTACCTGACAGCACCGGTGGCCATCTTAGGTGCCGACGGGAAGGTCACAGGCCTGGAGTGCATTAAGACCGAATTAGGATCACCGGACGCAAGTGGACGAAGGCGCCCCATACCGGTTGAAGGCTCAGAGTTCGTGATTGAATGTGACGCAGTGATTCCGGCCATAGGCCAGCGGCCCCAGGCGGACTGGGCCGTAGATGAGGCAGGTCTGGAGGTTTCTACATGGGGCACATTGGAAGTAAATCCCCTTACTATGCAGACAGACATCCCACAGGTTTTTGCCGCTGGTGATGGAGTGACCGGTCCTGCTACGGTCATCGAAGCGGTGGCCGCCGGTCATAAGGCCGTAGAGGCGATCCACCGATTTATCAACGGGGATGACCTTGACCTCTATGCTGAGGAGGTGAAGTCCCAGGAGCCCCCGGGCCGGGATTGGAATGAAATCCCTGAAGACCTTGATAAGGCAGTCCGGGCCCATCCCAGGTTTCGGGATGCCAAGGAAAGTTCTGCTTCCTTCCAAGAGGTGGATCTTGGGTTTTCAGAAGATGAAGCACAAAGGGAGGCCTGGCGCTGCCTTAACTGCGGGCTTTGTTCAGAATGTATGGCCTGTGTTAATGCCTGCGAGGCCAAGGCCATTGATCACAAAATGAAAGATGAAGAGATAGAGGTAAAGGCTGGTAGTATAGTCATAGCAACCGGATACGATCTCTTGGACCCGACCCCCATGAAACAGTTCGGCTACGGCACTTACCCCAATGTGCTTACCAGCCTCGAGTTTGAGCGTCTCAACAATGCTACCGGGCCCACCAGCGGCCAGATCCTTTTGAGAAACGAAAAGGGAGAATTCACGAGCCCGCCGGAGAGCGTGGCTATTGTCCACTGTATTGGCAGCCGTGACGAAAACTATCATGAGTATTGCTCAAGAGTTTGTTGTATGTATGCCTTGAAGTATGGCCACTTGATCAAGGATAAGGTGGGGCATCACGCAAAGATCTATGATTACTATATAGACATGCGCTGTTTTGGGAAGGGTTATGAGGAGTTCTACCGGAGGTGCCAGGAGGAAGGGATTATCTTTATAAGGGGCAAGCCTGGCGAAATTACCAGTGAGGCCACTACCCCCGAGGAAGAAGGTAAGCTTGTGGTCATTGGCGAAGATACCCTCGTGGGCAGACGGTATCGCATACCGGTGGATATGGTGATCCTGTGTGCTGCCATGGAGGCCCGTGATGATGCTGCAGAGGTGGGCAGGGTTTTTGGGATCAGCCTGGGAGCGGACGGTTTTTTCTTAGAGGAACACCCCAAATTAGGGCCCTTAAATACTGCTACCGACGGTGTGTTCATAGCGGGGGCTTGTCAGGGACCAAAGGACATCCCGGATGCCGTTGCTCAGGCATCAGGGGCTGCAGCCAAGGCGTTGCAGTTGGCTACCCGTGGAAAGGTGGAGGTTTCATCCACAATTTCCTGGATTGACCCGAATATATGTGCCGGCTGCCAGACCTGTATCGAGCTTTGCGCTTACTCGGCTATTGATTTTGATGAACGAAGGAAAGTCTCGGTTGTCAACGAGGCCCTATGTAAAGGATGTGGAAGTTGCTCCGGCTTTTGCCCCAGCGGTGCCGCGCAGGTGAGGCACTTCAACGAGAGGCAGGTTTTTGCCGAATTGCATGGTATCATGGATGCCATTGCGTCGGTAGGGGCTTAGGATTGAAGATTGGAAGTTGAAACGGATTTATGTGTTTGAAATGCGGAATTCCGTCGGCCTGGAAGCCTTACAGGCTGGAAGCAGGGCCGGACGCCAATACTGAAAATATGTTTGGAGGCAAAGCATGGGAGAGTACGAACCGACAATCATTGCTTTTGTGTGTAACTGGTGCACTTATACTGCCGCTGATCTTGCAGGAACCTCCAGGTTGACCTATCCTCCTAATGTGCGAATGATCCGGATGATGTGCACCGGGATGGTGGATCCCAAGTATGTGATCAAGGCCCTGTTAGAAGGCGCGGACGCCATACTCATCAGTGGCTGTCACCCCGGGGACTGCCACTACATCAACGGGAATTACAAGGCCCGCCGGCGTGTCAAATTGCTAAAAGAGATCCTTCCCCGGTTCGGTTTTGACGAACGTAGGTTGAAGCTGACCTGGATCGGTGCCAGCGAGGGCGTGGATTTTGCCAAAACCATCAAGGAGATGGTGACCGAGATCAAGGAACTCGGCCCAAATGACGTCAGGGAACAGATGGTGTTGTGATTTTGGATTTTGGATTGCGGCCTCCGGCCCAGAGGGGCCTACGCCCCGGAGGGATTTCGGACTGAAAAGCTCAAGGCTGAAAAGAGCTATTAACTATGATTTGCATCACGGAGGAAACCAATGGCTAAAACAGCGAAAATAGATGTCAAAGAACAAAACCTCCTCACTGCCTTACGGGGCTTTTTTAAGGCACTCCTTGAGGATGGGGATATGGAGGCCCTTTTGGTTCCCCAGCATCTTCCCATGAAAAATGTGGTGATGCCCACATTGGTGACCGATCCGGAGAAAAGCAACACTGCCGATCCCTTAGCGCCGGTATTCCCTATGAATGCGGCCAAGATGGTTTCCAGGCTCACACGTAGACCCGTGGGCGGCCGGATAGCGGTGGTATTGCGACCTTGTGAGATCAAGGCGTTCATAGAATTGGTAAAGCTGAAACAGGGGAGCATGGATGAGGTGATACTGGTGAGTATGGACTGTTACGGTACTTACGGCAATGTCGACTATACTCGCTTTGCAGGTGATGACGGCGCTGATGCCTCTCTGCGGTTTTACGAAAACGTTGTCTCCGGAAAGGGTACTGCATGGGAGGACATTGATATTTCTCCGGCGTGCAAGGCCTGTGAGCACCCGGTATCGGAAAGTGCCGACCTGCAGATCGGGATGCTGGGTGTAGATACCAAGGATCACCTTTTGTTAAAGGCCATGACAGGGGCGGGTGAGGACCTCCTGGAAAAACTGGGGCTGCCGGAGGGCGAGGAGCCCGAAGGCCGCAAAAAGGCCATAGAGGATCTGGTTTCAGACCGCGTTGCCTATCGGGATAAGATGTTTGAGGAAACCAGCGAGGCAACTTCGGACCTTAACAAACTCACGGCCTATCTTGGCAATTGTGTCAACTGTTACAACTGCCGTGTGGCCTGCCCGGTCTGTTACTGCAAGGAGTGTGTATTCGTGACCGATGTCTTTGACCACGAGCCTTCCCAATACCTCAAGTGGGCCAAACGAAAGGGACTTATCAAGATGCCCACGGACACGGTCTTTTACCACATGACCCGGTTGGCCCACATGAGCACGGCCTGCATCGGCTGCGGCCAGTGTTCCAACGCCTGCCCCAATGATATCCCGGTCATGGAAATATTCCGGACGATCGCCAGTTACACGCAGAGGGCCTTTGATTATGAGGCCGGCCGGAGCCTGGAGGAGGAGCCGCCCCTGTCCGTATTTAAGGAATCAGAGTATAGCGAAGTCACTGGCGGAAAAGATTAGAGCGATTTTGGATTTTGGATTGCAGGTTCGGGGCACCTTTCAACCCGCAATCGGCAACCCCGAGTGAGGTAGGATATGAAGAAAAAGATCGGCTCGACGTTGGTAGTGGGAAGCGGAATCAGCGGTATTCGATCAGCCCTTGATATGGCAGAACAAGGCTACCAGGTGACGCTCATTGATAAGGAGCCTCACCTGGGGGGCGTCCTTACGCAGCTGGATTATCAGTTTCCCACCGATCACTGTGGAATGTGCAAGATGCTTCCCCTGGTGGAAAGAGATTCTTCCTCCCAGTATTGCCTTCGCAAGGGTCTGTTTCACGAAAATATTGACATAATGCTCTCTACCGAGTTGGTCGCCATGGAGGGTGAGCCGGGAAAATTTCAGGTCACGCTGCGTCAAAAGTCTTCAATCGTCGACCAGGAACGGTGTATCGGTTGTGGCGAATGCGCCAGGGTCTGCCCGGTGGAAGCCCCGGACCCGTTTAATGGGGGGCTGACAGATCGAAAGGCAATATACCTGCCGGTTCCCCATAACATCCCGAATGCGTATGTTGTGGACCTGGACGCCTGCACACATTGCGGTGAGTGCGAAAAAATCTGCCCCACCCATGCCATTGATTTCGGAAAAGAGGAACGCAAAAAATTCCGTATCCTTGTGGTGGATGATGAATTGATCGTTCGCGATTCCCTCAAGGAATGGCTTCTGGATGAAGGCTTCGATGTGGACATGGCAGAATCGGGGACAGAGGCCCTCGAAAAGATGTCCAAAGAGCATTTTCATTTGAAGCTTCTGGATATCAAGATGCCGGGCATGGATGGCGTGGAAGTGCTCAAGCGTGCCAAGGAGATCCGCCCCGACCTGCCGGTGGTGATGATGACCGCGTACGCCACGGTTGAGACCGCGGTGGAGGCCATGAAAATAGGGGCCCATGACTACCTGATGAAACCCTTTGATCCGGATAACCTCATCCCCTTAATCGTCAACCTCTACCACGATATTCAAAGTGCCGGCGTCAAGGAAATGGAAGTCGGATCTGTGATCCTGGCAGGGGGGTTTGATTCCTACGATCCCTCCACAGGCAAGGATACTTATGGTTACGGCCTGTTTCCCAATGTGGTGACGAGCCTGCAGTTTGAACGGATGGTCAGCGGCACAGGCCCGAATCAAGGAAAAATTTTGAGACCCAGTGACGGGAAAGAGGTCAAGAAAATCGCCTGGTTTCAGTGCGTGGGATCTCGGGACCAACAGGCAGACGCAGACTTTTGTTCATCGGCCTGCTGCATGTTTGCTATCAAAGAGGCGCTTCTGGCAAAAGAAAAGAGCGAAGGACAGATTGACACGACCATTTTCTACATGGACATGCGTACCTTTGGGAAGGATTTTCAGCGGTACCGGGATCGGGCGGAAAAGGAATCCGGGGTTCACTTTGAGAGAAGCCGCGTACATTCCGTTGAAACCACGGGAAAGGATGACGGGACGCTGAGGGTAGCTTACGCGGACACCACCGGTACAAAGCATGAAGAGGATTTTGACCTGGTTGTCCTGGCTGCGGGTCAGAGACCCCCGACAGGTGCCGAGGAAGTGGCGGAAACGTGCGGGGTGGTGTTAAATCCCTGGGGGTTCTGCCAGGTGGAGGGTTTTTCCCTTTCACGCACCAGCAGCGAGGGTGTCCTGGTGGGAGGGTCATTTTCCGGCCTGCGGGACATCTCCGAATCGGTCATCCAGGCAAGTTCAGCCTCCCTCGAGGCCTCAAGGTTGATCCATTCCAAGGGGGGTGGGCTTGCAGAAGAAGTTTCACCGGAGACCGGCTTTCGGGATGTCTCACGGGAAATGCCTCAGGTCTTGGCTGTACTGTGCAAGTGTGGGGGCACCTTATCGGAGTCAGCCGATTTTGATGAAATATCCTCCTGGCTTGAGGCACAGGGCAGCGTCACTGGGGTCCACGCCATTGACAGCCTCTGCACTCATGAGGGGTGGGATGAGCTTAAAGAGACCCTTCAGGGCAATTCGGCAAACCGCATCTTGATCGCATCCTGTATGCCCTATGTCTATGCCAGGAAACTGAGGGAACTGGGCCGGTCCGCTGAACTGAATCCGGAGTTAATGGAGGTGGTGGACATCCGCACCCTTGCCTTCCCCGGCAGGGACACGGAAAAAGAGGCAGTACATCAGGAGGTTCGAGCGGTGCTCTCCATGGGCATAGGGAAATTGAAGGGCATGGATCCGTTACCGGTGGCAACTTCCAGGATTGTTCAAAAGGCCTTGGTGGTGGGCGGCGGCATTGCGGGGATGACGGCCGGCCTGGCCATCGCGGATCACGGCTTTGAGGTGACGCTGGTTGAAAAGGCAGCGGAACTGGGTGGCAATGCAAGAACCCTCCACAGGACCATCGAAGGACACTCTCCCCAGGAACTCCTGGAGGAGAGCATATCCAAGGTGGAAAAACATCCCCTCATCCGGACGCATACGGGTGCAAAGATTATTTATTCACAGGGGCACGTGGGCAATTTCTCAACCTCCATCGAGAAGGAAGATGGGCAGGGTGAAACCCTGGATCACGGGGTGACGGTCCTGGCCACCGGCGGTATAGAGGCAAAGACAGAGAGTTATTCATACGGAGAGAGCGAGGCGATCCTCACCCAACACGATCTTGAAGAGAAGCTTGCAGAGGGGGGGGTGGAGCCAGCCAATTTAAAAACCGTGGCCATGATACAGTGTGTGGACTCCAGAGAAGAGCCGCGCAACTATTGCAGTAGGATATGCTGTCAATCCGCCCTCAAGAATGCCCTGTTTTTCAAGAAGCAAAACCCTGAGACCGATATCTATATATTTTACAGGGACATGATGTCTTACGGTTTCATGGAGACCTATTACAGCGAGGCCCGGAAGGCCGGGGTAATTTTCGTACCCTACGATGTGGGCCAAAAGCCGGAGGTGAGTGTGGAAGACGGCCGGCCAAGGCTTTCCGCCCTTGATCCGATCCTGGGGAGGGAATGGTTGCTGGAACCGGACCTGTTGGTCCTTAGTACCGGCGTAGTTCCTGACGCGGGGAGAGAAGTGGCGGAACAATTCGGTGTGGAGGTCAACCAGGACGGCTTTTATCAAGAGGCTGAATCCAAGTGGCGCCCTGTGGATTTTATCAAGGAAGGGGTATTCATGTGCGGCCTGGCCCATTCTCCCCGCTCCATAGCCGAGTCAGTTGCCATGGCCGAAGCTGCAGCCCAGCGTGCCTTGAGGATCTTGAACAGTGATAGGCTGGCCTCAGGGAGTGTTGTGGCCGAGGTGCGTCATAGCCTCTGCGCCCTGTGCGAGCGATGCGTGGCCTTCTGTCCCTATGAGGCTCGTCACCATGACGAAGACGAAGAGATGATTGTGGTAAATGAACTCATGTGCCAGGGGTGCGGCTCATGTGCCGCTGTCTGTCCAAACAGTGCTTCAGTGCTTCGGGGATACAGGGATCAGCAGGTGTTTGAGGTGATCGATGCGGCACTGGAGAATGTTGTGTAGCGTGATGAAGTAAATTAGGAGATGGAACGAGATGACCCGAAAACAGACTGATCTTGGCATACCCGTTGGCGAATCCGATCTTTTGGAGTCGGTGCAGGAAAAAGTCCGGGCATGCATGCAGTGCGGGACCTGTAGCGGTTCTTGTGCCAATGCATTTGCAATGGACCTCACACCGCGGCATTTGTGGCGATTGGCCCAGTTGGGTGAGACAGAGGAGATCTTCAACAGTAAGACCTTCTATCTGTGCTCTGCCTGCTATTACTGCACCCTGCGGTGCCCCCGGGGGCTCAAACTGACCGAGACCATGGGTGCTCTCAAGCGGTTGGCAGCGGACCAGGGAATCAAGAAACACAAGCAAAGCAGCAATTTCTACGATGCCTTTATCAAGACCGTTGAGCGTTATGGTCGGGTAAGGGAGATTGAATTTATAAACCGCTATTTCTTCTCCCTAAAAGACCCTTTCCTGCCCCTGGGGTTTACCTCACTGGGATTGAAACTCATGAGAAAAGGGAAGATTTCCTTACAGTTGCCCATACTGGTCCCCATAAAGGATGACAAGGGTAAGGTGAAATATTTCGAGGGAAGGTTCGACAAGCTTTTCCGCAAGGTTGAAGAACTGGAGGCTAGATCATAATGAAATATATCTACTATCCGGGGTGTTCGCTGGAGGGTACGGCGCTTGAATATGATGCATCCACCCGGGCTGCAATGGGGGCACTGGGGGCGGAACTGACGGAGTTGAATGATTGGACCTGTTGCGGGGCCAGCGCGGCTGATGCAATCAGTTATCTTCTCTCGATGGTCCTGGCTGCCCGTAACCTGGCCCTGGCCGAAGGGATGGATATGGATGCCGATATCATGATCCCGTGCAGCGCCTGTTACCTGAACCTGAGGAAGGTGGAGGACCACGTTCAACAGGACGGAACACTCATGGGCAAGATAAATGAGGCCCTTGAAGAGGAAGGCCTGGCGTACAATGGCGGTGTAAAGGTGCGTCATTTGCTTGATGTCATGGTTAATGACATCGATCCCGAGGCCATTGCGCCCCTGGTGAAGAAAAACCTTGCGGGTTTAGGGGTGGCCGTTTATTATGGGTGCCAGGCACTCAGGCCTTACGCCACCTATGATGATCACGAGCAGCCCCGATCCCTCGAACCGCTGATAAAGGCACTTGGGGCTGACGTACATCCCTGGGAAATGGGTGCCAAGTGTTGTGGAGCCGCCTTGATGACGACCAAAAAGGATGTGGCCATGGAACTGACCGGAGCACTCCTCAAGGCCGCCCAGGGGGCTGACTGCATTGTTACGGTCTGTCCCATGTGCGAGATGAACCTGGAGGCATTCCAGGAACCAGTTTCCAAGGCCAGGGGTGAGGATTTGGGCATCCCGGTGCTCTATCTCCCCCAACTCATTGGCCTAGCGTTGGGTCTCTCCAAAAAAGAACTAAAGCTAAACCTCAATCTTGCCCTGGCAGATTCCTTTAAACAGAGGCTAAGCATATAAAAAATAACATTAAAAAATAGAAAAAAACTAAATAAGTCGCTAAGTAAATTTTTGGAGGAGGTGTTGATGGAGGCATTAGCCATAAACCGAAAAGAGAGCAAACTGCGGGTTGCTCCTGAGTGGGCCGATGTATGTTTTACATGCGGGACCTGTGCTGGGGGCTGTCCAGTAACTGGTGTGGATGGCATGGACCCCAGGAAGGCCGTGCGTATGGCGGCCCTTGGGCTTGATCAGGAATTGGTTGATTCGCGATTCCCCTGGATCTGCACCCTGTGCGGCCGGTGTGAATATGCCTGTCCCCAGGGGGTTGAGATCCTCAAGATGATGCGCAAGGCAAGGGGTCTTCGTGAGAGGGACAAGGTGCCCGGTCCCATCCACAAGGGTGTGGTGATGGATCTCGAGAGGGGAAATAACCTGGGCATACCCAGGGATGATTTTCTCTTCCTACTGGCGGATCTGGCCAAAGAGATGGACGAGGATGAGGGGTTTCCGGGGTTTTATGTCCCTGTGGACAAAAAGGGCGCCAATATCCTGTTGACCGTCAATTCCAAGGAACCCTTTGGGGAGCCTGATGACATGAAGTTCTGGTGGCGCATTTTCTATGCGGCCAAAGAGGACTGGACCGTGCCCTCTGAGAACTGGGAGGGGGTCAACTGGGGTCTTTTTTCCGGTGATGATGAGTCCATGAAGATCTTTGTCGGGAGGATTGTGGAGCACCTGGAGCGATTGGAGTGTAAGACGCTGCTGTTGCCCGAATGAGGGCACGCCTACTTTGCGACCAGGCTTGGTCTGCAGAATTGGTTTCCCGAGGTCTTTGAGAAATACAACGTCATATCGGTTCATGATCTTTTGAAGGAGTACATAGAGACGGGGCGGATAAAGCTGGATAAATCCATCCATGAGGAGCTTACCACGATGCATGATCCCTGCAACTACGGTCGCAAGGGGTTTAAGACCTTTGGTCACGGCTATTTCGAGGAGCCCCGGTGGATCACCCAGCAGTGCTGCGAGAACTATGTGGAGATGTATCCCGCCAAGATGAACAACTTCTGCTGTGGTGCCGGGGGCGGTGCCTGGGCCATGCCCTATGAACAGGAGAGGATCTTTTACGGCCGTGTAAAGGCAAAACAGATAAAGGACACGGGCGCCAAGATGGTCGTTGCCCCCTGTCACAACTGCCGGGACCAGATCATGAAGTCCCTGGACAAGGAATACGGCCTGGGGGTAGAGGTGAAATACCTGTGGGAACTTGTGGCGGATTCCCTGATTGTGGAGCCCTGGAGCGAGGAAGAGATCAAAGCAGCCAATAAACTGAGAGATGCCCAGTATGAACGGGATGATGTCGATCTGGATCAGGAGTGGGGATAGGAAGTTTGATGGTGACAGTGGTCCCTTCCCGCTGCTTACTTCTGACATCAATGCTGCCCTTATGCCGGTCAATGACGCCCTGAACCGTTGAAAGCCCAAGTCCGATCCCTTTTCCCTCCTCTTTGGTAGTGAAAAAACGGTCGAAGATATACGGGATGTCTTCCTTGGCAATGCCGCATCCGGTGTCTTCGACCTTTATCTGGACAACCCCTTCCCCTGCCTCAAAGGAACTGCTTATGGCAAGGGTACCACCCTCGGGCATTGCATCGATGGCATTGAAGATGAGATTTATGATGCATTGCTGGATCTGATTAAAGTCGCCCCATATAGGTGGAACAGCAGGATCAGACTCGGTCTTTATCTGAATGTTCTGAAGGGTGAGTTTGTGCTGGCTCAGCATAACACATCTTTGCAGGAGATCAGCCATATCGATTTCAGCAAATTTCATTTCAGACTTCCGTGAGAAGGCGAGGAGGTTGGAAACGATTTTGGAGCAACGGCTGGTCTCACTCTCCACAAGACCCAGGTAACGTGGAAATTTCTTGATTTTTTCAGGTTCCAGGGTGTCCCGTTTTATGATCTTTATCATGAGCCGAATATAATTCAGGATACCCGCAAGCGGGTTGTTGATCTCATGGACCATGCTTGCGGCCAGCCTGCCCATTGAGATCATTTTGTCCTGGTGAAGGAGCTGTGTCTGATCAGTAAACTGCTGTTCAAGCCTCCTGATTTCTCTCAGGTCCCTGAAAAATCCCACGATTCCGATCTCTTTGCCCTCGTCAAAGAGGACCCGTGCGGAAAGCTGGACCGGGAGCTTTTTTTGAGTCTTGGAAATGAGATTGGTCTCAAAGAGAAAGAGCTGATTTTTTCCTCCATAGGCCTCGGAATATAAGCTCTCCTTTAGCCCTTTGGCTCCCCCTGGGGGAAAAAACTGGTCAAATGACATCTTTCCAATCACTTCGTCTTTGAAATAACCCAACATATGTTGCAGGGCCTTGTTAAAAGTGATCACTCTCCCGTCTCTTTTCCAGGCCATAATCCCGTCAATGGAGCTCTCGATCAGGTTATTCTGAAAATCAAAGGCCCTGGCCAGTTCCTCGGCCGTATCCATCCATCTTTCTTCCAAGATCTCGGTATAATCCTCGATTTCTTTGCGGGTTTTATACCTCCCTTTGGCACGCTCCAGGGCCACAAATAGGGCCTCATCATGGATCGGTTTGGTGATGAAGTCGGAGGCATCGAGCTGTAAGGCGCGGACAGCAAGTTCCATTTCACCAAAGGCCGTCACCACGATTACCTCTTTGTTGCTATTCCCCTTTTTGATTTGTTTGAGCACCTCAAGACCGTCCATTCCGGGCATACGAATATCTGTGAGAATGATCTGCGGAGATTTTTCATCACTCAATTTTAGCCCGCTCTCCCCGTCAGCGGCAGTCAGTACTTCATAGCCCGCATCCGAAAGGGTGATAGACATCACCTTGCGGATACCTTCTTCATCATCAATGATCAGCACTTTCCAATGTTCCGTACTCATTTTATCAGGTCCCATAGCAATGTTTACGCAGGCGTTAGCGAAGCAAATTAAGGCATCGTGGAGATAGAAATTTCAAATGGCCCCGTGGATATTTTGGAAACCCGCGGAATTGTAAGTTCTCCATAAACTCGGGCACCGTGGTGTAGGAATGGAGAGGATATGTGACGTTTTAACAGATTATGACACACGCCAAGGGATTGCAAGCCTCACCTGCTGTGGATGAAGAAATATCACCCCTCGTCCACCCTTTTTTTCCTGTGCAAATCTGTGGGGACAATGAGGGCAGGTTTTTCATGTTGACATGTTAAGCGGCGTATAAATAATGAGATATGAGGAAAGGTAAAGCCAGGTCAGAAGTTCCCTGGAAGGGAAGTCTCATGCCCAATAAACCCTCTCGATTTCGGAATATCTTCCGCAGCCTCGGTTTCCGGCTGATTATCTATGTCGGATTGACCCTGTTGCTGGTTATATCCGCCTGGGCCTACTACAACATCAAACAGTTTAAGGAAAGGACGGTCAAAAACATCGTGGTGGGGGCTGACAGGTTGGGAAATACCATAAGACTGGGCACCCACTTCGCCATGAAGCTAAATTCAAGGGACGATATAAACCAGATCATCAATAATATCGCGCAGCAGAAAGAGATAAAAAGTATTCGGATCTACAATAAAAAGGGGCAAATCAAATTTTCCAACAGGGCCGAAGAGATAGATCAGGTAACAAACATAAAGGCGGAGGCATGCGATATCTGCCATAGAACAAAACCTCCTTTGGGATCTGTGGGTCTGGCCGGAAGGACGCGTGTCTTTGTTGCACCCGATGGAGACCGACACTTGGGGATCATCAGCCCCATCTATAACGAACCGGGTTGTTCAACCAATGCGTGCCACGTTCATCCTGAAGGGAAAAAGGTTTTGGGCGGGCTGGATGTGGAGGTCTCCCTAAAGGATACCGACAGCTCCATCGCCTCCTATGAAAGGGGGATTGTTGGCTTTGCCCTGCTTGTTTTTTTGGGAACTTCCGCCATTATGGGATTCTTTCTGATGAGATTTGTAAATCGACCCATCAAAAAACTGATCGCGGGAACCAGACATATCGGCAATGGAGAATATGACTATTCCGTAGACATTGCCAGGGGTGATGAAATAGGCCAGTTGGCCCTCGCAATAGATCAAATGGGCAGAGAGATCGGGAAGAAACAGGAGGAGCTAAACAAACAAAAGGAGGAATACCAGCGTATCTTTGAGATTGCCCCATGTTATATCACCGTTCAGGACAGGAATTTGAGACTCATCAGATACAACCGCGAGTTTGCCGAGACATTTGCCCCGAGACTCGGGGATTACTGCTTTAAGGCCTATAAAGGCCGTTCTGAGAGATGCGAGATATGTCCCGTCTTGAAGACCTTTGAAGACGGTAAGTCGCATCATAGTGAAGAAGAAGGTATCAACAAAGATGGCACCCGTTCTTTCTGGCTGGTGAGGACTTCCCCGATCAGGGATTCCAAAGGCGAGATTACGGCGGCAATGGAGATGTGTCTTGACGTGACTGAGATGAAGCGGTTGGAATGGGAGGTGGAGAAGTCGGAGGAGAAATATCGAACCATCTTCAATACCATGCCCAACCCGATTTTTGTCCTTGATGAAAAGACCCTTGAGATTCTGGACTCTAATGACGCTGTGGCCACTGTCTACGGATTCGACAAGGAGTCGCTGTTTATGACATCCTTCCTCAATCTCTTTGAAGAAGAAGAGGAACGGGAACAGTATGAAGCTAAGATAAAGGGGTTTGATATCCTGAATCAGGTGAGACAGACCCGAAAGGATGGCAATGTCATTTACGTCAACATCCGGGTTTCGGCTTCTGACTACCTGGGACGGAAGGTCCTGTTGGTCACCACAAGCGATATTACCACGAGGCTCATGGCAGAACAGCAGCTCATACAGGCCAGTAAGATGGCGACCCTCGGGGAAATGGCCACCGGGGTCGCCCACGAGTTGAATCAGCCCCTTTCCGTTATCAAGACCGCAAGTAGTTATCTGAGGAGAAAGGCCGAGGCTAACGAACCCATCAAGGATGAGATACTCAACACAATGGCTCAAGAGATGGATAGCCATGTGGATCGGGCCTCACGAATTATAAACCATATGAGGGAATTCGGCCGTAAATCAGACGTCAAAAAGGAGGAGGTGCAGGTCAACGAGGCACTGGACAGGTCTCTTGATATCTTCATTCAGCAATTAAAGCTTCGCGAGATAGAGGTGGTGAGGGATCTGGCAAAAGATCTCCCACCCATCATGGCTGATTCGAATCGGTTGGAGCAGGTCTTTGTCAATTTGCTGATCAATGCGAGGGATGCCATCGAAGAGAAGTGGGAACAGGGTGGTGACAAGGGAAAGAAGCGGATAGTTCTCAGAACCAGCCTCCTGGACGGTTTCGTTATCATAGAGATAGAGGATACGGGGGCCGGCATCTCGAAATCTAACCTGGACAAGGTTTTTGAACCCTTTTTCACCACCAAGGAAGTGGGCAAGGGCACCGGATTGGGACTTTCCATCAGCTACGGCATTGTGCAGAATTATGACGGAACCGTTGATGTTGAGACCCGGGAAGGTGAGGGCAGTAGGTTTATTATCAAATTTCCTGTTCCGAAGTGAGGCCCGATGGGTGAAACGATTCTTCTAGTGGATGATGAGGAGGGTATTCGCAAGGTCCTTGGCATCTCCTTGAAAGACAGGGGGTATGAGGTGCTGACGGCCGGAGGCGGGGAAGAGGCCCTGCGTCTGTTTCGTAAGGAGCGCCCCCCCATCGTGCTGACAGATATAAAGATGCCGGGGATGGATGGCATCGATCTGCTCCAGAGGATAAAGGAAGAGAGGCCTGAGACGGAAGTGATCATGATCACGGGACATGGAGACATGAAGCTGGCCATTGAGAGTCTAAAAGCCAACGCAACCGATTTTGTCACCAAACCCATTAATGATGACGTCTTGGGGATCGCCCTCAAGAGGGCCGGGGAGAGTATGCGTCTCAGGAGGAAACTAAGGGAATACACGGAGAATTTGGAGGGGCTTGTTGAAGAAAAGACAAAAAAGCTGATGGAGGCGGAAAGGCTGGCCGTTGTGGGCCAGACCGTGGCAGCCATAGCCCATGCAATAAAAAATATAACCGGTGGTTTAACCGGAGGCGCCTTTGTCCTGGAAAAGGGGCTTGAGCTGAAAAATGAAAAGTACCTCTGCCAGGGCTGGGATATGGTCAAGGGAAATGTAAGCAAAATTAAGGGCCTGGCCATGGATCTCCTCAATTATGCCAAGGAGCGAGAACCTGACTACCAATTGTGTGACCCCAACCGGCTTATTCAGGAGGTCTATGATTTGATGCTTCCCCATGCCCGTGAAAATGGTGTTACCCTTCACATTGAACTGGACAGGGGACTTCCGGAGATATGGCTGGACCCGGAGGGGATTCATCGCTGCCTGCTCAATCTGGTGACAAACGCCATTGATGCCTGTAACGATATCAGCTGTTCCGAGACTGGCCGAGCGGTCTTTTTGCGGTCATCAAAGGGCAAAAACTGTGCCGTGGAATACCAGGTGGCGGATAAGGGCTGCGGTATGGACAAAGAGACCAGAGGTAAGATATTTCAACGGTTTTTCAGCACAAAGGGCAGTCAAGGCACAGGCTTGGGTCTGATGATTACCAAGAAGATCGTGGACGAGCACAACGGGGACATAGGGTGTGAATCAAGGAGGGGAAAGGGCACAAAGTTTTTCATAAGGCTGCCTTCAAACGAGCAAGCGTCTGGGTCGGGCAAAACCCCGTAGTCAACGTCAAGTGGACACGATTCACTATTGAATTCTCCGGTCTATCCGGGTTAGGGAGGGATAAATTGCGTAAGAGGATCCTGGTTGTGGATGATGAACTGGATATGAGAATTTATGTATCGACCCTGCTGGAAACAAACGGATATAAGCCCCTCTCTGCGGTAGATGGAAAAGAGGGATTGGAGGTCGCGCGCAAGAATAGGCCATCTCTGATCATATTGGATGTAATGATGCCGAAAGAGAGCGGGATAGGCCTGTACCGGGATCTAAAGATCGATCAGGAACTAAAGGATATCCCCGTCATAATGCTCTCTGCGCTCTCCAAGAAGACCTTCTTCCATTCCCAGAGGGTTCTGAATGAATATAAGGGAGAGAATATTCCGGATCCCGAGGGCTATATTGAAAAGCCGCCGGAACCTGAAGAACTTCTTGAGGTGATTCAAAACTGCTTGAAGTAAATCGGTTGCCCCTCACCCCAATCATTCCCCTCCATCTTCGAGAAAACGCTTACACCAATTGACGCCTTCCTTGGGATCGAGGGTCCAGGCGTCGGCACGCACATAGTCGCGAACCGTGGGGGTGGTGGGACCGCCCCCAATAATGACATAACGGCCCTTCCTCATCTGCCTCTCCTCCAACAATTCCACCGCTCGCTTCATGGACTCAAAGGTGGGTGTGATGAGGGCGGACATGGCAATGATCTTTGCCCCCGACTCGGTAACCGCATCCACAATCGCTTCGGGTGCCACATCCACACCCAGGTCCATAACCTCAAACCCGGACACCTTAAAAAGGGTGGCCACAATGTCTTTCCCGATATCGTGGATGTCGCCTTTGGGTGTTGAAAGGACCACTGCGCCCAGGGAAAGATCCTGCTGATCTTTTATGAGAAGGGGTTCCAGTATCCCTACTACCTTTTTGAAGATGTTGGCCGACATAATCAGTTCAGAGAGAAAATAGTCTCCGCTGCTGTATAATTCTCCGACCTGGTCCATGCCGGCACGGCATTCATTTAGGATCGCCAGGGGACCCATGCCTTCTCCGGTGGCCTTTTCCACCAGACCCATCACATCTTTGTATTGGAGTCGAGCCACCGCCTGGGCGATTTCCCCTGTGAGCTCAATTTCTTCGACCGCCTTTTCCTTAAGGGGTTCAGGGCGTTTTATCCTGACGTCACGCTTCTTGCCCCGGTATGTTTTTCCTGTTTCCACCATGGCCCTGATATTTTCAGGTCTTGCGTCTATGGGGCATTCGCACCCGGAGGTCAACATGAAACCACCGTCTTGACCCACCCCATCGATAAGCCTTTTGCAGTAGTCCACAACCTCTTCCGGTTTTCCCAAGGTCAGGAGACTTGCGGGGACGTCACCGCTGATGCACATGTGACCCCCGAGTATCTCTTTGGCCTTGAAGATATCTGTGGTGCCGTCCAGGTCGCAGACACATTTTGCCCTGGGAAGCTCTTTCAGATAGGGGAGATTTATTCCCCAGTCGGTGTCAAAGTGCAGCCATGGCGTGATTCCCTCTGACAGGAAGGCCTCCACATAACGCTGGAGAAAGGGCCACTCGAAACGCTCAAACAGGGGGAGCCGGTAGTAAAAGCCAGAACCTCTCTCAAGAACAATAAATGCCACGTCCTTTCCATTGTTCTTGCAGACCTGTATGGCATTGGAGATCAAATCGTCGCAGGATGCCTCCATGGCGGTCTCCACTTTGTCCGGGACTTCATAGAGGTCTCTTGTGAATTCGGTCAGGGTCCGGCAAAGTGAGAAGGCCATCAGCACAGAGTCCACAGCCACCCCCAGGAAGATGGGCATCCCCCTTTCCTCACAGATCTTCGTGTCGTCGACATAGAGCTGGTTGCTGATGGACTGCATTATCTTGAATTCTTCCAATGTCTTTTTGCTGATCTTCCCATAATGCTCACCCCAGAAGCCGTTCCACCCAAGGGCTACGATCTTGTCGTAGTCCTCCCGGGCAAAGAGGACCCTCTCGTCTATTTGATAGAGGGCATCCTCTTCCAACTGTTTTCCGGGGATCAGGTTGCGTACGGGTGCACCGCACAATTTTCCCGGTAGCATGGGGTAGTAATAATTGGGTTTGCTCCCGTAATCGTATCCAAATTCCTCAAAGCATCTGATCAGGGCCTCTCGGGCCACGCTGTGATCAAGCCACGCCTCTGCCTGGGTAATTCCGTATAACCTGGGGGCGGTCGTGATCAGGATGGGAAAGACCGGGTTCCGGTCCACGGGCTCAAGGGAGATGGCAGCCTGTAGCCTCTCCTGTTTTGTCATTGTTTCGTTAATCATTTCAAATATCTCCTCGCGCTAAACTGAATTCCTCAATCAATCCGTGGCGTAACAGTTGCTTTTCCGTAACTTCTCAATAAGTCCGGAACAAATAATAACATTTCTGGAGTGGGGTTCGGGTGTTTCTTGAAGGCGCTCTCTCAAAGTGAATTTACCCTTCCCTTTCGCAGTGGATGATATTTGGGGTTTTCTCCCAATGGACCCTTATTGGCTTCTCCGTGCTTTTGTCAAAACCCCAAATATCAGCCACGCTACCACGACAGGTTTAGAGAGCGCCTTCAAGAAACAGCTGAACCCCACGGTGTCCGGACTTATTGAGAAGTTACAGTCCGGGGGTGATGACAGCCGTTCTTCCGCTCCCCGTCCCAAAGTGTGAACCAGTGGACCGATTTGGCGGTTGCAGGAAACTTCAATTCCTGAAATACGCAACCGCATTCCTGAATATCTTGATACCTTCCCCTTCTTCAGACGTAAACTGTTTCCCCTGCCGGATCAGGGCCTCTTTTCTCAGGGTCCAGTCGGGGTGGTTGGTATAGTGGTTATATGCCTCCGGGTGGGGCATGAGGCCGAAGATCCGGCCGCTGGGGTCACAAATGCCGGCGATATCCTCAAGGGACCCATTGGGGTTGAAGGGCCATTGACCACGCGCGAGGTTCCCATCTTCTGCAGCATATTGCAAGACCACCTGATGATTCGCCGTGAGCTGCCGGATGACATGATCTGCCCCATATACCTTTCCTTCCCCATGTCTCACCGGGAGTTCCAGAGTCGAAAGTCCCTTTGTAAAAACACACGGCGAATTTTCATTTACTTTGAGGTTCACCCACGCATCAATAAAGTTGCCCGAGTCGTTATAGGTGATGGCCGCGTGTCTCTCTCTGTATCTGTTTTCAAAACCCGGAAGGAGCCCCAGGTTGATCAAGGCCTGGAACCCATTGCATATTCCTATGATCAGCTTACCTTCTCGGATAAAGCGATCTATCTCCTCACCAAGATGGTGTTTCATCTTTGATGCCATCAGGACCCCCGCCCCATGATCGTCGGCCCAGCTGAAGCCGCCCCCCAAGACCAGGATGTGGTAGTCTTGAAGTCTTGCCTTGAAAGAGTTCTCTTTACCCGTGATAAACTGGTTGATATGGATCCTGCGGGATTGTGCCCCCGCCAATCTCAGGGAATAATCGGTTTCATAGTCGCAATTCAATCCATAACCGGTAAGGACAAGCGCCTTTACCTGTCTCATGTCAGCCCCTCAAAGGGTCTTTTCCAGGCTTCCTTTAGCTCGAACAGGTCTTCTTCAATTATCGCATGCCCATTTTCGTCTCTGATGGAGAGGGAAGGCGATTCGGTTACGATGCCAACCTGTTCTATGTTTAGACCGGAAAAAATCTTGTCAAAACCCTCTCTTCTCTCAGGTGGTACTGTTACCACAAATCTGCCGCACGATTCAGAGTAAAGGATTTGGCTTACAGTAAGACCATGAGCACCGGGGATCAGGGGCAGGCGGATATCCAGCCCGAGTTCGCCTGCCATTGATACCAGGGCCAGATGCACGGCCAGTCCTCCCCTGGATACGGCATGGCAAGATGAGACAAGCCCTTCTTGTATGGCCCGATGGAGGGCCACATAGTGAGGCCACAATTTTTCCGGATCTACCTCCGGGACGTGCAGGCCGAGCGATTCCATCAACTGGTAGTATTCACTCCCCCCCAGTTCATTCCGGGTCTCACCCAGGACATAGACCAGGTCACCGGGGAACTTGGCATCGAGGGTTACGCACCTGGCGATGTCATTTATGAGGCTTGTGACGGTGAAAAGCAGGGTAGGCAGGCCAGATACCTTTCGTCTCTCACCAAACGGGCCCTCCAGGTTTCCATCAATATACATGCTGTCCTTCCCTGAAAGGAGGGGTATCCCATAGTCGAGACAGCAGTCCCTCAGTGCCCAGTTGGCCCTGACCAATTGGGCGGCCTTGTACTTCCCATCGGGATTTTTTTCCGGATCATACTCGATGGTGGGCCAACAGAAGTTGTCCACCCCGGCCAGATGATGCGGGTCCCCCCCGACCGCCAGGGTTTTTCTGACGGCCTCGTCAATGGTGGCGGCGGCCATGTGGTAGGTATCGATCACGGAATAGAAGGGATTCATGGCCTGGGAAACGGCAAGCCCCTTCTTGGAGTCAAGTATGGGTCTTACCACCGATGCGTCGGAGGGGATATCCCGCCTCTTTCCCACCAGAGGTTTTATGACGCTCCCTCCCTGGACCTCGTGGTCGTATTGTCTTGCGATCCAATTGCGGGCGCAGATGTTGGGTCGAGAGAGAATGGCCCTCAGGAGTGCGCCATGGTCGACTGGTTCGCTCAGTACCGGTTCTGTCAGACCCCGTAAACTGGGGCTGGTCCATTCCGCATCGAACTCCCATTGGGGAAAATCTGATTCCAGGAGGTCCATCTTAATATAGGCACAGGTCTTCCCCCTGTAATCCAGTTTCAGATAACCGGAATCGTTGTATTCCCCGATGAAGGTGCTTTCCACGGCGTGTTTGGCCGAAAGTTCCATGAAGCGTTCCAGGTGCTCAGGCCTTATGGCTATGGTCATTCTTTCCTGGGACTCAGAGACCCAGATCTCCCACTGATCAAGCCCATCATATTTCAAGGGTACTTTATCCAGGTCAACCCGGCAGCCGTTGCTGAACCTGGCAGACTCGCCGATTGAGGAGGAAAGCCCCCCGCCTCCATTGTCGGTAATAAAGGAGATCAGCTCCTCGTCCCTTGCCTCCAGCAGAAAGTCATGCATCTTTTTCTGGGTATACGGGTCACCGATCTGTACGTGCCCCGCAGGGGTATGTTCGCTGTATGTCTCGGAGGCTGCGGTCACCCCGTGGATGCCGTCTTTGCCTACCTTGCCCCCCGACATAATGATGAGATCGCCGGGGAATGTGGTTTTCCGGTGGGAAGATTCATTCCCAACCCGGGCTGGCATTATTCCCAATGCGGTCACAAAAACAAGGCATTTACCCAGATAACTTTGATCAAACAGGACCAACCCGTAAGGTGTGGGGATGCCGCTCTTATTGCCCCCGTCCCTTACACCCTCAATGATCCCGTCAAGCAGACGACGGGGGTGAAGGTGAGGCATCAATTCGCCTCCATAATCCCGATGGCCCACGCAGTAGCCATAGAGCCCGAGGATCAACTTTGAGCCCTTACCGGTACCCATGGGGTCCCGGTAGATGCCCACGATGCCGGTTATGGCGCCCCCATAGGCCTCCATGTTGGAGGGGCTGTTGTGGGTCTCGCCGGTAATCACATAGTAGTGATCATCGTCAAACCGTGCCACACCCGCGTTATCCCATAAGACAGATATGACCCACTCCTTTTCTGCCTTGATCTCTAAGGTAGGCGCTTCAATACAGGTCTTAAAGAGGTTGTCCACGATTTCCTTGTGGCCGGTGGAAATGTCATGATATCTGAAAAGGCCCCTGAACGTGTTGTGATTGCAGTGGTCGCTACGGGCCTGGGAGATGTATTCCAGCTCAACGTCAGTGGGGAGGTCCAGGCCCACCGCCTGTCTCTCTTTCCGCACATCTTCCCTCAGAAAGTATTGACGAATAACGGGTATGTCTCGTTGCTGCAAGGCAAGATTGCGCTCCGTGGAAATCCGTGTCAGTTCTTCATCACTCCTGATGGGGAGGGTATGAACTTTGGGTTTGTGGTCAAGGACCACTTTTGGTACCAGGAACCCGATCCCTTCCTGGATGTTCCAGTCATCCCTTGAATATATCCTCCATTGTTGTATGAGTTCATTGGCGAACAGGTGAGTGGCGATCTTGCGGACCTCATTTTCAGACAGATCACCTCTGATTTCATAAAGCTTTGACGTATAGATGGCCTGGTCCGGTCCGAGCCTCATCCCCAGAAGGTCCTCCACAGCCTCAGCCGCCGTGCTCCCGCCTGTATCTCTTACGCCGGGGCGGAATCCGACCCATATCAGCCAATCAAAGGCCTCTGCAATGGGGGAATAGGAGGATTCTTCTGTGACAGGATTGGTGAATATTTCGGTTTGAATCTGTTCCAATTGGGCAGGGGAAAAGTCGGCATCCAGGGTCAGAACCCTTATTACCCGGATCTCTTCAACTTTAAAGCCAAAATATTCCCTTGCCTTTCGTCGGATCCCGGCACCTTCCGCATCAAACAGGTCCTGTTTCAGTTTGATTTCCAGTCTGGAGGGCATCTCATCTTACCTGTACCTTTCCTCCGCCCAATTGCTGACCGTTTGAAGGAAAAAGGATGTGTCAGGAGGTGTTTGAAACAAGCATCGTGACTCTATTAAAAAATGGAAGGGTGAGTCAATACATTAGTTTATAGGGATCGGAGGGTTGCAATTTCGAAGGAAAATTAATATATTTGAAAAATGTCGGCTAAAAAAAGAAAAGGATTCCGCGAGATAGCGGTATTTAATTGACATAAAAGGAGTCGAAAAGATGGTAAAAAAAGAAAAGATCCTAAGTGAAAAGGGTGATACTGCGAAGATCCCCGATCAAAAAGAGCTTGAGAAGGAGTTGAGCGACTATCTTTCCAAAAAATATGGTAACCGGGTAAAGATCATCTCCCCTTTTGTTTTTCCAAAGAAGGAGGAGGCGCCTACCGATGGTTCAGCGAGGCATAAGGAATCCAAGGGTTTACCTGCTTTTGAAATGTTGCCCCAAGAGCTCGAGTCTTATCTGAATAGCTTTGTCATCAAGCAAGATCAGGCAAAGGCGGTCATATCCACCAAAGTCTGCACCCACTTTAACAGAGTAACCTATACTCGAAGCAGGGATTCAAAGGACACTGGCGATAAGAGCAAGGCCACCAGCGTAGGCATGATCAAGAATAATGTGCTGATGATCGGTCCCACCGGAGTAGGGAAGACTTACGTAATCAAGCTCATTGCCCAGAAGCTGGGGGTCCCCTTTGTCAAAGGGGATGCCACAAAGTTCAGCGAAACCGGTTATGTGGGAGGTGATGTGGAGGATCTGGTCCGGGACCTGGTAAATGAGGCTGATGACAACATCGAACTGGCAGAGAGCGGAATTATCTACATCGATGAGATCGACAAGATCTCTTCATCCAGGAATATTATCGGGCATGATGTCTCCCGTACGGGGGTTCAGAGGGCACTTCTGAAACCTATGGAGGAGACAGAGGTGGATTTGAAGGTCCCTCACGATCCCATATCCCAGATACAGGCCATTGAGCAATACAGGAGGACCGGGAAAAGGGAAAAGAAAGTTGTCAACACAAAGAATATACTCTTTATCATGAGTGGTGCCTTTGGTGAACTTGCCGAAATCATAAAGAAGCGGCTTCAGAGCCAGGGCATCGGGTTTGAAGCGGATGTAAGACCCACCGAAGTCCCCTGGGAGATCCTGAAGGAGGTCGTTGCCCAGGATTTGATAGAGTTTGGTTTTGAATCCGAATTCGTGGGTAGGCTCCCTGTGGTGGTGGTGTTTGATGAGCTTACAAAGGAGGATCTGATGGAGATCCTCAAGAACCCCAACAATCCCGTCATCCTGAGCAAACGGCTGGATTTTGGATCGTACGGGATCGATATAAAATTCGAGGAGCCGGCCTTATTGAAGATAGCGGAAATGGCGGCAGCAGAAAAGACCGGGGCCAGGGGTCTTGTCAGTGCCATCGAGAAGGTCCTGATACCCTTTGAGAAAACACTCCCCTCAACAGAGATAAAACAAATGCTGGTAACACGGGAGGTGGTGGAGAACCCCGAGGACCAACTGGAACTGCTATTAAAGAATCCGGATGATCCTAAGCGCGGAGAAAGATTTGAAAAGGCCAGGATCCAAGAATTTGAATCCATTAAGGCCTACATCAAGGAAAAGGCCGGCAATTTCCATGAAAAATCGGGACTTGAGATCTATGAAAGGAGAGCCGAACTGATTGCACAGGTTTATTTGAGCACCATTACCGACATCAATTGGGCCTTTGACGAGTTCAAAAACATGTACGATCAAGTGAAGGTCCAGGAAGCCGCATTGGTTGAGAAGCTTGAAATGAGTATCTCATTTGAGGATAGTGCAATAGATGAAATAATCGCTCAGGCATTTGAAACCGGGCAAGAGGCCGGGCCGTTGGCGCTTCAGCTGGCCGTGAGACTGGAATATGGACTCAAGCTGATAAAGAATCGCTCCGGTATCGAGAATTTTACCATAAATGGGGAGGCTATCAGGAATATGGAGGATTTTGTAAATGACCTCATCAAGGAGTCTCATCGTCAGGAATATTCGAGCGAGACGCCAAGTGACAAATACTTAGAGTGAGTCAGGGTTTCTGGAAAACTTTTTCTTAAACACTATATGATCGGCATATCAAAACTCTACTGTGGCACCGTAGAACCGTCAGACCCCCTTCGTTATGGAAGACATTCAAAGGACCTGCCTTCACATCTGCTCCAGTTTTCCGAGGACAAAAAGCCGGTGGTGGTCTGGAATGTGACCCGCGCCTGCAATTTGAAATGCATCCACTGCTATGCCCGGGCGTCTGAGAATGCTGATGAACGGGAGGTTGACCATGAAAATGGCCTTGCCCTGATAGATGACCTGGCCCTGTTCGGTGTGCCCGTTATCCTCTTTTCGGGAGGTGAGCCCCTCATGCGGCCCGACCTGCCAAGGCTAGCCAGATACGCCGTGGATAAGGGAATGCGGGCGGTCGTATCAACCAATGGGACCCTGATTACAAGAAACTTGGCCCGGGAGCTGAAGGAGATCGGCCTATCCTACGTGGGCGTGAGTCTGGACGGGATGGAGACGGTTAATGACCGCTTCCGGGGGAAAAGGGGAGCCTTTCGAGATGCCATGAACGGCATAAAGAATTGCCAGGAAGTGGGGCTCAAGGTGGGGCTCAGGTTTACCATTAACCGGTTGAATGTGGTGGAGATTCCACGTATCTTTGACCTCCTGGAAGAGCATGATATCCCCAGGATCTGCTTTTACCACCTCGTCTATTCAGGGCGTGGTTCAAACCTTGTGGAACAGGACCTGGATCACGAGGGGACTCGAGAAGCAATAGATCTTATCGTTGACCGGACAAAGGATTTGCACGAGCGTGGCATACCCAAAGAGGTCCTTACCGTGGATAACCATGCCGATGGACCCTATCTCTATTTGCGTATGATAAGGGAAAATAATCCAAGGGCGGATGAAGTCCTCCAGCTTTTGAAGATGAATGAGGGGAACAGCTCGGGACGCGGAATCGGATGTATCAGCTGGGACGGGTCTGTGCACGCGGATCAATTCTGGCGGCATTATAGCTTTGGCAATGTACTTGAAAGACCTTTTAGTGAGATTTGGTCAGATCTTTCGAATCCTTTGATGAAAATGTTAAAGCAGAAAAAGGCGTATGTTAAGGGCCGTTGTACCACGTGCCGGTGGCTGGATATTTGTGCGGGAAATTTCCGTGTCAGACCAGAGGCCGTGACAGGCGACCTCTGGGCATCCGATCCCGCCTGTTACCTGACCGATGGGGAAATAAGTTGAAAGCGGATCAAAGGGGAAAGAACTGTGAGGAGGGAACATAGACCATGATTATTCGACCACGCAGGCTTAGAAGGACGGCCACATTACGGGAGATGGTGAGGGAGACCAAACTTTCTGTGAAAGATTTCATCTCTCCTCTTTTTGTCAAGCACGGCCAAGACAAGAAGGATCCGATCCTCTCGATGCCTGGTCAGTATCAATTTTCGGTTGACACCATCGTGAAGGAATGCGAAGCGCTATGGTCGCTCGGGATCCCCTCGGTAATCCTCTTTGGACTGCCGGACAAAAAGGATGAAAAGGGAAGCCGGTCGTGGGCCGAAGATGGCGTTGTCCAGCGGGCGGTCGCCGCCATCAAAGATCGATTGCCGGACATGGTGGTGATCACCGATGTGTGTCTCTGTGAGTATACGGATCATGGCCACTGCGGGGTGATCAAAAATGGTCAGGTTGACAACGATGACACGCTCGAACTACTGGCCCGGCAGGCATTATCCCATGCCAGGGCCGGTGCAGATATTGTTGCACCTTCTGATATGATGGATGGACGGGTGGCAGCCATTCGAGAGGCCCTGGACGCACAGGGGTACCAGGATACCGCGATTCTCGCGTATGCGGTAAAGTATGCATCGGCGTTTTATGGGCCTTTTAGGGATGCCGCGGAATCGACCCCCCAATTCGGGGATCGGGCCGGCTACCAAATGGACCCCGCCAACGCGATAGAGGCCCAGAAAGAGGTCCAGTTGGATATGGAAGAAGGCGCAGACATGGTCATGGTAAAACCTGCCACACCCTACCTGGACATTATCAACCAGGTCCGTGAAATAAGCCTCGTTCCCGTAGCTGCCTATAATGTGAGCGGCGAGTTTGCCATGGTAAAGGCGGCAGAAGCCAGGGGATGGATCGACGGGGAGAGGGCCATGATGGAGATGCTTACCTCAATAAAAAGGGCAGGGGCAGATTTGATCCTGACCTATTTTGCCAAAGATGCAGCTACTCTTTTGGAAAGGTGAATTTGGCGAAAGGGAGAAGTAAATTCACTTTGAGAGAGCGCCTTCAAGAAACACCCAAACCCCACTCCAATAATCCTATTATTTCTCCCGACTTATTGAAAAGTTACAATCTGGCTGCCAGAACCCATTGAAACTAAAGGCTCTTCAAGGATGAAGGATACAACGAATAACCTGCTGAGGCTGGTTGCCTGGGAGGTCACGAGAAGATGCAATCTGAACTGCGCCCATTGTAGGGCCGGATCAGAGAGAGGACCCTACCCGGGAGAAATGGATAGGGCCAAATGTGTCGAGATCTTGGAACAGATCAGCCTGGTGGGAAATCCGATCGTTATTCTCACAGGCGGCGAACCCTTACTGAGAGAGGATATCTTTGACCTGGCTGAAAAGGGTACTCAACTGGGGCTCCGAATGGTCATGGCGACCAATGGAACCCTTTTGACGCCCGAACTCATTGAGAGGGTGAAGACGTGTGGAATAAAGAGGGTGAGCATTTCCATTGACGGGGCCCATAAGGATCAGCACGATCATCTCAGGAAGGTCCCGGGGGCCTTCATAGGGGCTATGGCGGGGATTCGTCTGCTCAGAGAGGCGGGTCTGGAGTTTCAGATCAATACCACCATAACAAGGCAGAATGCAGGAGAAATCAAGGATATCTTAGAACTGGCGGTCCGTCTGGGCGCGGCCGCCCATCATATTTTTCTGCTGGTCCCAACCGGTCGGGCCAAAGAGATGGTAAGCCAGGAGATTGAGGCCCAGGAATATGAGGAACTGCTGCATTGGTTTAATCAAATGAGGGGTAAGGTCCCTATTCAATTAAAGGCCACATGCGCCCCACATTATTACAGAATTTTACGACAAGAGGCCCGAGCCAAAGGGGAGGAGGTGCGTTTTGACACCCATGGTTTGGATGCCGTGACCCGTGGCTGTCTGGGGGG
>JADHXI010000149.1 GCA_016783065.1 Desulfobacteraceae bacterium | reverse complement strand
AACCTTCCATGATTTTCACACCAAATCGTTTTTCAAATGGTTCCCAGAGGTTGGCAGGGCAGGCCGAGGTAAGCACTATGCGGACTGGGTTGTCGGTATCGTCCGGTCTTTCCGGCTGCTTCATAAGGATGGGCACCATTGCCCCGAGGGCGTTGAAGGCAGTCCCGCCATAGCGTCTGACAGAGTCCCAGAACCCGGATGCGGAGAATCTGTGTTCCAGTCCAAAGGGAACTCCGGCGGCCATGGAAAAGCAGACCGTGAGGATGAGGGCATTGGCATGAAAAAGGGGTAGGGCGGTATAGAGGATATCGTCGGGTTTGTAAATAAAGGCGCAAAGTTCCATCATGCCCTGGATGTTTGCACTGCGGTTTCTGTTCACAACCCCTTTTGGAAAGCCTGTGGTCCCAGAGGTATACATCAGGAAGGTAACGGCGTCCGGATCGGGCTTGTGGTGGGGTTTTTCAGGAGAAACCTCCCACAAGGTCTCCAGATCAACGACTCCTTGCGGTAAAGATGCCTCAGAGGTTCGGCGCACAAATATTTTTTCGATGCCACCCACCTGTTCTCCCAGTTCCGCGACTTTGGGGTACAGGGTATCGTCAACTGCAAGGTACTTGACATCGGAGTTGGTCAGTATAAAACGCAGACCCTCTTTTATTAAGGCCACATTGACCGGAACGCTGTAAAATCCCGCCCTGGGCAGCCCATAGAAAAGATATAAATACTCAACGCAGTTATTCATGAGGATGGCTACACCTTCTCCCGGCTTTGCCCCGTGTTCTGAGAGCCCGTTAGCGGCCCTGCAGGTGGCCCTGTTGAATTGAGCAAAAGTGATGACCTGGTCATCGTGAAAGATATAAGGCTTATCGCCCAACGTCTCGGTCTGATATTCCACAAGTTCACTATAAAATTTAAATTCCGGCATATCCGTCATTTTGAGATCTCCTTGGAAGTAAAGATTCGGCCCCGGAAAACCCGGCTTCGGTTATCCCCAGAGCGGATTTAATCTACTGGCGTTTAGGTGGCGCAAGGAGTGATGGAGTACTGGAGTGATGGAGTGTTGAAAGAGCTACCTGATCACCTATGGAGGTAATAGACAAACCCAGTTCCTGAAAACTCACTGCCTTTTATGGTTTTTCCAATACTCCAATACTCCTTCACTCCAATACTCCAGGTCAATCCTGTCGGGCAGAGCCATTTATCTCTGACCTGACCCAGCCTACGGCCCGGAGGAAGGACCAGGATTTCTCTTTTGGATGAAACCTCGGAAACGATTACTCTTCAATCTCTGGGCCATGGCCACCTTCCCTGAACCACGTGATTGGACGGAATTCCCTTGGAACGATCCCCTCTTGTTTAAAGGCGGGGTATCCAAGCACCATGGACGTATTTATCTTCCAGGGATCTTTCAGGCCTAGCTTCCCCTTTACATCCGGGATCATTTCAATCACCTGGCTGAAACCGTTCCAGCAGAACCCCAATCCAAGTGACTTGGCTGCGAGATTCATATTTTGCCCGGCAATACCTGCCTGAATTTGAGGGCCCCCGATGGCCCGTTCGTCACAGGCCACAAAAATAATGACCGGAGCATTGAGAAAAACCGGAGCATTCTTTACATGGATGCTCTTGGCCCCGCCCGCGATGATGCGCGGATCGAACAACCCGGGCTGCGGGTCTTGCTGATACATGGGGAGGAGGGCCTTTACCATGGCGTCATTGGAGTAGGTGGTGTAAAACATGCTCAATATACCATAACACGCCTCATTGAGTTCATTGATCAGGGCCTTGTCTGTGACCACAATAAATTTCCAGCACTGGCAGTTTCCACTGCTGGGGGCGAAACGGCCCGCTTCCAACACCCTTTGAATCAGCGGCTCGGGCACCGGGTCCGGTTTGAAATTACGGACGCTTCGGCGTTCAAAGATAGCCTGTTCCACAGCAGTCCATTCCGCTGGGTTGCCGTCTTCGTCTTTGGGTTCATAGGGCAATTTGGCGGGGAGGGGATGAGGGTCTGTCTTGAAAAAACCGGAATCCACATGATAGGACTCCACAATGGAGATTGCATCTGCGGGGCAGGCGGCCATACAGTTGTAGCAGCTAAAACATTCGTATTCTTCTTTCATCCGCGGAAGTTCAGCTTCGTCCATCTCCCACGCCTGAAACGGGCAGTTCTGGAGACACAATCCACAATGGGTACATTTTTCCGGATCGGCCTTCATTACACCCATATGCACGGTCCCTGGTTCGGGACGGACTATGGGTTTGAATTCCTCCCAGGTGATTCCATCTGTCTTGGCAGGCCCGGAGGGTGTCTGGGAAACCCCTTCCTTGACGACCCATTTGTCATTCCCCTTTGCCAGTTTGTCTGCGCCGACAAGTGCCAGGGTTTCATTGGTGCCATCTTCAATCAGGGCGGCCCGGGCATCCCGAAAAATCTTCTCCACAGGGTATTCCCTGGAAAGACCGTATCCGCCAAAAATCTGGATCGCCTCGCTGGCTACCCGGAATGCAGTCTCAGTACAGAAGATTTTTGCGGCCATGGCGTAATGGGGCGCAGGCGGCTGCATTTGGTCAATCAAGGCCTTATTGTAAATAGCCTGCCTTCGGGCCAGGGAACGTGCCGCCTCGACCGAGGCGAACATGTCAAAGATCTTTAGTTGGATGTTCTGATGATGAATGATCGTTTTTCCACCCTGAACCCTTGTCTTGGCATATTGGAGGGCATATTCGAGGGCTGCCAGGGCCGTACCGGCAAAGATGAGTGCCATCCCCCCGTTTGCCATGGTCAGCTGGCCATTGGAGAACAGCTTGAATGTCGCCGGGTCCTGGGCTACCATCATGCTCTTTGGTATCCTCACATTGTCAAAAAAAATCTCGCCCTGATTCAGGGCACGCTGGCCCATTTTATTAAGGGGTTTTCCCCGTGAGATGCCCGGAAGATCAAGGGGGATGACGGTGATGCCGCCCCCGTCCATTCCCTTTGAGGGATCCAGAGATAGCCAGAGGGCCGCATGGGTGGCAAAGGTTCCGTTGCTGACCCAGGAGGATTTCTGGCCATTGATCACGTAATGGTCTCCATCCAGGACCGCCCTCACCTGGGGTGCAAGGGCCGGATCATGTGAACCTTCGCTATCCATCATTATCCAATCGGATCCATGATCCGGTTCGGTAATAGCCCAACAACCCGTCATTTTGCCTTCCCTGTCGGCGCAAAATTTTTTGGTCAGTTCCTGCAGTTCGGGTTCAGGGGAGAACATTGCCCAGGCAAAAGGTATGGAACATACCCCGAGGCTCACTGCCAGGTCCGGGGCCGCCCATCCCATGAGTTCCGCCACCAGGGCCCCGCTCAACGGGTCCATCTCCAACCCGCCCACATCTTTTGGGAACGTCATCATGTGGTAACCCAACTCGTAGCTTTTTCGAAACACCTCCCACAAAACCGAGTCTTCGGCGATGACATCCTGTGGATCTGTGAGCTTATCCAACGCTACGGCAGCCGGTCGCCAGACCTCGCTCATGAATTTTTTTGTTGAATCCCAAAGTGCGACGTGTTCCTTGGTCAGATCAACGTTTAACTCTCTTAACCCCATGATTTTCTCCTTTTATGAGTTGATACGTTCGTCCCACATGCGCTTCCGTGTGGCTGGAAATTTATCCCATTGCATACTTCGTGAATTTTTCAACCGCCTTTCCCATGAGTTTGGCAATGGGCATTTTCTGTGGACAGAGATGCTCTGCCTTTGAATAATCAAACCCCGCCAAACGTCTCCGCGTAATGCTTGGGATTTCATTAAAGAGCCTGACAGCCTGTTCATGGTTCCCGTAATTGTCATAATACATAAGGTACCGCAGGACATCGCTGATGGGAATGTTTCCCTCAACCGCTGATTCACACAAGTTGGCGCAGCCTGCACAATACCCGGAAGCGGTTTCCCGGGCGTATTGCTCCAGAAGCCGTTTGTCTTGAAAGGATAATTTGGTCTTGCCTATGGCAGCGGCAACATTAGCCTGCAACATTGTCATATTGGACATTTCAGAACAGACGCTGGCTATATGAGGATTCTCCCAGACAGCTTTCAGTTTCGCCTGTTCAGGGGTAAACCCTTTTTCCATAAACCGTTCAGTAAGTTTTAAAACCGTTTCATTCTCTTTGCCTATATTTGCATAAAAGCTTGCAAAAAACCCGGCCTGTGTTTTCATGGCGGTTAGACCGATCCCTGCCTCAACACACGCATCCACAGCCCTTTTCATGGAATCCTTGTGCATTAACCGGTAATTGTAGCTCGTCATGATTCCATCGATCCATCCCAACTTGGCCCCCTCCAGTAAGCATTCTTCCATATTCTTGTGGGTACTAAAGCCAAAGAAACGAATCTTGCCCTTCTCCTTTGCCCTTTCAGCCCATGCCTTGGTCGTCCGGTTGACTTCATCCCTCACGTCCGAAACTCTGTGGATAAAAAAGAGATCAATATGGGAGGTTTTCAGTCTTTTTAGGGAAGTTTCGAGGTGTCGGGTCATTCTATCGGGATCGGAAGATGGCGTTTTCGTGACCAGGAATATTTTTTTTCGATCGTCAGGGTATCTATCAAAATATTTTCCCATTGCCTCTTCGCTGGTTCCTCCTGCGTAAGTGCGTGCCGTGTCCCAATAGGTCACCCCCATTTTAACGGCTTGCCGTAACAGGCGCTGTTTCGACTCTAAATTTTGACTCCCTCCAAAGGCGAGTATGGAGACATTAACCCCTGTTTTTCCAAAAGGCCGGGTTGGAACCGTAACTGGCCCTGAGTTTTTTGAGTCAGATTTATCAGAGGCCGCTGCAAGGTTTCCCATTGTGGCAAAGATAGATCCAAGCCCGGCAGCACCCGTGATTTTAAAAAAATCCCGGCGAGAAAAAGCCTTTTTTCCTTTTGAGATTCCTGATTCCTCCATTCGAAACCCCTCCCTCTACTCTTGAGGCATCTGCCGCCACAAATCGACAGCCGCCTCAATGGCCAGGGTGCGGTCATCAACTGAAGACACGCCTCCCACCAACCGACCCTTCCGGAAGATGACATCGTATTCGCCATCCATATCGCAAACTATCAATTTTATGCCGCTTTGATTTATACGATCAATCCCTTTGCCGTATTCCCCGGCGTACCCCGCATAACGCGCCACAACCGTCCTGGCGGTTTCGGAGCCGTCTCGACGGGACAAAAAAACCTTCACCACGGTCTTGCCTTTGCGATACCGGGCCAGGTAGGTATTTGTCATAAAATCGAGCCCCATTGCATTGACCTTGACATACTGCACTGTCTCGGACACAAGGTCTCTTTGAGGCAGGGCTGTTAGCCCCCAAACAGGTCCCCCCGAGTTTTCCAGAAAGGCGGTCACTTTTGCGGCCAAAACCATGCCGATTTTCCTGAGTTTTTCAGTCTCTTCAGACGCGATAAGCCGTACGTAGTAGCGGCCCTTCCAGATGAAGAAATTGGCCCCTGACCCGTAGGCTGCCCGCCCCAACCGCAAAGGCGATCCCCCTTTGGATCTTTCACCGGAAAAGGCACCAAAGGCATTGGTCGGGGTCCCCATATCATAAATCGAGAGGTCGATGAATTCTCCTTTGTTGGCGCTGTTAATAAAACTGGCGAATGTCATCCGGATCATGTCGTAGGCCAGAAAAAATTCTGCACGGCCGTTTATTTGCTCGTAAACGTTTTGGGCGGTGAACTGCTTGACATTGTCAAATATCTCCCATCCCTTTGGAGCGAGAGACACAACCCTTTTGGACAGATTTTGAGCTTCCAGCCCCTGAACCGGTTCCGTTTCCCGGGACGGTTTTCCCCCATGTCCGGTTGCTGACTGTGCAAGACTGGTTGAAGGGTCTTTAAACCGGACCGGCAACCCGATAACGAGCACCAGGATCGGCAACCACAGGCACATGGCCCGCTTCAAGATTCTGACCGGCTTAATTGCGAAAATTCTGTTAATCCTGTCAAGAAATCGCATTCTAATTTCCACCGGTGTTCTGTTTCATAAATTTCCGCTCCTTACCGGGTCCTGGTCGTGGGCGCCTTTTTTAACCTTGAACCAGACCCCACACGAATGAAAGGGCGTCAGGTTCTCAGTAAGAGGCTACCTCCTGAGGAGGTTGTCGGCATCCTCAATCAATTCTTTGAGTGTGGCCTGCTCGTCAATTTCCAAGATTGCCTCAAACTCGTCTTCTATGGAGTCCTTTGCAGAAAGCCCGGAGGGTGGGTCGATCGATGGTGCCCGAGTTGAAGGATGGTCGGGTTCTGGGGGCGCAAAAACCGCAGCAGGCGGAACAAAATCAGACCTATTGTCGAGATAGGATCGGTATTGATCGGTGCTGAACATCCCCTCCTCCTTCCCGGTCAGAATTGCGTTTTCGATCTGCATGAGCCTGTTATCACGTATCATGCTCTTTACGGACTGCGTACCCTTCAAAATGGAAAGAAGCGGAACCCGATAATTGAGTCGGTGCAGAAAGACAAGCTTCTGAATGACCAGGAAAGTGAGTGTGGAGGCGATTTGGTTACGAACCGAATCCTGGGTCTGGGGGTGGAATGAGTTACAGATACGATGCAGCGCATCTTCTGCAGAGGAAGCATGGAGCGAGCCGATCACCAGATGGCCTGACTCGGCGGCATGCAGTGTCAGGCGGATCGTTTCGGGTTCTCTGAGTTCTCCCACCACGATTACATCAGGGTCTTCGCGCAGAACATCCAAGAGTCCCTGCTCATAGGAGGGTACATGTGTACCAAGACCCCGTTGTGCGATGAGTGATTTTTTTGACGTAAAGGCATATTCGATGGGGTCTTCAAGGGTAACAATATGCGCATTTCGGTGCGTGTTGATCTCTTCTATGATGGCAGCCACGGTTGTGGTTTTCCCAGAACCCGCGCTTCCACAGATCAGGATCAGTCCCGATGTGATGGTGGAACACTCAAGAAGTGAGGGGTGAAGGTTAAGATCATGGATACGGGGGACACGACCGGGGAGCAGACGAACCGCCAGGCTGAGCCCGGTGAGTGAATGAAAAAGATTGATCCTGATTCGAACATTGCTCACAGTCCGTGCAAAATCAACGGAAAGACGCGTCCTGAGCACTGTCCGGTCCTTGCCGGCCAGGAGGTTTTCAGCCAACTCCTTGATCTCCTGGTGACTCCATGAGTCATCCTGGAAAATAATTACCCCGTTTTGTCTGAAGGCAACAGGTCGGCCGGTCGTGATATGGATGTCTGAGACATTATTGCTTGCAGCGAGTCTTATCATCTTGGCCAATCGCTTCATGACGTACCCCCAGGAAAATATACAGGCCTTTGTCCAGGGCCATGACCAGATTCAACAAATGATGGCCTTGCAGGAGACCCGATTCAAGGTGTTACATCCAGGTTTTGAATTCCCACTCACGGCGTCAACTCAAAAACCTGCGCACCCTCCTCTTCAATCATTTCTTTCACGTCTCTCAGATAGGTACCCCAATCAAACAACTCATCCCATTGGTAGTCTAAATCCACCATTGTACCCGGGCCCTTTGCGCTGGCCAGGATATTGAGGGTATCTGTCAGGATCTGGGTTTGCAGTTCGCTATCTCCGGGTCTTCCGCACTGATGACCCAAAGGAAAATCAATGAAGACGCTTCTGGGAGCCTTGACCTGTTGCATTATGTCTCGACATGATCCCAGGTAGACCGTGGATAGACCGGCATCCTCAATGGTTCGGGCAATCAGTCCAACGGACTGATGGTCCAGTGGTCAGGCCGCCACAAGCAAGACTGCATCCGTGTCTTGGGCTTTCAGAATTTTCACAATCTCGGGGACGGTTTCCTCTACCAGGGCCGTCCGTTTGTAAAGCCGACCCATGCCGAGGGTAATGGTTGTGGGGGCAAAGCTGCCGATATGGCCGCCATCCTCAAGGTCTTGCAGACGCTGGAGAGGGAAAACGCAGTTAAGATCCTCAAGCGCGGCCCGGTGATCAAAATAGTTGTGATTCAGTCTGAGCCTCTCAAAAGGAATATCTTTGGGAATTTCCCGGAAACTGAGATCATTGACCGCCCAAGGGTCAAAGGGGTCCTGATCATCCCGAAAGACGCCACCCGAACTGATCAGCGACAAACATGTCTTTTTCAGGGGTTTCTCTAACGGGGTCCATGGACTTTCAGTAAACTCCGACCACGTATAGGGCGGAAACCCCTGGCTCTGGTACATTTGGTTAAGACAATCCACATAGTCGATTCTTCCCATCATACACCTCGATTGACCTCGGATCACAAACCAGGCAGTGGTGTGCGACCGGGCCTGATAGTTGTTAAAGGTCCATTTCCCGGGCCACCAATTCGCGATGGAAATCAGCGTCTCCAAAAAACAACTCAGCCGCCTTGGCCCGTTTGAAATATAGTCCCAGGTCGTGCTCTTCCATAAACCCCAGTCCGCCC
This sequence comes from Desulfobacteraceae bacterium, assembly GCA_016783065.1. Lineage (GTDB taxonomy): Bacteria > Desulfobacterota > DSM-4660 > Desulfatiglandales > Desulfatiglandaceae > JABMQV01. The sequence goes on along the minus strand of JADHXI010000149.1, from coordinate 1,451 downwards.
AAGACCTGATGGGCCAAGGCCACGAGTCTGCGATAGGCATCGCTCACCCAGGCCTTGCATAGGGACGCCTCTATTTCGAACGGCTTGCTGGCGGAAACCAACCAGGCGGCCTCATAGGTCATGTAGGTTAACGTATCCAGACAGGTCAATATGTTGACACAGTGGTGCTGGACAGCCTGAAACGACCCAATGGCGCGACCGAACTGGATCCGTTCCTTGGTCCAGGGGATAACCAGGTCCATAACCATCCTGCCCCCGCCCGTCATCTCTGCGCATTTGGCCACGGATGCCATCAACTGGGTTTTCTTGACCACCGGCCACCCCCGGTCAAGTTCACCCAAAAGAGTCGAACGGGGGATCTTGACCCCTTCAAAGATGACCTCGCATTGTTTGTCACCGGCCATGGTAATGAGCGGGTTTATGCTGAGTCCGTCGCTTGGGGTGTTGACCAGAAATAGACTTATGTCTTCATCGCCTTCCCCGGTCCTGGCGGCGCAGATCAGGGTATGGGCCACGTTAGCGTCCGGAACAAACAATTTGGTCCCCGATAGAACGTACCCGTCGTTTTCGGGGGTGGCTGAAAGCCTGATTCCTTCCGGTGTGAAAACGCCCTCGATTTCGGTCCAGGCGAGGGTCATAATCCGTTCACCGGTGACAAGGCCTGGAAGAATATCGGCCTTCTGTGTCTCTGTGGCTGCCTCCAGTATCATCAGTCCAGCCAGGACAACAGTGGAAAAAAAAGGCCCGGGGACAGCAAAATAGCCCATTTCATCGAGTAGGACCGTCAGGTCAAGAAAGTTTCCCCCGAATCCGCCATATGTTTCCGGCACCAGGAGGCCCATCCAGCCGAGTTCCGCCATTCCATGCCATAATTCAGGTGTGTAACCTCTCGGGTCATCAACCATGGCCCGGACAAATCCGCTGGGGCACTCCTTTGACAAAAATCTGTTTGCAGCGTCCTTGATCATGGTCTGCTCTTCACTAATATCGTAATTCATCTCCTACGCTCCTCTTATTTAGGTCCAAAAACCCGGTCCTCGGGGCCGGGTCAGAGAAAATGGCTCTGCCGGTATTTTGTTTGGCACGGAGTCATGGAGTGGTGGAGTAGTGGAGTGTTGGAAAAAAGATCTTCCAAAATACTGAACATATGAGGCCCAAGAGAGAGATCTTTTAAGCAGTTGTCCGGATTTTAAAGATTTTTCTTTCAATTCCATCCCATTACTCTCTCCGAGCCGTAGGATCTCCGAGCCGGAGGCCAGCACTCCACTACTCCAACACTCCCGGAATCTGAGAACTGGTTTTTGGCCCCCTTTTAGTACCTTACAAAAGAAATTGTGCGCAAATTGGCCACGAATTTTTCCCAAAGAGAAGTCTCATTGGAGACCGATTGACGATTGAAGATTGACGGTTGAAAATTGAGCTAAAAAGGATTTCTATTTAGGGCCAATTAA
>JADHXI010000014.1 GCA_016783065.1 Desulfobacteraceae bacterium | reverse complement strand
CAATAAACTCGGGTACCGTGGGGTTCGGCCATTTCTTTCAGGCGCTCTCTAAACCTGTAGTCGCAGCGTGGCTGATATTTGGGGTTTTGCCGAAAGCATGGAGAAACTAATAGGGCTTATCAGGAGAAAACCCCAAATACCAACCACTGCCAACGTGAGACGTAAATTCACTTTGAGAGAGCGCCTGAAAGAAACACCCAAACCCCACTCCAGAAACCCGATTATTTCTCCCGGACTTATTGAGAAGTTACGAGAAATCAAAGCACCGTTTACGGCTAATGGGATGGTGAAGGGATTGTTCGCAGCCGTCGTTGTCGGGGAAAGACTTTATTGAACCTGGCTTTCCATTGTCAAGAAAAAAGCGGTGTTTGAGGGAACTCCTGGGGGAAGACAGGCGGTGAAAGGGCCAAAAAAATTGGGGGAGACAAAAGTTGAGCAAACGCTCACTATTGTCTTGACACGCATGATCGTGTTCCAGTATAGGTGACTTTCCTTCCAGTATCCCATCCCGTTCCATGCCATGGCTCTTGGAACGGAAATTGAGTGAACCGATACCCGGATGAAGACGTGAGGTTGTCTCACGGGCAATGTGTCGAAAAGAGACATGGAAAAAAGAGCAGTCAAGACAAAGATAAAAAATGAAGAACTCATCGACCGGAGAAGAAAACAGATCATCGATGGGGCTATCAAGGTCTTCACCGCCAAAGGATTCCACAAGTCAACGGTAAGAGAAATTGCCAAAGAGGCAGGACTCACCATGGGTTCCCTCTACAATTACATCGCCAGCAAGGAAGACATAATCCATATTGTCTATGATTATATTACCAGGGTCCTCAGAGAGGAAATGAGCAAAGCGATCGCCGGGATAGAGGATCCAGAGGAAAGGTTGAAGGCAGCACTTTATCAAAATCTGAATGCAGTGTACAAGAACCAAGAGATAATCATGTTCATCTATAAGGAGTCTGCGTCCCTTGACAAAAAAAGCCTCCATACTGTCCTGGCGAGGGAAACCGATTATATTGAGCTCTTTGAGGAGCTATTGAGAGAGAGGTTCAAGGGACAGGATGTGAACGAGGAACGCCTCCGGCTGGCAGCTGATCTATTGCCATATATACCTGTTATCATGACATTCAGACGCTGGAGCCTCAAGCGGAGATTTGAGTCAATGGATAATGTCATGGAGGGAATTCTCGATTTTGTCCTCAAGGGAATAGAGTCCATCCCGGAGAAAATGAACGCCCTTAAAAATGATGAGAGGAAATAGGAGCATGAGAAAACCCGGCAAGAAAAAATTGATTCAGCTTTATGAGAGGATGGTGACCATCCGAAGGGTTGAAGAAAAACTGATGGAGGTCTTTTCTGCGGGTGAGATCCCGGGGTTTATCCATGTCTGTATCGGTCAGGAGGCAACACCTGTGGCCGTATGCAGCTGGTTAAAAGACTCGGATTATATGTCCACCACCCACAGGGGTCATGGGCACGCATTGGCCAAAGGAATAGACCTAAAGCGCTTCATGGCCGAGCTCTTTGGAAAAAGAGAGGGGTTTTGCAGGGGTCGTTCCGGGTCGATGCATATTGCTGACCCAAAGATGGGTATTCTAGGGGCCAATGGAATTGTAGGCGGCGGAATTCCTATTGCCACGGGTGCAGCGTTTGCTGCCAGGTACAAGAAGACAGGGCAGGTGACCGTTTGCTTCTTTGGCGAAGGTGCAACGAATGAGGGAACGTTCCATGAATCTCTCAATATTGCCTCCATACGAAAACTCCCGATTGTTTATGTGTGTGAAAACAACGGGTGGGCGGAGTTTACGCCTCAGGAGACCCATATGCCCACCAAGAACGTGGCGGATCGTGCCAAGGCCTATGATCTGCCGGGAGTGATTGTTTCCAATGACGTCCTGAAGATACATGAAAAGGCGGGAGAAGCCGTTGAAAGAGCCCGCAAGGGTAAAGGACCGACTCTTTTGGAGGTAAAAAGTTCCCGATGGCACGGACATTTTGTCGGAGATGCCCAGAAGTATCGTCTTGAAAAAGAGGTAAATGGGGCAAAGGCAATGGACTGTATCGCCAATTTTCAAAAGAGGCTTGTGAGAGACAAGATGCTTGGTAAAAGAGGGATCCAGAAAGTCGCTGATAACGTCTATCAGAGAATTGAGGAGGCGGTCAATTTTGCCCGCGAGAGCCAATTCCCCGACGAATCCGAGCTGATGGATGACTTGTACGTGTAGCTATTTTCACAAGGAACGACATAAGTTCTCAATAATCTCGGGTACCGTGGGGTCCAGCCGTTTCTTTCCGGCGCTCTCTAAACCTGTAGTCGTAGCGTGGCTGATATTTGGGCTTCCGGCTCGTAGGGCCTCCAGCTCGGAGAGGTTTTGCCGGAAGCATGGAGAAGCCAATAAGGGTTCATGATGAGAAAACCCCAAATATCAACCACTGCGAAAGGGAGAAGTAAATTCACTTTGAGAGAGCGCCGGAAACAAACACCCGGACCCCACTCCAAGAATCCGATTATTTCTCCCGGACTTATTGCGAGGCTACGGAACGACCACCAGACAACCCAACGTCTCAACCAAACTACCAAGCCTACACGAGGAGCAGTACATGAAAGAGATCAGATATATTTGGGCCATCAATGAGGCAATAAAAGAAGAGATGCAAAGGGACGAGAACGTCGTTCTCATCGGAGAAGACGTGGGAACCCCCGGAGGATCTTTTGGGGCAAGCCGGGGACTGTACGACCTTTTCGGACCGGAACGGGTTTTTGATACCCCCATCAGTGAAGCCGCAATCACGGGCCTGGCTGCGGGCGCCGCGGCCTGTGGTCTCAGACCGATCGTTGAAATCATGTTTATGGACTTTATGACGATCTGTATGGACGGTATCGTAAACCAGATCGCCAAGATGCGCTATATGTTCGGAAGCCAGTACAAAGTTCCCATCGTGATAAGGACACCTTCGGGCGCAGGATTGAATGCGGGCCCCCAGCATTCCCAGTCCCTGGAGGCCTGGTTTGCCCACGTACCCGGATTGAAGGTGGTGATGCCGGGCACTCCCCATGATGTGAAGGGACTCCTCAAATCGGCTGTCCGGGACGACAACCCGGTCGTCGTGGTTGAGCACAAGGCCCTGCACGCACTCAAGGGGTCTATCCCCGAGGAGGAGTACCTGGTGCCCATAGGAAAGGCCGCTGTAAAAAAAGAAGGAACAGACGTGACTGTGGTTGCAACCTCCAAGATGGTCCACGAATCTCTGAAGGCGTCTGAGGCCCTGAACCAGGAGGGCATCAACATTGAAGTGATTGACCTCCTGACCATCTCGCCATGGGATAAGGAAACAATCTTTAGTTCTGTGGGAAAAACCCACCGGCTTGTTATCGCCCACGAGGCCGTAAAAAGCTTTGGCGTGGGCGCTGAAATATCAGCGGCAGTATCTGAAGAGATTCTGGATGAACTGGATGCCCCGATCATGCGTGTGGGGGCGCCCTTTGTACCCATTCCGTTCAGTTTGGAAAAGGCTTACTTGCCAAATGCCGACCATGTCATAGCTGCCGTCAAAAAGACAATGGAACGGACCTTTTGAGAGGAGGAGAGGCCTATGAAAGCCGCTTTATGGTATAAGAAAGGTGATATTCGTTTAGAAGATATCCCGGTCCCGGATCCGGGACCGGGCCAGGTGAAGGTGAAGGTAAAGACCTGTGGCATCTGCGGTTCAGACCTGCATGAATACAAGGATGGCCCGTTTATCATCCCGTCCAGGCCTCATCCGCTCACCAACAGAGAGGGGGGGCCTGTAATCCTGGGGCATGAATTTTCAGGAGAAGTCGAGAAAGTGGGTGAGGGGGTTACCCGCTTTTCGCCGGGTGACCGCGTCGTGGTCAATCCCCTGCTTTACTGTGGCCAATGCCACTACTGTAAACGCAGTCAGCACATTATGTGCACAAAACTCGGCACGGTCGGCTTCGCGGCGGACGGGGCCTTTGCTGAATACGGTGTCTTTGAGGAATACTCGCTTTTGAAGCTCCCCGATTCGGTGACGGATGAAATGGGAGCGTTTGTGGAACCCCTGGCGGTTGCCATCCATGCCGTCAAAAGAAGCCGCATGAGGATCGGCGCAACAACGGCAATAATTGGTGCCGGTCCTATCGGTCTTCTCGTTATGCAGGCCTGTCTGGCAGCAGGGGCCGGCAAGGTCTTTGTTGTTGAGCCTATGAAGGCACGAAGAGAAATGGCATTGGAAACCGGGGCTCAAGCCGTGATCGACCCCACTGAAATCGATGCGGGGAAAGAGGTTGGCAGAATGACCGAAGGGTTGAGGGCTGACCTTGCCTTTGACTGTGTCGGGCATCAATCGTCCTTTGATACGGCAGTCAAGGTAACCGGACGTAGGGGGGGCATCTGCGTGGTCGGTCTGGCCCTCAAGCCCATAGAGGTGCCCTTTATCAGGCTATGGGGGCATGAAAAAGAGATTACCTTTAGCAGTGGATATGAAGACGAATTTCCCGCCGCCATCTCCTATCTTGCCGACAAACGGGTCAAGGTGGAAAAACTTATTTCAGCGTGTATTGAATTGGATGACCTTGTTGAAAAAGGCATAGCGCCTCTCATTGAAGAACCTGGAAAACATATAAAGGTCCTGGTTTACCCGGTTAAAACGGCCCAAACAGAAACACGGGATTATAGGATTGAAGATTGACTATTGGCGCCCCGGTTCAATACGCTGCGCTGTCCTTGGGCCCCAGTTAAACGGAAAAGACCGAGCGGTTTAACGGGGTGAAAATTGAACGGGGTAAAATTGTCGATTGAAAAGTACCTGAAAAGCCAAAGCATATAGTATCCAAGTAATCGTTCACAGGTTCAGGGTTCAACGTTCAGGGTTAAGGACAAAGAAGGTATTGAAGACCCGAAGTCTTTTTCAAAAATGCTTATTTTCTTACGTAATTGCAATTTGGCGCTATATTTTGGATTTGGTCTGACAAATCTGACGTTTTTCTCGTAAATGCGCATCACAAATGGAGTCCGGGGACAAGAACGTAACCTTGAACCTCTGAACCTTTGAACTCGTGAACGGCTACCATTATCTTAAGGACGATAGAAGCCGATATGTTGCTACACTTTTTCACGCCGGGTTGGATGCCCTGTTTGAGATTTCAACCCAATTTATTCATGAATCGACAAAGGGAGGCCTATGAACTTACCGTACTTTGACCTGACCGACAAGATTGCCATAGTTACAGGGAGCGCTACAGGCATCGGAAGGGGCATTGCTGAGGGTCTGGCAGATGCCGGAGCCGGTATCGTTATTGCAGCAAGGCGTCTCGATAGATGTAAAGAGGCCTGCAAGGAAATTACTGAAAGGACCGGCGTTCAAACGCTGCCCCACAGATGTGACATCACAAATAATGATGAAATAGAGGCCCTTGTAACCGATGTTATTGGGGATCTGGGCCGTATCGATATCCTCGTCAATAACTCCGGCACGGGGGGGAGTGAAAAACCCATCCTGAAGATGACCGACGATGATTGGTCCACCGTCATAGATACCAACTTGAGGGGTGTATTTTCACTTTCCAGGGCCGTCGCAAGCAAGATGGTTGAACGAGGAAAAGGCGGGAAGATCATCAATGTGACATCCATCGGTAGCCTGATCGGGTGGCCCAACATGTCGGCATACTGCGCCAGCAAGGGAGGGTGTCTCCAATTGACCAAGGTAATGGCGCTGGAATGGGCCCGGTATGATATACAGGTAAATGCCATCATGCCCGGCTATTTTGAGACGCCCATGAACACAGAGTTCTTTTCAACCGAGGCCGGCGAAAGGGCCATCAAAAGCAGCATCCCCATGAAAAGGATAGGTCAGATTGAAGAGATGAAAGGGGTTGCAATCCTCCTTGCCTCTCAAGCCTCCAGTTTTATGACTGGATCTGCGGTTGTGGTTGACGGCGGCCACACTTGCTGGTGATGTGGGTCCCCTCTATTTCGGGCGCCAGCGGGTTCGGCCATTTTTTCCCGGCGCTCACGAGACCTGCAGTGGAAGCGTGGCCGAAAACAGCCCAACCCACTCCAGAAACCGCAGGTTATTTCCCAGAACTTTTTGAGAAATTATGATTTGTGAAAGGGAGAGATGATGACGTCTTACAAGACAATCCGCGTGGAAAAAAAGGAAGGCATCGGGTACCTCACCTTGAATCGTCCCGAGGTGAGAAATGCCTTTAACCAGGAAATGATCGCCGAACTCCGGGAGGCACTGGGGCTTATTGATAAGGATGAGGGAATCAGAATACTCATTATCACCGGTGCCGGCAAGGCGTTTCAGGCTGGGGCCGACATTGCCGAGTTGAGTGTTATGGCTCCGATGGACATCCTGCGCTGGAACGAGGGAATTGTTCGAATCAACGCCGCGCTCGAGAAACTCCGCCAGCCGGTTATTGCAGCCATTAACGGCCATGCAATGGGAGGCGGGCTGGAACTTGCCATATCCTGCACGTTGCGTGTCATTGAGGAATCCGCAAAAATGGCCCTCCCCGAAGTAAAACTGGGTATCATCCCGGGAACGGGCGGGACACAACGTCTGCCCCGGTTGATCGGCAAGGGATTGGCCGCAGAACTGCTTCTGACCGGTGATGTAATTTCTGCAGAGGATGCCTATAGAGTGGGGTTAGTAAACAGGATGGTCCCGGATGGCGAGGCCGTCAGGGCCGCCGAGGACTTGGCCCAGAAAATCATGAAAAACGCCCCCATCGCTGTTGAAATGGCCAAAGATGCCCTTGAGATCGGCAAGGACCTCCCTTTGGAGCACGCAGTCCAGTATTCTCAGAAAAATTGTGTCACCTGTTTCAGCACCAGAGACATGAAAGAGGGTATGAACGCATTCCTGGAAAAGCGAAAACCCGATTTCGTTGGGAAATAGAGTAGGGAGCCAAGGATGCCGGTTGAGATTTTTATGCCAAAACTCGGTCTGACCATGACCGAGGGCATGCTCATTGAGTGGAAAAAAATGGAAGGTGATCAGGTCAGGAAGGGCGAAATTCTCTTTGCGCTGGAGACTGAAAAAGTCACCTATGAAGTGGAGTCACCCGAAGACGGCACGCTTGGCAGGATTTATGTGCAAACAAACGAAACGGTCCCTGTGGGTGCACTGGTGGCCCATCTTCTAAAACCCGGAGAAGACATCTCTGAGTTGAAAACCGTGAGCTTGCCCGAAAAAGAAGTGAAAGGGCGAGAAGCGCCCATTAAAGCAAAGGCGCCACCCGTGCAAGACTTGTCCGCAATCGATCGGGCGGCACTGAGAGGGGATGGCAGGGCAAAGGCCTCGCCTTTGGCCAGAAGGACCGCGAGACAATACGATATTGATCTTCGGGCAGTAAGCGGGACTGGCCCTGAGAGGATGGTTATCAGGGAAGATGTTGAACGGGCCTATACAGAAGGGCAGGCAAAAGCTGTTCCTGTTTTGGGAGAAGTTGATGAGACCCGGGACGGGGGGCTCGTGGCCTTTACGGGAATGAGACGGGCCATTGCCAAGAAGATGCTGGCCAGCAAGGTTGAGACGGCCCAGACCTATATGACGAATACGGTGGACGCCGGAAAGATCCTTGCGTGGCGAAGCGAGCTTCTTCCGAGTGTTCAAGAGAGGTTTGGGGTACGGCTGACCATCACCGACATCATGATGAAGATCACGGGGGCGGCAATTGATGAACACCCCATTATGAATACAAAATGGACTGCCGAAGGTGTTCTGTTCCTTGAAGATGTCCACATGGGAATGGCCATGGCCCTGGATAAGGGCCTTATTGTGCCCGTTATTCGAGAGATCAACAAAAAGGGCCTCGGTCAAATCGCAAAGGACCGCGTCGAACTGATCAGGAAAGGCAAAGAAAATCAATTTCTCCCCGATGATATCAGCGGTAGTACCTTCACCCTCTCTGCCATGGGGATGTTTGGGCTGGAACAGTTCACCGCCAACATCAATCTTCCGGAAAACGCCATTCTGGCTGTCGGAGCAATTATTGAAAAACCGGTAGCCGTTGATGGTGAAGTGGTGATCAAGCCCATGATGAAGCTGACATTATCCTACGACCACCGCACCATCGACGGCGCAGAAGCCGGGAAATTCATGCGTACCCTCAAATCGTGCATCGAAAATCCTGACCCTAAACTGAAGGACTTGGGGGTGGAGGATATTGGGCGTAAGACAAGAATTACCATAATAGGAGGTGGCGTCGGGGGATACCCGGCGGCGATCAAGGCTGCCAGAATGGGCGCTGATGTGACCCTGATCGAGAAAGACCTCCTGGGGGGTGTCTGTTTGAACCGGGGATGCGTCCCCACAAAGGCATTGCTTCATTCGGGTGAGGTGATCAACACCATCAAAGAGTCCAAGGTGTTTGGCATAAAGTGCGACAATTACAGGGTCGATTTCCCGGCAATTATGAAGCGGAAGAATTCCATTGTCGAACAACTCAGAAACGGCGTTGAGAAGCTGCTGGCTGCAAGAAAAATAAGAATCGTGAAAGGGACTGCCGAACTCATCGACCCATCCACCGTCCAAATCGTGGAGACCGGAGAAAGGATAACATCCGACAAGATTATTATCGCCACCGGGTCGAGGAGTGCAAAACTCGGCATGAAAGGCGCTGACGGGCCGCACGTATGGGATAGCGACAGATTTCTTGAAATGAAAACCCTCCCCAAAAGCGTGGGCATCATCGGCGGCGGTGTGGTCGGGGTTGAATTCGCACAGATTTTGAGACGTCTGGGGGCAACTGTCACCATCCTCGAGCTAACGGAAACCCTGGTCCCTGGCGCAGACAAGGAGATTGCCTCAGCACTCGAGCAAAGCCTTGCTGAAGAAGGGATCAAGGTCTTTACCGGGGCACTGGTAAAAAAGATCCAGCGCAGCAAATCAAAAAGTACGATCACCTTTGCGCTGAAAGACCAACCCAAGAGATGTGTCGCAGAAAAGGTCATTTTGTCGGTTGGCAGGAAGCCTGAACTGAGCCATCTCAATGTGGAAAAGATTGGTTTGGCACATGAAAACGGTGCCCTTCTGGTAAACGCGTGCATGGAGACCAATATACGCGGCATTTACGCTGTCGGTGACGTTGTGGGGGGTAATATGCTGGCCCATGTGGCCATGGCTGAAGGGGAATGTGCGGCCAGAAACGCAATGGGGCAGACAAACAGAATGAGTTACAGGGCCATACCTTTGTGTATCTATGCATCCCCTGAGGTGGCATCCGTCGGATTGAGCGAGGAAGCGGCAAGAAAGAAATTTGATATTCAAGTAGGCCGTTTTTCTTTTCATGGCTGTGCAAAGGCCTCGATTCTTAACAAGACCTATGGGATGGTGAAGATCATCGCCAAAAGGGGATCGGGTGAGATATTGGGGGTCCATCTTATCGGCCCCCATGCGACCGACATGATTGCGGAGGCCGTGCTGGCAATGTCCAAGGGAGTGACTGTGGATGAACTGGCGAATGCTATTCACCCCCATCCCACCTTGTCAGAGGCGGTGAAGGAAGCGGCCTTATCGCTCTGTGGCGGGGCAATCCATATGCCGTAAAAAAACCCCGGGCATGGCAACCGAAAGAAACGTAAGACGCCCCTTCCGGGGGGCACAACCACTACAAGGCCCTTTAGGCCTAGGGGCTCTACTTTTTCGTGGGGGGAGGTTCCGATATGGATTTTGGATATACAGAAGAAGAGGAAAAATTTCGGGAAAGGCTGGCTGAGTTCCTTGACAAGAACCTAACTGAGGAGATTGCCCGTCAGAACTGGGAAGATCTGGGCGTTGGACCTGAAGCACGTGAGTTCAGCCTCAAGCTGGCAGCCAACGGATTTCTGGGGCTGAGCTGGCCAAAAGAATATGGCGGTCAGGGTCTGCCACCGACATACGACTTTATCCTCCTTGACGAGTTAGGAAAGCGGTGGGGGGCCCATGTACCCCTTGACATAGGGTACACTATGGTGGGCCCAACCATATTGCGGCGTGGAAGCGAAGAACTGAAAAGGGAGTTCCTGCCCAAGATTGTCGATGGAGAGATAGAGTTTTGTCTCGGATATACCGAACCCAACGCCGGCTCCGACCTGGCCTCCATGCAGATGCGGGCCGTTGAAGGGGACGATTGCTTTATCGTAAATGGTCAAAAGACATTCAATACCGAATGTCATTATTCGGAATATCACTGGCTGGCTGTAAGGACAGATCCAAGCCCGGATATTCCAAAATATAAGGGAATCAGTCTGTTCATCGTGGATATGGACAGCCCCGGCATTACCGTCAGACCCTTGTGGACCATGTCCGGCGAAAGGACCAATGAGGTCTACTATGACGATGTAAAGGTCCCCAAAAAGAGGATGATTGGAGAAAAAAACAGGGGATTCTATTATATGATGGAAGCCTTGGGTTCCGAGCGCAACCAGGTCTTTGTGCCGGGCAGATTGATGCCGATCCTTGGGGATCTTGTTCAGTACGTCAAAGATACGGAATATAATGGCAAACCTTTGTCTGAGGATCCATTGATCCGTCACAGGCTCGCTCAGGCCGCCATTGAGCTTGAGGTGGCAGGCCTGCTGGCAGATCACTCGAGATGGCTCGAAAGCAATGAGCTCCCAATGTCTTACGAGCCGGAAATTACAAAGGTTTTCACCTCAGAACTGGAACAGCGGCTGGTTGATGTTGGGATGCAGATTCTGGGGCTTTACGGCCAATTGACCGAAGATTCCAAGTGGGCGCCTTTGAGAGGAAGGATTTCCTGGTATTTCCTCCATTCTTTTATGACGACGATCGGTGCAGGTACCAGCGAGGTGGGCAGGAGCGTCATTGCCCAACGGGGTCTGGGTCTGCCCAGGGCGTATTAGGTCTGAATTGAGTTTTATACTGGTTGATGGGAGGACGGTGCGATGGATTTTAATCTTACTGAGGAGCAAAAGATCCTGCAAAAGACGGCTCGTGATTTTCTTGGCGCTGAATGCCCGAGCGCTTTTGTCCGTGAGATGGAAACAGACGAGAAGGGTTATACATCGGAGTTGTGGAACAAAATGGCTGAACTGGGGTGGATGGCACTGGTCATCCCGGAGGAATACGAAGGGGTGGGCGGTACCCTGCTGGATCTAACCATTATGCTGGAAGAGATGGGCGGTGCATGTCTTCCGGGCCCATTTTTTCCCACCGCAGTTTCTTGCTTGGGTATTATGGAGGCCGGAGACGAGGGCCAGATGAAAGAATTTCTGCCCAGGATAGGCGCCGGGGAATTGATCTTGACCCTGGCCCTTACCGAACCCCTGAATACGCGATATGACCCTTTTCTGATCGCAACCAGGGCCGAGAGAAAAGAGGATCACTACGTCATAAACGGGACAAAGCTCTTTGTGCCCGATGCCCATGTGGCGGATGATTTCATATGTGTCGCCAGGACATCGGGAGAACCGGGATCCAAGGAGGGGATAACCCTTTTTCTTGTGGATTCAAAGAGCTCCGGGATACAGCTTACCCCCATGAAGACATTTGCCGGGGACAAACAATTTGAGGTGGTTTTTGATGCGGTAAAGGTCCCGGAGGGGAATATCCTTGGCCAATTGAACCAGGGGGGAATTCATCTGGAGCCTATTTTGCAGAAGGCCGCGGTCTGCAAGTGTGCCGAAATGGTTGGCGGTGCTCAGAAGGTGTTGGATATGGCCACTGAATATGCAAAAGAAAGAGAACAATTTGGCAGACCCATCGGGAGTTTTCAGGCCGTTCAGCATCATTGCTCAAATATGCTTATGGACATCGAGGGAGGTCGGTTTATTACATACAAGGCGGCCTGGATGCTGAGCCGGAACATTCCCTGTGCCAAACAGGTGGCGACAGCCAAGGCCTGGGTTTCAGAGGCCTATAAGCGGGTTGCAGGGTTGGGTCATCAGGTTCTGGGCGCCACAGGCTATATGATTGAACATGATATGACACTTTATTCCAGAAGGGCAAAGTTGGCAGAGGTTGCCTTTGGTGATGCCAATTTCCATCGTGAAGCGGTTGCCTTTGAATTGGGTCTATAGTCGCTTATAAGGAGGGTTGCTCATGGACATCTTGAACACAAAAAACGCAACGATTCTCGGTCGCAACATCAACACCAGAAAACTCCTTGAGAGGAAGGTCCGTCAGCACGGGGACAAGCCCTTTATCATCTTTTTGGACAAGGACCTGGAGGAGGAGATCCTAACCTATAGCCAGTTTGAGGAAAAGGTGAACCGGCTTGCCAACTGGCTGCTTGGAAAGGGAATAGGGAAAGGGGACTTCGTACTGGTCCATCTTCCCAATTCATCGGGGTTCCTTGTGGCGTTGCACGCCTGCACCAACATTGGAGCGATCATGATCCCCTCGATCATCTTTGACGTTGCCGAAGACCTTGAATACAAGCTCAATTTTTCAAAAGCGAAAATGGTCATCACGGACGGCCAATATTGCCCCATGTTTGACACCATCCGCCCCCAGTGCCCTTCGGTAAAAGACATTGTGATCTATCGTTCGGAAAAAGAAATCCCGGGCACCCATGCATGGGATGAAATCCTTGAAGCCTCTTCCCCGGAACTGAACCCTGTTGACATCGACCCCCTCGATACGGCTCAAATGCTTTTCACCTCGGGTACCACCGCCCGGCCAAAGGGTGTTATTCTCACCCATGCCAATTTCATCTATATTGGAGAGATCTGTGCCAGGAGCTTTTCAATAACCCCCGATGATCGCTACATGCTGGTGTTGCCCCTTTTTCATGTCAATGCCCAGTGTCTCTCTTACTGGCCATGTTTGACCGCCGGGGCAAGCATGGTTGTCTGTGAACTGTTCAGCGCGAGTGTTTTTTCAGCCTTGATTCGGAAATATGATTGTACCCTGTGCTCCCTTGTTTCTGCGACCTTGAGGATGATCCTGGCACAACCCGAACATCCCCTGGATGGTGAAAACACGATGTGGCGATGCCCTTACGCCATAGCCGTGTCCGACGAGGAATGGGATACCTTTGAGAAAAGATTCGGAACCACACTCATTGACCTCTATGGGCTGACCGAGACACTGGCGCCCTGCACCATCATGCCTATATGGGGGGAGCACCGGAGGGGCTCTGTGGGGTGGCCGAATTTTGGTATGGAAGTAAAGATCGTGGATGACGACCGGAAAGAGGTGCCCATCGGAGAGACGGGAGAGATCGTCATCAAAGGAGAACCGGGGATATCTTTATTTAAGGAATACTATAAGAACCCAGAGGCCACCTCAAAGGATCTGGTAGATGGCTGGTTTTATTCGGGGGACTATGGAAAGGTGGATGAAGACGGTTATGTCTATTTCATGGATCGCAAAAAGGACGTGATCCAACGGGCAGCCGAAAACATCTCTGCCCCCGAAGTGGAGCGTGTCGTGAGCGATCACCCGGCGGTTGAAGAGGTCGCTGTCATCGCGGTTCCTGATCCCATAAGGGATGAGGCGGTAATGGCCATGGTCAGATTTAAAGAAGGGGCGAGTGCGACGGAAGAGGAACTGCGGGAGTTTTGCAGGTCAAAGATGGCCAAATTCAAGGTCCCCGAATTCTGGATCTTTCAGAAAGAGGACTTCCCCAAGACATCCATCGGCAAGATCCGGAAAAATATCATAAGGGCTGATTTATTGAAGGATTGGGAACACCCGGCGTCCAAGAAATAGGCCTTTTAAGGAGGTGTCATGTTAAGACTTGTTGAATCAAGAATTCTACGACGTCCTATCCGTGAAGATGACTGGGGGGATCTTGGTCTATCCACCCAGGAAATGATCGTAAAGGCCATTGATGAAGGTCGTTATGAGGAGGCCAAGGCCTTGGCCCGCTATTCAATCCCGGAAGCCAAGGCCCTTCATGACCTCTTCTGCGACTGGATCTGGGATATGCTCACAAAGACTGCTGAAAGCGAGGGAGAGGAGGCCGCTTACCAGTTGTGCCGTGCCACCCAGGAGACCTGGATGATGAGGCGAACCTGGAAGGGGCTCATGAAGATGTCGTTTGAAGACAGGGTCCGCATTAACGCAGAGGTCATGCGGTCGCATCGCTGTGGCCCCAAACAGGACGGAGAAATCGAGATCATCGAAAATGAAGACCGCATTAGCATCAAGATGGATCCCTGTGGGAGCGGCGGGAGGATGCGGAGGGGAGATCCCGTGGATGGGACCTCCTCGAGACTTGGCCCGCCCTATAATTTTGGCGTCACACAACAGGCCTATCCCTGGAGTTGGGGACAAAAAGGTGTCCCCTACTATTGCATCCACTGCGCCATTAATGAAATCCTTCCCATTGAATGGGGAGGATACCCCCTATGGGTAACAGGTTACTCCGACGATGCCTCAAAACCATGTTACTGGCACTTCTACAAGAACCCTGAACGCATACCCGATGAATACTTTGACCGTCTGGGGTTTAAGAGACCCAAATTTGATTGACGGTTCGCCTGAAACCGCCTGTTTCCATAACCCCACCCTCTGCGGCCCCTTGAGGTTACGGAGGGGTTTGTCCGGTTGAGAAATTTGGACATTCACGCCCATATTCATTCCAGCTGCAATCTGATAAATTGAAATGGAGTATTTACTTCCCTGTGCCGTTTGTCTCCTGTTGGCGCAAAGCTATAACAATAACGGGGTGGCTTGTTCCCGCACGCAACCAAAGGTGGGCATGGCACAGAAAAGAGGCTGGATATCATCTTTGATGACACTCAGCCATAATCTCATATCAAAAAGGGAGGAGAAGAAAATGAAAATTAAAGCAGCACTGGTCATGGTTGTATGCCTCAGTTTGGCAATCACGGGCCTTGCATTTGCCAAGGATGCCAAAAACGCAAAGAACGTTACACCAAAACAGGCCTACGAAATGATGCAAAAGGACCCATCCATTTATCTTATCGATATCAGGAGCCCCTGGGAATTTCAGTTTGTGGGGCACATCAAGGGTGCATACAATATTCCCTTTTATTTCGTGAGCACCAAGTATACGCCGAAGGGGCAAACCTACATCTTTGGTGGCAAGGCAAAGGTCGCCAGCAAGGGACGCTATCAATGGATCAAGAACCCCGACTTTTCTTACTGGGTTGGGAAACTCGTCAATGAGGACCCCAATGCCAAAATCGTGGTATACTGCCGGAGTTCTCAGAGGAGCCCAAAGGCCGCTGACAAGCTTGTGAAGAGGGGATATAAGAATGTCTATAATATCGTTGAGGGATTTGAAGGCGGCTTTGGCAAAAACCCCTATCTTCGTATGAAAGAAGGCTGGCAAAAGGCCGGGCTACCTTATCAGTACCCTGATAAGGTCAAAACCATGGATCCAAAGTACACCTATCAGGGTCTCATGGTAACCAAATAGCATTATTCTCACGGGAGGAGGCAAGGGGGCCCCCCCTCCCTTCTGCCAAAAGGCCATTTGCTGCGCCTAATGCCGCTGCCTGTCGGCCCTCTTTTCGATCCCCCGGGCAAACCCCGTCATTTCCGGCGTTGATAAACCCCCGGGAATTCCCGCTTCATTTTTTGAGAGGCACTGCCGAGCTTCCGCCGCTTCATGAAAAAAACATAATAACAGACAATAAATGCCAATAAGAGGAATATCCCGTCTCTAACCACATACCATATCATGGTGGCATCTGAAGGCACCTCGATCGAGGTGCTGAAACAGCCGCAATAGACATCCAGCCCGCGAATCAGATTGAAGAGTAATGATCCCCAAAAAACCACCAAAAGGATCGTGCTCAAAAGGGCGGCACCGGGTAGCCATATACCGATGACCAAGAAAAGACCCAATAACAGCTCCGCCCAGGGAAGGATGATTGCGGTCAAATTGATAAAAGCATCAGGTAGGAACTGGTAATTGTGGATGATCTCCGCAAATGCCCCGGGGTTAAGGATCTTGTCCAGACTCGCAATGATAAAGATCCCTCCCAAGAAAATACGGGCGCAAAAAAAGGGGAGGGTTTTTAGATTCCACACCTGCTTCTTTTTTTTAGATGGTTTGAGTGTTGAGTTCTTAGGCATTTCTCACTTCAGATTCAAAGACGTTTCGGATCTATATCTTTTTTCGCGCTGTCTTTTTCAAAATCTTTCTGTTGTTACGAAAAAAATCAATTGGCCTGGAGGGCCTCGGGCTGGGAGCCTTTGGCAACCGGTAGTTGGTTTTCCTGCCATATACTCCATCCGTTTATCAATACCCGGACATTTTCATATCCCCTAAAGAGTAGCTCAATGGCCAGGTCCTTGCTCAGGGCACAGGCCTCTCCGTCGCAGTAAGCTATGACCAGACGATCTTTGGGAATATCCGCCATCACAGCATCAAAATGCTCATCTACCGCCTGCCAGGGAAGATTGCGGGCGCCCCGGATGTGCCCCCCCTCATAGAGCTCAGAAGATCGTGCGTCGAGGAAAACCCCTTCCTTGGATAAAAAGGCCTCCCTGGCCTCTCCAAGGGAAATGGCGATGTTTTCTCCCGACTCAAGGGTCAACCGGGCCTCTGGTGACCAATCGGCCATCAGGGGCAGCCTTTCGGACCGGATCTGATTTACAAGAAGTCCCAGTATGGCAGCCAGCAGGATGATTCCCCCTGCCTGGCAAATTCCTCTCACTGCGATCTTTCTCTTCTTTTCCGTCTCCGCCACTAGACCCTCAACTTCTCCGACTTCAAGGCGTAGGCAACACCAATACCCACGATAAATCCCACGGCAAGATTTGATGCCAGGGTGATTCCCAACATCACCAAGACCACAAACAGGTCTTTTCGCTCCCGTACGTCAATGACCG
Organism: Desulfobacteraceae bacterium; assembly: GCA_016783065.1. Taxonomy (GTDB): domain Bacteria; phylum Desulfobacterota; class DSM-4660; order Desulfatiglandales; family Desulfatiglandaceae; genus JABMQV01. The sequence continues at coordinate 18,340 of JADHXI010000014.1, read as the reverse complement.
AGAGCGCAAGCTGACTCCCGGCAAAAAGGAGCAGCACACCCAACAGGGCCATGGGGAGCAGATTCACCACGGCAAGGACATGGTCTCCAAGCAAAACGGCAAGCCCAGCAAAAACCAAGCCTATCATGATATTGGACCCTGCGGTTCGCGCCCCGAACCGGTAATGGGCCGCCAACCCCCCAGCCCCATGGCACAAAGGCATCCCACCCAAAAAAAAGCTCAGAAAGTTGGCCAATGCCATGCTGAGACATGCGCTACGATAAGTGACCTTTCTGGCATTATTACCAAAATATTCCCTGGAAAGATCCGCATAAGCGATTACGGCATTACCAATTGTCATGGGCACCTGAGGGAGCACCAGGGCGAACAGTGCAAAAGTGAAATCGGCCGTCCTGGGGAATCCAAAGGGCAAGATGCCGGGCAGGTTGAGACCCAGTTTCAGTTTATCCAGGCCTTGGTGTGTGCCAAGGATCACTCCCAGGCCGATCCCGCCGAAAACCACCAGCAGACCGGCAGGAAGCCTTTTGTTCTCAAGCAGAAGGAGGGTCAAAATACCGCCCGCAACCCCGATTATTATCCCGATAGGGATGGGCCCCATACCCTGAACGGTAAGGTAAGGTTCAACAGCCTTCTGGAGGGACTGAAATCTTGAAGTCCCCAGCATCAACTTGACCCCTTCTGTCATCAAGAGCGTTCCTGTGGAAAGCTGGACCCCCCTAACAACCGACTTGGGTGTATACTTGCCCATGACAGTAACCGCGCCGGTGGCTCCAATTACCAGGAGCACTACCGCCATGAGCAAACCCGATGCCAGGATCTGGGAAGCGCTCATGGCCGTTGCGATGGCGTAGGCCCCGATGACCTTCATAGGCTGGATGGGAACCGTGACACCACAATAGATCCCCGAAAGTATGTAATAGAGGCCAACGGAAAAAAAGAGTCCGATGGGACTCAGCCCGTTGATCATAACCATCCCGATACCTAAGGGGAGGAGGGTTCCCAGGTCACCCAGAGAGCCGGCAAACTCCAGCCGATTGAACTTATATCGAAGACCCATTCAAACCCCGATTTTTTGTTAAAACCCTTTATGCTGCGTCGATTTTATCAACTTAATCAACTTAGTCAATCGTCGCGTCGGACTGCGGAAATCAGTATCGTCGTCCAAGTCTCTCAGTTTTCAAAAAATCGTGAGTGGCTGCCACAGATGCGGGCAATTGATCCCCCTTCAGCCTATTCGTCCAGGCCTCTGCCATCTGGCTTCGCCAAGTATTCCCGCAACCAATTTGAGCAGAATCAAAATGCCTTTGACCAAGGCGCCGACCAGTGTTACCGACCTACCTGCCTTGGCTGAGGTCGTCGAATGTTCAGGCATGGCTTCTCACCTAAAACAAGGTGCCCGAGACGAGTCAGTGAGGAATCTGGATTGGGTACTCCACACAAATCCGTGGGGGAGTCGAGTTTTGTAATAGACCTGACCCACAGTGTCAATCCTGTCACCGAGTGGGGACACCCCATCTGCTGTCTTCCTCACCGGTGACAGCAAGAGACACTGACTTCCCGAATAAAAATCCATTTCTCCGTAAAACTAATGCACCCCTTTTGTTTGATCTTCGAAAACTGCGTCCTTCATAGCATACCAGAATGATACCTTCCTTGGCTATGTTACGGAGGCGCCTTCTGGATGTCTAAGTGGTCTTGCTAGTTGAAACCGATGAAGCCGAGCAAATTCACCTGTCTCGTGTGGGCCATCACGAAAACCAGTGGGTGGTTTTCAGACAGATCTTTACTAACATGAGCATTACCGGGACTTCAATGAGCACCCCTACCACAGTAGCCAGAGCTGCACCGGACGACAGACCGAAGAGCATAACGGATGTTGCGATGGCCACCTCAAAATGATTGGAGGCCCCGATCATGGCCGAAGGGGCAGCATCCTCGTAACGAAATCGGAGCAGCCTCGACAGACCATAGCCGAGGCAGAAGATCAGTATTGTCTGGATAAAGAGCGGGATGGCAATCCAGAGGATGGTGAGAGGGTTTGAGATAATCACTTCACCTTTGAATGAGAAAAGGAGCACTAAGGTGATCAGTAGTGCCACTATGGTAATTGGGGTCAATATATGGAGGAATTTCTCTTTGAACCACTTTTCACCCTTGGCTTGGATGATCGTTTTCCTGGAGATATAGCCCGCAACAAGGGGAAGCGCAACATATATGCCGATGGAAAGAAGTAGGGCCTGCCACGGAACGGGGAGTCTTCCCACGCCCAAGAGAAAACCGCCGAGAGGACCGTACAGGAAGAGCATGGCGAGAGAGTTAATGGCTACCATGATCAACGTATGCCCGTCATTTCCTTTGGCCAGAAACCCCCAGACAAGGACCATGGCCGTACAAGGCGCTATTCCTAAAAGGATGCAACCGGCAAGGTAGCTCCGCCAGAGGGGCACCTCCAACATCTTGGAGCCATTGACCAAAACCACTTCCCCTACACCGTGGGTGGCCCCCACGGGGAGATCTAGGCCCAGGGGCATCCTCACATAATCTACGGCCTCAGGACCAATAAATGCCAGGAAAACTGTACCCAAAAAGAAAATTGAAATGGCGTACATGGTGAACGGCTTGATTGCCCAATTGATGATGAGGGTGAGGGTCACCGGTTTGACATTCTTTCCCGCCCTGACCACTTCCCCGAAATCGATCTTTACCATAATGGGATACATCATGAAAAAAAGACAAATCGCGATCGGGATGGAAACAACGGGTGCTTCCCCGACATAGATGGCCAGTCCATCCAAATACTTTGCCACTCCAGGGGACACCTTTCCGAGGACAATGCCCGCCAAAATGCACAGGATTACCCAGAGAGAAAGATACTTTTCAAAAAGGCTTAGTCCTTTTCCTTCAGCGCCCGCGCTCGCTTCGCTCGCCATCACTTACCTCCTTTGAAGAAGTTAATCTGTTTACCACAACCTTACGACTCAAATTGAAATCGGCTCATATACGTCCCGAGCCTTTTTCTTTTCTCCTCAGCCATAGGGGGGCAATTTTCAGGGCCTTTGACGCCCTCGGCCACCCTCGTGGCAAAGACCATACAGGTGGGCTCACCGCACTCCCGACAATTGCTTTTGGGTAACAGCCTGAGGATCTCCAGTACCTTCGGTTTTGGCGTTCCCTCATAACTTGGGGTGATCTGCTTCCGTTTCTCCCAGGCCTCATTGATCTCCCGCCGGAGCCACTCCAGGATCTTGTCTGCCTCTTCTTCATCCCTGAGGGCATTGACGGCAATCTCTTTAGGATGGATCGTAATGATCTTTCCATGTACCTTGAATGTCACGGCCGGTGGGTCCCTGAAATATTCAAAGCCTCCTAATACGGCATTGAGATAGGGCAGGGCATCAGTGATATCCTCATCAAGATGGGCAATACAGTGCAGCGACTGAAAGCTCGGATTACATTCAGGCCGGAAGATCTCTTTGGTATAACTTTTTAGTAACACCATTAGCCTCCCACATACGGCAGGATTTGCCGGGGTTACAAGATTATGTATTGATCTCCTTTCCAACCAACGTCTTCAAGTCACAAAAAACGGATTCAAAACAAAATAAACACCTAAGCCGCCGATAACAGCCCCGGCCCCTTTCCGAAACCAGCTTCCCGCTCCCTGCCAGGTGCTGTTCTCTATGATCCTTTTCACCGCGGCCGTGGAACTGCCTGCAACAACGATAGGGAGACAATGGCCTATGGCAAACAAGAGGATGAAGAGAACCCCTGTCGCGACCTTTTGCTGGATGGTGATGATGGCAAGGATGGGCGCAATAAAGCCAAATGTGCAGGAACCGGAAAGGACGCCATAGGCCAGACCAAGCACAAAGGCACCAAAAAGCCCCGTAACATTAAGACGGCCTAACAGGCTCCCTGACAGGGAGCATTTTTCAACCCCAAACATACCCAGGGCCACCCATATGAGCACCAGTCCGATCAGGATCTGCCAGTAGTTCCCCACATCCCCCAACATGCGTCCCAGCATTGCGCAAATGATACCGATCAGCGCGATGGTGATAAATAGGCCGACCGTAAATGAGGCAGAATAGAAAGCGGCCTCTTTAGGCTTCAGGACCTGTTGCTGGCCACCCACATAGGCCACGATGAGTGGGATGGAGGCCAAATGGCAGGGGCTAAAGACTACGCTGACCATACCCCACAAGAAACACCCCAGTGCGGCAATGGCAGTTCCGCCCGCAATCCACTCATTCACTGTCAAAAAAAATGTTTCCAGCACGAACTTTACCTGCCGAGCACTCAATCCACTCCCATTTTCTGGAGTTGTGTAATAATAGCAGCCTCACTCATGAAACCCACATGACGATAAATTTCCTTGCCATCCTTATCATAAAAAATTTGTGTCGGAATCGCCCGTATGCCGAATTTTTTTGCCTGATCCCGGTGTTTCCACACATCAATAAAAATAATGGCGGCTTTTCCCTTGTAAGATTTCTCCAGTTTTTCGAGGATAGGGGTCATCATTTTGCACGGTATGCAGGCCTTGGCGCCCAGGTCGACCATGGTAACCATGCCTTGGGCGGGCACATCTTTGAAACTACTCGCCCCGGCCTCTTGATCCATATGGCAAAGGAGCAAAACACCCAGTATACCGACCAGCAAAGTCCTGTTTTTCCACACTCCCATAGCGTCCCTTCGCTTTCCTCTTAATAACATCTGTTCCTTATCAGAACTTGAAAATTGACTGCCTAAACCGGTTAGGTGCAGCAGTTAACTGAGTCCTGATCAACGACGGGTATTAAAGGCGAGTTTTCAAAGCAGACCCCCTTCACCGCCTCTTTGACCCTCTCAAGTTCTTCCCTTTTCAGATCAAAATCGTGGGTCTTTTCGATCCCCAGTTCGGTCAAAACAATATAGTTCTTTAGGGGGACTTCAGCATGCTCGAGGGTGGCCTTTGCACAGCCGGTATCGCACCCATCGATGGCCACCATCTGAGGCACATCTTTTGCCGATTGCACAAAGCCATCGAGATGGCCACCGATGCCGGCCAGGCAGAACATCTTACCAAACCCATCCCGGGTCAGTTCCACTGCTGCATGATTGGAAAGCTGACCCACATTCGACGCCCCGGAACAGGTTAGCATCATAACAGGCCTGTTTGAGGCACAGCATTCTTGATTCATCGCCTCTCCTCCTTGACAAATTGGTTCACTTCTCTATCCAGCCCCTGATGTCATCTTTGGGCGGAATCTTACCCACGCTCTTGACTTCTCCATCGACCATTACGGCCGGTGTCATGAAGACACCCGACTTGGCAATTTCCATGACGTCGGTCACCTTTTCCACCTGGGCATCGACGCCCGTTTCGGCCACCACCTCGTTGACAATTTTTTCAGTCTGTTGACATTTGGGACATCCAGGTCCCAGTACTTTGATCTCCATAAGGTTCCCTCTCCTTTTTTGTTATTTGTCATTCATTATTGTTTATGGCCCCGTTCCACCCCTAACCAACCCCGGGTCTCTGGCCTTCAACTTTCGTGAGCCAAGTTGTAAGCTGGTTCCGGCTCGGGACCTTTCCCACGCACTTGACAGTGCCGTTGATGATCAGGGCAGGCATCCCCATGACACCATATTTCCCGATCTCTTTAATGTCTCTGACATGCTCAAGATCTGCCACTAGATTCAATTCACTCATGACCTCCATAAGCTCCTTCTCAAGCCTGTCACACTGGACGCAGCCCTGCCCCAGAACCTTAATCGTTAAACCCGCTGCTGTCTCATCCTCATGGGGCTTCCCCAGGAATTTCTTGAATTCCCGTAAAAAGGCGCTGCCATAATTATCTTTGGCTGGACTGGGAATGTAGTTTTTCTTGCTCAGCCGTTTCAGGAGTTCACCCTGTATTTCATCGTCAGGTTTTTCATCAAACCCTTCTGCCATCTCTTCCAGAACGCTTTTCAGGCCCATAATGCCGACAACGTGCTTTTCAATCCTGATTTGAGTTATATCATCTTGCGACATCAGAGACCTCCCTTATCCGGCAATCCAGCCATAGGACATTCCGGCAATGGTGGACAGAAACACGATGATGATGCAAAACGTAGCCGTCTTTTTGATCCCCATGACCCCACCGATGACCAGCATGTTTGGTAGAGAGAGGGCAGGGCCCGCCAGGAGAAGCGAGAGCGCAGGCCCCTTCCCCATACCGGCTCCCAAGAGTCCCTGAAGGATAGGCACCTCGGTAAGCGTTGCAAAATACATGAGGGCCCCTGACATAGCTGCAAACAGATTGGCCCACATGGAATTCCCCCCCACAAGGCTTTGGATATAGTGAGGAGGGATCAGCCCCGGATGACCCGGCCGTCCCAGCATAAAGCCGGCCACAAGAACCCCTGCCGCCAATAACGGAAAGATCTGCTTCATGAATCCCCAGGTGGATTGCACCCAGTTGAGCCTTTCATCCTTTCGAAACCAGATCTTGAGCATCAAAGCGAGCACCGCCACAAGGCCCGCCGTGATATACCACTTGACAGCAAAAATCGCAGGCCAGCTGCCCGCTGAACCGGGAGCCGGTTTTGCAAAGGCCGCGAAGATCAAAATCAGCACCATGGTGAGCATGAAAAGGCCTTCCTGTAAGAGACTCCTCCGCTTCTCTTCCTCATCAGGGAGATAGATCTGACCCGATGCCCGAGCGGCATCGTCTTTGCGAAAGAAAAAGGCCATCAAAAGCCCGGTTATGATGGCAAACAGGACCGCTCCGATAGCGCGCGCCACGCCCAGTTCCCAACCCAATATTCTGGCCGTCAGGACTATGGCCAGGACATTGACGGCCGGACCGGAATAGAGGAAGGCCGTTGCCGGCCCAATGCCCGCGCCCCGGGAATAGATCCCTGCAAAGAGGGGCAGGACCGTACAGGAACAGACCGCCAGGACCGTACCGGAAACAGAGGCGACCGAATAGGACAAAAGCTTGCTTGCGGCGGCGCCAAAATATTTCAACACCGATGCCTGTGAGACAAAAACCGCGATGGCCCCTGCAATGAAAAAGGCGGGGATCAGGCAAGTCAAGACATGCTCCCGGGCATATTCCTGGAGCATCATGAATGCTTCCAGCCCAGATCGGCGGACGGTGTCGCTGCCCCACGGCACATAATAACAGGCAATAAAAACTAGTAAAATTAAGATTATTTTCGTTCGTTCTCTCATGAAATTTAGGGCCTTTTTCTCCTTGAAACAGAGAAAGGTTTGAAAAAGGGGTGTCTAAATAAATTATATAGCAATATGACTATTTAGCTATATCAATTTTTTAAAAAAATTTATTTCTTGCAGACGTCCTCCCGTCGGATACCCGGTAGCCTTTTCACCAGTTCAACCACTTCCGGCTCCTCTTCAAGCCAATGCCTGAGATTTCCCAAAAAACTCGCCACATAAGGGCTGTTCGCCCCATCCGTAAGATAGTAGTCAACCCACACCCCATCTTTTTTAAAACTTACAAGACCGGCATCCTCAAGGATCTTGAGGTGTTTGGATACCGTCGGTTGAGCTATCTCCAGAGCGGCTTGAATTTCGCATACACACATGACCTTGTGCTGGAGCATCTTTAGGATTTTTACCCTATTTGTGTCTGAAACTGCCTTCATCACCTTGATGAAATCTTTCATCGCCAGCCCCTTGAATATTCATATTTAGAAATATATAGTCCGATAAAAAATTGTCAATGTAAATCGAGTGGCTGTTCATTTTTCTATTGACAATTTCCAGAGGATTTAGCTATAAGTTGATTGTTAAATATTTGAAAAATAAACTAATTGCAGTATTCACAAATAGTTATGATAAGGGACCAGAGATTTCGTCTTTTACATTCTAATCTTTTCTTGTGATGATTCTTTGTGGGAGGAGGTGAACATAAGAAGACGTCGTTAAACCGGATTTACTCCTTAAGATCAAGAATATAATTTTTTCGTAAAAAGGAGGCACATGTAATGGCTTTTGAACCGAAAGAAGAGCAAAAAGAACTTAAGTATGAGGAACTCAGGATTTATTCCGATGAAGAGCTAAATAATTACACGGACGAAGAACTCAAGAATTTCAAAATAAAGCATGATATCCCCATGTGTGATGAGCTGGAATCGGGCCCCTGGCCGAGCTTTGTGGCTGATGCCAAGAGGGAGGCTCTGCACAGGAGGAAATTGGCTGATGGTCGGATGATGATTGAGAGAGAAGTGGTTGAAGACATGCTCGGCCAGCTCGAAGTCTCTTTTGAACACGGCGAAACCCACTGGAAACATGGCGGTATCGTTGGTGTCTTCGGATACGGTGGGGGCGTCATCGGGAGATATTCCGATCTTCAGGACCAATTTCCTTCCATTGCCCATTTCCACACCATGAGGGTTAATCAGCCTGCCAGCAAGTTCTATACCAGCGACTATTTGAGGTCCCTTTGTGACCTCTGGGAATACCGTGGCAGTGGCTTGATGAACATGCACGGCTCTACCGGCGACATCATTTTCTTAGGAACCTTTACCGAGCAATTAGAGCCAATCTTTTATGAGCTGGGACATGTGATGCAACAGGACCTTGGCGGTTCTGGTTCCAACTTGCGGACCCCTTCCTGCTGCATCGGGAAGGCAAGGTGTGAATGGTCCTGTATCGATACGCAGGCCATGTGCTACGAGCTGACCCACTTTTACCAGGACGAGCTCCATCGGCCGGCATTTCCATATAAATTCAAGTTTAAATTTGACGGCTGCCCCAACTGCTGCGTGGCCTCTATTGCCCGTGCCGATATGTCCTACATCGGGACATGGAGAGACAACATCCGCATCGACCAGGAGGCGCTTCAGGCTTATATAGGCGGGGAGATCCTGCCAAACGCCGGTGCACACAAGGGAAAAGACTGGGGTAAATTTGACATTAATAAAGAAGTCATCAATCTCTGCCCCACCAGGTGTATGGGGATGGAAGATGGGAAGCTTATGATCGACGACAAGGAATGCACACGCTGCATGCACTGCATCAACGTCATGCCAAGGGCACTGAAACCTGGCATGGATACCGGTTTCACCATCCTCTTCGGCGCAAAGGCCCCCATCCTTGAAGGCGCCCAGATGTCGACGCTGACCATTCCCTTCATGCAATCTGAGCCCCCTTATGACAACCTCAAGGAGAACGTCATAGAACCGCTCTGGGATTGGTGGATGGAAGAGGGCAAAAACCGTGAGCGTCTGGGAGAACTTATCCAACGCCAGGGTATCCAGAAGCTCCTGGAGATTTTGGGCATACCGCCCATGCCTCAAATGGTCAAAGAACCCCGCTCCAACCCCTACATCTTCTGGAAAGCAGAGGATGTGCCTGGCGGATTTGAAAGATCTATTGACGACTATCGAACCAGACATGCTAGATAGGAGGTAAAATATAATGGCATTATCTACTGAAAGATTGGGATTGTTTAACCCGGACAAACCGATGGAAAACAGGCTCACGGACCTGGGTCCGAGGCATTTCTGGCAGTATTTCCCTCCTGTCATCCAGAATAACTACGGGAAGTGGGATTATCATGAAATCCTGGAACCGGGCATTCTGGTGCATGTCGCTGAGACCGGTGACAAGGTATTTACGGTCAGGTGCGGCGGGTGTCGGTTCATGACGGTTGAGCACGTCAGGGAAATCTGCGACATTGCAGACAAGCACTGTGACGGGTATGTTCGGTTCACCACCCGAAATAACATTGAATTCATGGTGGACAGCCAGGACAAAATGGAGGCCCTGAAAAAGGACCTTGAGAGCCGGAAACACGTCTCCGGAAGCTATAAGTTCCCCATCGGCGGGACTGGCGCGGGTGTGACAAACATTGTCCACACCCAAGGCTATATCCATTGTCACACCCCGGCAACGGATGCCTCATCCATGGTCAAGGCGGTCTTGGATGAACTCTTTGACTATTTTCAGGGAATGACACTCCCGGCCCAGGTCAGGGTGTCCATGGCATGCTGCCTCAATATGTGCGGCGCGGTCCATTGCTCGGATATTGCCCTTTTAGGGTACCACAGAAAACCGCCTATTATTGACAATGAGGTTCTCGATAAGGTTTGTGAAATTCCCTTGGTAATCGCTGCCTGCCCAACCGCGGCCATCTCGCCGACCAAGACCGAAGACGGCAAGAAAAGTGTCAAGATCAAAGAGGAGCGCTGCATGTTCTGCGGCAACTGCTACACCATGTGCATGGCCGTCCCCCTTACAGATAAAGAAGGGGACTGTGTGACTATCATGGCGGGTGGCAAGGTTTCAAACCGGATCAGTGCTCCCAAATTCTCCAAGGTGGTTGTACCTGCACTGCCAAACAACTTCCCCAGATATCCCGAAGTATGCCAGACTGTGAAGAAGATCATCGAGGCTTACGCTGCCGACGCCAACAAGTACGAGCGGATCGGGGACTGGGCCGAAAGGATCGGCTGGGAGAGGTTTTTCGAGAAGTGCGATCTTCCCTTTACCGAGCACCTCATAGACGATTATCGTCTGCAATATGACACTTACAGGACCACATCCCTGTTCAAGTTTACGGATGCGGCATGGGAGGTCTCAAAGGCAGTGGGAGGCATTAAATAACCGCTAACGCAGTTATACAAGGAGTACTAATATGGACGATATCAAACAGGCCATTCTTGATTTTGCTGAAAAGAGCAAGAAAACCAAGTTCTATTTTAATGATATGGAAAAGGCCGTAAGAAAGGTGATGCCCGATATCAAGGCCAGGGCCGTAAAAAAGGCTGCAACTGCCCTTATAAATGAGGAAAAACTGGTCTATTTTTCCACAGGGAGCACTACCATGTACGGCCTTAAAGGACGCGGTCAGACCGAGGACCATTAGGCCTGATTGTTCAGCCTGATTTTGGAACATAACACTTGGGGTCGCCATCCGGGCCGGATGGTGACCTCGTTTTGTTTTAGTGGGGTGTCAAATGAAAGAACCACAATGTTCAGAAGAATTCATAGCGCAACAGAAGGCGATTCTGTCTGAAAACCCTGAATGCGCCAATTCGAGCTACAACCTTGGTGTTGCCCTTATGGAACGGGGAAAACTGGATGAAGCTATTGAGGCCTTTGATGAGGCCATTGCCAACAGCGGCCGCATGTTTGAAGCATGGGTCAACCTGGGTTACATCTATTTCAAGAAGGGCGAACTGGAAAAAGTTGTGGGGGCAAACCAAAAGGCCATTGAGATTGAACCGAGATTCGCACGCGGGTATGCCAACCTGGGGTTTGCCTATCTTCAGATGACCAGAACAGACGAAGCCATTGATGCCTTGAACAAGGCCATTGAATTTAACCCGGAGATCGCCCAGGCATGGAGCAACCTGGTCAATGCCTATCTGCAGAAGGAGGACTCTGACAAGGCGGTCGAGACCGGGCTAAAAATGGTTGACCTTGCGCCTGATTTTGCCTTGGGGCAAAACAATCTCGCTTTTGCCTATTACAGCAACGAGGAGTATAAAAAGGCCATTGAACACTTAGACAAGGCTGTCTCATTAGGATTCGAGCCTCATCCTGAATTCCTTAAAAAACTGGAGCCTTACCGCCAAAAATGAACCTCCCCCAACTGTTTCGGAGCTATGAACTCTTAGCGAACAGGGCCGATGAAGCCTTCCTGAAAATGGAAAACGAGCACCCCGCCTGCATAAAATGTGAGCTCTATTGCTCTGATTGCTGCCATGCGGTGTTTGGTCTTTTTCTGATTGAGGCGGCTTACATCCGGCACCATTTCAGTAAATTAGACAACCAGGTAAGGAGGAAAGCCCTCCTTCGGGGAGATGAGGCGGACAGGGATCTCAGGAGATTAGAACAGAAACTGAGGCGCTATAAAGATGACCCGCGAATGAGCACCGTTATCATGGCAAAGGAAAGAATCAGATGTCCGCTACTGGATGAAACCCAGCAATGCGTCCTCTACCCTCACCGCCCCGTCACATGTCACGTTTATGGAATCCCCACGGCGATCCAGGGAAAGGCACGGGTCTGCGGCAAGACAGCATTCAAAGGGGAAAAATCTTATCCCCTTTTTGATCTTGACAGTGTTCATCGGGATCTTTTTGCCCTGTCAAAGGAACTTCTGGAAGGTGCCGGAAACAAAGACCTGGACAGGGCATCGTTTCTAATCTCTGTTTCAAAGGCCATCAATACTCCCCTAGAAGATCTCCTAAACGAAACCCTTGAAGAATCCGGTAGAAATAGGTGATGCGATGCCTCCATCGTGAACGGTCGCCTTCACCCTCCTGTTTGCACAGGTCAGCAGGGGACTAAAGGCTTGCTGGCCAAAGGATTTGAGAAGGGTCTGATAAGCGCATGGGACTCGACCGGGTTGTCCCCGTCCGGGGCAGAAAGAAGGTGCTTGACAATTACAACTTGCGAAGGGCTTCAGAGGCTATTTGGCTCACGGTGCGCTCTTCTAATGTTCCAGCCTCAAACAGTTCAAGGGCTGAAGGATCATTCGCGAGCTTTGCTAAATCCTCCTTTGCCTCATGCGCATCCAGATTGCCTAAGAGTTTGGCAGCATAACCCCGGATCTCAGGATTAGGGTCCTGCAAAAGTGGGATGAACTGATAGGCGGTTTTTCGGATGAGATCGGGTCTTTTTTCAGCAATCCTGCCTAAGGCCCGAAGAACTTCTGAAAGCAATGCCCTCTCCCCTGACAGGTGATAAAGCTGAGGGATATATCCGGCAAACTGCTCGGGGCTGTTCCTGATAATCTCACCAATGGCATCCAAAGATCCCCAGCTTGATGCAGCCGTATCAGTCAGTGAGGTAAATAAACCCTGGAGGAGTCTGGATATGCTCCCGGGATCATTCAGGGCGATAAGTTCACATGCTTTTCCCAAGGCATCTGCTGCCCTCCACCTAAGCTCTCTATCCACGGAATAGAGGAGACGCTGCAAATCTCTGATGATTCGTTTGTCCTGTTTAGCCAATCCCAGGATCTCTTCTACCCTGTATTCTCTGACTAAGGCCTCAACCTCTTTCTTCGAGAAAGGCTTTCTCCCCTTTTTCCTTGAAGATGACCCCTGTGAAACAGCGGTCGCCATCTCCATCTGTCGTTCTACACCTTCCCCAGTGACCTCACGGACGTCCTGATGGAGTCTGATGAAATAAAGGACACCGGAAATACCCCGCCCCCCATAGACGCCCCCATGTACAATGAGATGGGACTCAAGGTCATAATTCTCTACCAGTTTCTCCAGGTAGTCCTCTTCCGGCAAAAGCCCCCAGGCCAGATCCCAATCCATGTTGCACCCGAATACAAGGGCCTCGATCATGGCGGAACCCAGGTTGTGCCCTGTCTCATCGCATGCATACACCGCGCCGCAGGAACAGGATCCAACCGGCATCTCGTGGGGCATCCGCGTTGCCAGTTCCTTTGGCGAATCGATCAATGTCCCGCAAAAGGGGCAGGTGGGTTTGTCAATAATATCTCTTCCCAAAAATCTGCTTTCCATGGTTCTTGAAGTCAAAAGAATAGGTTTTCCTGGCTTGATTGTTAAAGATCCAGATCTATGCCATCTGAATCCTCATCATATTCAAAGTCCACAATTTCAAAACCCGGTCCCTTCGATCTGAAGAGGATATTCCAGTTTCTGTACTGATCTCCTGCAAAATTACAATTGAGGGTACCGATCCGAGCATCCATTTTTTGGAGCTTTGCCACCACCTCATCTAGAAAGATCTCATTAATGTATGCCTTATCCTCATCATCCAGTTCATGCTTGATCAAGACTGCGGCAGATGGTTCTGTCATTTGGCTGGCCCGGGCAAGTCAAGGGTCATGCATTGGTTAGAGGGACCGCACGATTTTGCTGTGATCTTGGGCTGATTCCCTCCAGGTCCTGCGCCAATGGCATAGTTGGTCCTGCTGACCACCCGCTCAAGGGTCTGGGAATTGCAGTTGGGGCAGGCCATTTTCACCTTTTCATCTGAGCCCAAAAAGAGTTTTTCAGAGACCTCACCGCATTCAACACATCGAAATTCAAAGATTGGCATTGTTTTACTCCTGAATTATGGGATAAAATAACTCAAAAACTATAATTCTTAAGAACGGCAAAGTCAAACCATGGGATTGAAAATTGACTATTGGCGCCCCGGTTCAATACGCTGCGCTGTCCTTGGGAATTGAACGGGGTAAAATTGTCGATTGACAAGTACCTGAAATTGGATTTTCTCTTCAAATAATTTGCAACGAAATCCGCAACCCAAGACTCCCTATGATCCTGTCCTTTCATCCATGCATTGACGCAGACGCCCAGGTTATTCTTGGGGTCCGGACCCTTGATTCAAGTGACCTCAAATGGGTCCGGAAAGCAGATGCTATTATCCTCCCCCAGGGGAAGACCCATGAGCTGTATAAGGCCTGCTCCGGATCCAAGGCCCGCATATTTCCAAACTATGAAATGCGTTTCAAGTATCCCGGCAAGATCGGGCAGGCCCTTCTCTGCAGAGACTACGGCTGCATGCACCCCCAAACATTGATCTGGAACACCGTCAAGGAGTTCACAGACGCTCACCCCGACCCCGGGCTCTTTCCTCATGAACTGCCCTTTTTTATCAAAAAGGATAAGGGGCACGAAGCAGAGGGCGTATACCTGGTGGAGGAGAGTGCCTCATTATCAAAGGCTTTGTCCTTTCTGGCCCGGCTGGAAGCTGAAGGACAAAAGGGTTTTATTACACAGGACGCCATCCCATGCCGAGGGAATGTGTTGAGGGCGGTTATTATCGGTAAGCAGTTCATCACCTACTGGAAACGTCCCGAGAGACCGGGCCAAAACATAACCACCATCAGCCGGGGAGCAATCATCGATCATGACTGGCGGCCGGATCTTCAGAAAAAGGCAACGGCTCAAACCGAGATCCTGGCCAAAGAGACGGGAATCAATCTGGCAGCCATTGACTTTGTGTTCCCCATCGCTGAAAAAGACCCTGACCCCCTTTTCTTGGAAATCAATTACTATTTTGGCAGGAGGGGCTTAGGCGGGACAGAAAAATATTATCACCTCCTTTACAAAGCGATTCAGGTTTGGCTGCATGACACAGGATTGGACCCGCAGGCGGTGAAGCTTATTTGAAAGAAATACCTCTCAAAGATGCAATAAGTGTTGTTCCCTTGACCATTTGACCAATTCTGGATAGATTTCAATCATGGCAACGAACGGCAAAGACTATTGGGCAATAAGCACTAATCTACGCTCGTGAAAAAGAGGTTGATAAGAAAGAGAGGGTCATATGATTTCAACTGAAATGGAAGAAACCATCAGGGCATGTGCCCGAGAGTTTGATGTAAAGGCGGTATGGATTTTTGGCTCTTCGCTTGAAGATGATCCTCTTGCCCGAGATATTGACTTGGCCGTTGAAGGAATTCCACCAGAGATGTTTTTCAAGTTCTATGCCCGCCTTTTTATGGCGCTTCCGAAACCTGTTGATCTTGTTGACCTATCGCAGGACACACCCATAGCTTCAATTGTCCGTGCAAAGGGGGTTAGTATATATGAGCGGTAAGGACTCGTTTTTAGTCGATGAAAAAAAGAACATCGAGAAAACGGTTGCAATGATTGAGGACAATTAGCCGCCCCTGTGCCAAGTCTTTGTCAGAGCTTCCTTAGCTCACTTTAATGTACACCCTCCGCGATCTAGGGCCATCGAACTCACAGAAAAAGATCTTCTGCCAAGTCCCAAGAACAAGCCGGCCATTTTCAACCAACAAAGTTACAGAACTGCCCATGAGTGACGCCTTGATATGGCTGTCCGCATTTCCTTCCATGTGACGGTAACCGGCATTTGGGGGTACAAGCTCATTAAGCTTTGCAATTATATCCTGGCAAACAGCAGGGTCCGCGCCTTCATTGATTGTTATCCCTGCTGTGGTGTGCAGGACATAGACGACACAGATGCCATCGGACACACCGGCCTTTGAGACCTCCCCTTGAACCGAGGCAGTGATATCTACCATCTGGATTCTTGAATCGGTTCTCACGGAAATTGTGACGGGCATGACTTTCTCCTTTTTGTAACCGTTCAAAGGTTCCCCGCGCAGCGGGATCTTCGACAGGTTCAACGTTCCGGGTTAAGGACAAAGAAGGGATTGAAGACCCGAAGTCCACGTCAAAAATGCTCATTTTCCCAAGTATTTGCCAATTTGGCTCCAAATCTTGGATTAGGCATGACCAAGCCTGACGCTTTTCTCGTAAATACGCATCCCAAATGCGGTCCTGGGATGACAATGGAACCTTGAACCCCTGAACCTTTGAACCCGTGAACGCCTGCTCCTTTTTCAGGGGGTTATGATGCCGGGAGAACGGTCTTCCAATTCCTCTTCACCAGCCTCTTCTGAGCCGCCCCTTTCCAATATCTCCCTGTACAAATCAAAGCTGTGTTTAACAATGCGCTCAATCACAGGGTTCTTCCACAAAATTGACTCCTCTTCATCCATACTCAGCGCCGCGGCAAGGGAGAGTCTGGAATAATCTTCCAGGTCCAGCTTCAAAAACATATAGGCCATTTCTTCAAACCTGCTTTTCAGTACGGCCCGTTTGGGGGCAGGAAAAAGCTCCTCCATGCATTTCTCCTCTATCTCCCTGAACCGCGTCGACTTCTGGGCCCCCGTCAATATAATCGGGCTGTCATCCGCCTTGGAGATATCCTCCATGAAAGGGCTGAGTTCCTCAAAATCCACAACCCATGACGCCATCAATTCATGCTGAAACAATTTCTCTATCTGTGAATCTGTCAAGAGGTCTGGAGAGATTGAGTCCTCAGATATGAACTCATAGATTGGCGGGGCATCAAGGGGTGAGGTCTTATCCAACAACCTGGGTCTCAGTTCAAGATAATCCTCGGGAGCATCTGAATGGACCTCCAGATGCCGTTGGTAGGCATCTTCAAGAATAGTGGTGGCATGGGCCAGGCTGGTCTCCACGAGGGGCCCGGATTCTTGGGCGATTTGTTCCTGAATCCCTTTCAGCCATTTCTTGCTGAAGGTTCCGTACAGTATGTGTTGCATTCCCCCCTCGCCAGAGACGATTCCCATTCCTATGTCAATGCCCCTCATCGTCCGACTCAATGTTATCAAAAACGGTCTGGTCCCCGTCATGTCCAAGGGCCCAAGAAAGGCAACCGGCTCTTCCTCTTTCGGGGGTTTCAAAACAGGGGCAACGGCCCCTCCTCCGTCATGAAAATCACCGACAGAGATCCCCTTTTTGTCGAGTTTGAAAAGGACCCGCCTTACCGCCTTACGTACCTGCTTATCCTCAAACCCCTCTTCTAGGGCGGATATCAAAGGAACAGAGGATTCAGCCAGCGGGAGGCGCTCAATAAGTACCCGGGCGAGGAGGGCGTTTGGAACTCTGGCAACAATCTGCTGTGGATCTGCACTTCCGAGGTCTTGAAGAATTGAAGTAAGGAGACTCACTTCCGAGGGTTGTAAGGCGGGGGAAGCAGATTTTTTCTTTAATTTCTTTTTACGCCGCACTGTCAGGCCGCCTTTTTTTCCTCAATGGCCACGTGATCATGAGATCCGGCCTCTTTGAGGTAAACATTTATGGTCTCCTCTGGTGCGGTTCCCCAAACCCAGCCCACATAGTTGGATGAAATGGGGAGTTCCCTGAAGACATCTCCCCTGTCCACCAGGATGGCAAGTTCAATCCTCCTGGGCCGGCCATAATCCATAAGGGCGTCCATGGCTGCCCGCACGGTCCTTCCCGTGTAGAGCACGTCATCCACCAAGACAACCACCCTGTCGGAAATGGAGAATGGCAGCTCGGTTTTTCCAACGATGGGGGTAGGTGCGATCTTTGTCCAGTCGTCACGATACAGAGTGATATCAAGAATTCCTAAAGGGGGCGGTGACACCCCAAGGGAAGAAATAGCCGCCTGGAGCCGCTCAGCCAGAAATGCACCCCCTGTTCGAATACCAACCAGGACGATGTCATCCACTGAACGATTTTTCTCCAAAATCTCCTTAGCCATTTTTTGGATCTTTGCGGAGATATCTTCCTCTTTCAAGATGACCGACTTCTTCATAAAAATATCTTCCTTTTTGTTTTTGAGGAAAGCCGGAATTTATAATTAACTCTTTCAAATAAGTCAAATAAATAATACAATTTTTCCCCATCTGACCTATCTATTTTTCTTGACTTGAAAATGTATGAGCCCTCTTGTAAAATTTGGCTACGGTTGGGAAAATGCCTGGTCTTTATCCGTAATGGACCATGATCTCCAAATCTAGGCCTTAATGCCATGGACGATGCCTCCAAATCCGGACTTGAAACGCTTTGTAATGCACTGGGTTATCGCTTCAAGCAACCC
>JADHXI010000148.1 GCA_016783065.1 Desulfobacteraceae bacterium | reverse complement strand
TGCCCAGAAGGCGCCCATAGGCATACCGAGAGACTTGGTAATAAGTATGGTAAGAACCACAAAGATGATCGCAGCCACAAAGGTTGTGTATCTCAAGGCCCCTGCAGGATTTCCTTTTTGGAAGACCTTGATGGAAAAGACACCCACAAAGGAGCTGAGTAATCCCACCATGACGACTAAAATAGGCATGGCCATATATTTCAATTTAATGGTGGTTGCGGATAGGCCTTCCAGAACAGGGAATTCCTTGACGAATGCCGCAAGGGTTTCTGGTGTATTGATGGTCAGTGTCGCTGCAATGGCTATGGTGGCAATCACGGAACCGACAAACGACTCAAAAATGTCAGCGCCCATCCCTGCAATATCACCCACGTTGTCACCCACATTGTCGGCAATGACACCTGGGTTCCTGGGGTCGTCCTCGGGAATGCCTGCTTCCACTTTACCCACCAGGTCAGCCCCTACGTCCGCGGCCTTGGTGTAGATACCGCCGCCGACACGGGCAAAAAGGGCAATGGAACTGGCACCCATTGCAAAGCCGTTAATGTAAAGGGCTGTGTCAGGGCTTCCCCCATAGACCCAGAACCAGAACCCTAATCCGATTAGTCCAAGACCCGCAACAGCGAGACCCATGACAGAACCGGAAAAGTAAGAGATGTTAAGGGCCTTTGCCTGCCCGGATTTATTGGCAGCCTCTGCGGTCCTGGAGTTGCCTCGGGTGGCTGCTGTCATGCCTGAAAACCCGGCGAGCATGGATAAAAGCGCACCTGTCACAAAGGCTATGGCGGTCTTCCAGGCAATGCCCACCCCCAAAAGAATAAATACAATGGCTATAAAAATGATCAGAACAGAATATTCCCTCTTAAGGAAAGCCATGGCACCTGTGTGGATTGCGTCTTCAAGTTCCTGCATCAACGGGCTGCCATTGGGCTGTTTCTTGACGTAGTTGTAAATAAGCCAGGCAATGACTAGACTCAAAATCCCTATGAAGGGAGCGTAAACGGTTAATCCCTGCATCAGTTTTTTTCCTCCTTATTACTTAAGTCTTGGCAGTTGATATGGTTCATTGCTGATTCAATTCCTTCTGAAACAAACAATTCACATGCTTGAACCGCCGTGAGGATCGCCTTTTCCATAATGTCCCTTTCGTCACTGTAGAAGGGTGAAAGGACATAGTTTTCAACACTCTCCCCATAGCGCGGACGTCCTATACCGATTTTGAGCCGGGGAAATTCCGTGCTCCCCAGATGATGGATGATGGATTGCACGCCTTTATGTCCCCCGGCGCCGCCATTCCTGGCAACCTTTAACCTCCCCACCGGGAGATCAATGTCATCAAAAATGACCAGAACATCTCTGCACTCCAGATCATAATAATCGAAACAGCCCCTCACCGATTTGCCACTCCGGTTCATAAAGGTCTCAGGGCAAAGAAGCATGACTCTTTTTTCTTGAAAAATAGTCCTTGTATTTCTTGATTCGAAGCGTCGGTTGCTCAGACGTACCCCCAGATCCTGGCCCCACAGGTCAACGACTCGAAAACCTATGTTATGCCTTGCATCCTTGTACTGTGATCCGGGATTTCCAAGGCCTACGATCAAGTACACTGTTTGAGGAAATTTTCACCCCCTTTCTCTCAATGGTGCTGGATGCAACGAAAACGGTCAAAACAGAAGACACACGGTCCAGGGTTCTCGAATCGCGGCTCGTGAAAACAACCTCATGGCGTTTCTGAAGTTTCAGACTCCGGCTCGGTTGAGTCTCCCTCGGCCTCTTCTCTGGTCTCTTCTCCGGCCTCTTCCTCAATCTCTTCCTCTTCGGGCTCTTCCTCCTTGACAGTAGGAGCGGCAACCACGGTTACCGTAAGATGGGCCTCCTCTGAGGAAGTGATACCCTCCGGCAATTCAATATCTCTGATATGCAAGGAATCCCCGATGTCCAGTTCGGACACATCCAGATCCAGGGAATCAATCAATTTGTCAGGAAGGCAAGAGACGGTTAGCTCCCTTCTGATGTGCTGCAGGATACCCCCGTTGGTCACCCCTATGGGAGTGTTCACCAGGCGGATTGGAATATCAACGGTGATTTCCTTATCCATGGAGATTTCGTAAAAATCGGCATGGATAAAAGACTCACTGATAGGGACAACTTGAAGTTCCTTTAGAATGACCCTTCTTGTCTCCGTCCCCTGGTCAGATATCACCTCGAGGTCCAGGATAATATTTTCGCCCATTCCCTGTTTAACGAGGTTGTCAAGTTCTGGGTAATTCACCGTTAACATGATGGGCCCAGCATTGGGGCCGTAAAAAACGGCAGGGATCTGGTTCTTCTGTCTAAGTTTTTTGGCTGCCCCTTTCCCTTTGCTCGTTCTTACTCGGGCAGCAAGCACTGGTTGAGCCATTCTTACCTCCGGCGCTAATAAAATTTTTCACAAAGTAGTAAAGACCGTATGTGATGGCCTTATTGTCCCTTAAATTAGACAAATAACGTACTGACTGAATTAGAAGCGTGAATCCTCTTGATGGTCTCTCCCAGGAGTTCCGCTACCGACAAGGACACGATCTTCTTGGAGCCTTTGGCCTTATCGTTCAAGGGGATTGTGTTGGTTATGACCAACCTGTCGATGGGTGAAGCATCGATCCTTTCAACGGCAGGACCTGACAGGACGGGATGGGTACAGCAGGCGTGTGTCTCTGATGCGCCTCTATCTTTCAGTGCACCAGCAGCCTGGGCCAATGTGCCTGCCGTATCGACCATATCATCAAGAATAATGGCGGTCTTGTCTTCTACTTCTCCAATAATGTTCATCGCCTCTGCCTCATTTGGGCCCTCACGCCTCTTATCGATAATGGCCAAAGAGGCATTAAGACGCTTTGCAAAGGCGCGAGCCCTTTCCACGCCCCCGGCATCGGGCGAGACGATAACCAGTTCATCGTGCAGGTTATCCTGAATATATTTCAACAAGATGGGAGCAGCAAAGATATTGTCCACCGGTATGTTGAAGTAACCCTGAATCTGTCCCGCATGGAGATCCACGGATACAACCCTGTGAGCCCCGGCCACGGTGATCAGGTCTGCAACCAGCTTTGCACTGATGGGGACCCGCGGCTTGACCTTTCGATCTTGCCGACTGTAGCCGTAATAGGGAATCACCGCCGTGATCCGTTTGGCTGACGCCCTCCTAAAGGCATCCATAATTATCAACAGTTGCATGATGTTGTCATTGACCGGCGTGCAGGTGGACTGGACAACAAATACATCCCGCCCCCTGATATTTTCCCTGATTTCGACCTGGGTTTCTCCATCGCTAAATGCCTTGGCGCTGAGCTTTCCGGGCGCGATACCGATATAGTCGCATACCTCTAGCGCCAAAGAGGTGTTGGAGGTTCCACCAAACAGCTTGATTTCGGGTTCCAATGGTATCCTCACAAAAATGCGTGAGCTAAAGTGAGCTCAGGCGCTGTAACTCCAAAACTGGCTGGGGTGGGAGGATTCGAACCTCCGAATGCGGGCTCCAAAGGCCCGTGTCTTACCACTTGACGACACCCCAGAAAGGAAGTCGGAATCAGGAAAGTCCGAGTGCCAAAAAAATATCCCCCACAATGTGGGGCGCAAGAGATTTCTTTGCCCGCAGGGCATTCTCTCTTGATTCGAAGACACCAAAGACGCTGGGGCCGCTGCCTGACATAAGGGCACCCACTGCTCCCGCATCCAGCAATAACGTCTTGATACTCTTGATAACAGGGAAATGAATAGCGGTTACCGACTCCAGGTCATTTTCAAGGATATGACCCACCTGAATAGGTTCTTTTTTTAGACGCTTCAGTATAAAATTGTATTCTCCCTTTGTCAACTCTAATTTCAGGTTAGCATAGGCCCACGCGGTGGAGACCTGGAGGGGCGGTGTAACTATAACATACCAAAATGTGGGCCATTTTTCAATGGGCTCCAACACCTCCCCTATCCCCCTGGCTATGGATGGTTTGGCGAGTAAGAAGAAGGCTATGTCGGCCCCCAGACCTGAGGCCAGCTCGCACAAATCCTCGCAGTCAAGGGGGCTGGACCACAACTCGTTGAGGCATGTAAGGGTGCTGGCGGCATCGCTGCTACCCCCTCCCAAACCAGCCGCAACGGGGATATTTTTCGTGAGTTTTATGGAAACCCCGCCGCCAATACCGGTGCGGGCAAAGAAGGCCTGGGCCGCTCGATAGACAAGGTTTTCTCCATCATCCGGCACGGAAAGACCCTGACAAGCAAGATTGATCTGCTTCTTGGGGAGCCTCTCCAGTTCAAGGGTGTCAAACAGGGCGACGGGAACCATTATGGACACCAATTCGTGGTATCCGTCTGGACGGCGCCCTATCACCTTGAGCCTGATATTCAGCTTGGCTGGCGCTTGGATCTTATGGATTGATGATTTGAAAGGGAACTGTTTATCCATAAATGCTGGCCAAAGATATTTGAGACTTGAAACTTGGGTGCTATTGGATCTTTGATGCCCGAGTTTCGGGTGTCAGAAGGAGGTTGCTGAAACCAAGAGGTTTTCAACTTCTCAATAAGTCCGGGTGAAATAACCGGGTCTCTGGAGTGGAGTTTAGTGCGCCGGGGCGAGACGAGGGTTTGGAGATAGGCAACGGTTGTAATGCTCATGCGGTGTTGGACCTTATAAGTACGAGATCTTTCAATCATCAATCGTCAATCCAACACCTATTCCGAGACCTTCAGTGTCAGGTAGAGGGTCGCCCCACCCCGCTTTATTAGCAGAAGGACAGTATCTCCCTTCTTATAGGTCTGAATTTTTTTGTGGAAATCCTCAAGGCCCTTGACGGGAGATTGGTCTATCTCCAATAATATATCACCGTTCCTAACCCCCGCTTCCCCTGCAGGGGAATTGTTCTCAACGTGCACAACCACAAGCCCGCTGGTATCAGACAGGCCGAGATTTCGCGCCAGTTGGGGTGTAAGCTCTTCAACGGTCATGCCGAGTTCAGGTCTTGGCTGGTCAGCTTCCTCGGGCTTCTTCTCTTCTTTCAATTCACCTATCTTGATCTGGAGGGTCTTTTTCTTACCCTTCCGAATTACCTCAACCGGCACCTCTTTGCCCACTGGGGTGGATCCCACAATATACGGCAATTCCCTCATTTCTTTGATCTCTTTGCCGTCAAAGGAAACGATCACATCCCCCCGCTTCACCCCTGCCTGATCCGCAGGGCTGTTCTTTGTGACATCTGCCACCAAAGCGCCCTTTTCATCCTTCAGATTAAGCTTCCCCTTTAACTCCGGGGTGATTTCTTGGATCATGACGCCCAGCCAGCCCCTCACCACCTTGCCCCCCTTGAGCTGGGGCAAGAGGTCTTTGGCCATATTTATGGGGATAGCAAATCCAATACCTATATTGCCACCGGTCCTTGAAAAAATGGCTGAATTAATCCCGATCACCTGGCCAGCGGTGTTTAAAAGGGGACCGCCACTGTTTCCCGGATTGATGGAGGCGTCCGTCTGGATAAAATTGTCATAGGATCCCGCCCCGATGCGTCGGTACTTGGCGCTCACAATGCCGGAAGTGACTGTGTTACCCAGACCAAAAGGGTTCCCGATGGCCACCACCCAGTCACCCACCTCAAGTTTATCCGAATCCCCAAGGGGAAGCGGTTTTAAAGGTCGTTCCGTCTCAATCCGGATGAGGGCCAGATCGGTCTTGGGATCTCGGCCAATAATCTTGGCATCGAATTCCTTATCATCTTCTGCCAGTTTAACGGTGATCTTGTCGGTCTTTTCGACCACATGGTTATTGGTCAAAATAAAACCGCGTTTGTCTATGATAAAGCCGGATCCAAGGCTCTTCTGCTTAAAGTCCTTGGGTAACCGGTCCCTGAAAAATCGATCAAAGAAATCCCCAAAAGGATCCTTGGGGCCGGAAGGGCCGCCAAAGGGATGGGGAATCTGCATTCCGCCCTTGATGGTCTTTACCGTACTGATGTTGACCACAGAGGGCCTCGCTTCCTTGACGAGCCGCGAAAATGAGGCGGGGGCGTTTGGTAAGAGAGGTGTCCCCTGGGATTCCGCAGTAGTGACCTGGGTGACAGAGATAGCGACGACAAAGCCAGCCAGAATTGCGAAAACCGCCCATCCGGCCAAACATGATTTATCCTGTTTACTGGACTTTCCGTTCATAAAGCCTCCTAAAGTTCAGATAGGCCCGGGATTTGTGGATCGGGAGCCTACTCTTTTGCCTTGACATATCGCCACCTCAGGTCAGTCAAGACATTGTCCATGAATTTTTGCTCTTCTTCTAACAGATTGCCCTCTGTCTTCTCCTTCAACATTGCGATGGTATCGATAGCATGCTTTGCAAGAGGCAGGTCTTTGTTCCTTTCACCAGTCTGGGGGTCCGCAATCTCGCCACAATGAAAGAGTGCAGAGGAACTGAGGCTAAAAACCAGGGAGGTAAAATTGACCTCCGGCAGGGGGGGGGGGCTTTCGGCCTCGTCTTCCGGTGCCTGCTTCTCCATTTCCTCTTTTACCTTCTTTTCCTCTTCCTGAGGCTTCTCATTCTTCAGATCTCCCTTTTCATCAAAAGACCTCTTATCTTTAATAATAAAGCCTTTTTCTTCTTCAGCCATGGTTACACTCCTCACCAATAGTGTCCGTATTTATGAACTCCCGCCCCCTACAACTCTATTCTCCTTACCGAATAAACCTTCTCAAGGCTGCGAAGTTCCTCGAGGATTTCGTCACTTGCGATTGAACTTGTAGTCAACAAAATCACATTCTGTTTTTCCTGCCTCTCTTCCCCCACCTGCATCCGGCTGATATTAATCATGTTCTTGCCCAGAGCAGTCGCTATACTTCCAATGATTCCAGGGCTATCTTGATTCTGAATCAGGAGATTGTGCCCTTCAGGCATCGCCTCCAAGTAGAAGTTATTGATGCGCAGGATCCTGGGCATGTTCTTGCCAAAGATGGTTCCTGAGATGATGTTCTTGCCCTCCAGGGTCTCTACGGTCAGTTTGACCAGACTGGCGAAATCCTCAGAGGTCTTGCTCTTGGACTCCACCACCTTTATTCCTCGTTCAGAGGCTATATGGGGTGCATTTACAAAGTTAACATCGTCTTTTAAGATCGGTGTGAGCAGCCCCTTCAACATGGCCGTTGTCAAGGGGGTCACATCATACTCAGCTACCCGCCCTGAGTAATCAATCTGAGCCCCTACCACAGCACTGTCAGCCAACTGGGATTGGAAAGACCCCATCCGCTCCACCAAAAGGGCAAAAGGCCTCAGGGTCGTCATCAACTCTGCACTGATACTGGGGACGTTCACTGCATTTTTTACGGTCCCGTGAAGGAGATAGGCCACGATCTGTTCGGCCACATCTTTTGCCACGTTGTCCTGAGCCTCTGTGGTGGAAGCCCCCAGATGGGGGGTACAGATAAAATTGGAGAGGCCCATAAGGTCAATTTTTCCGGGGGGTTCTGTCTCAAAGACATCCAAGGCCGCACCTCCCAGATGCCCCGATTCTACGGCTTCGTAGAGATCTTTTTCATTGACGATACCCCCGCGGGCACAATTGATTACCATTGCCCCTTTCTTCATTTTAGAAATGGCTTCCTTGTTGATCATATTGACCGTCTCATCGGTCTTTGGTGTATGGATGGTAAGGTAGTCCGCCCTTTGCAGCAATTCCTCAAAGGAGACCGGTTCAAAATCCAGCCTTTCAACAGTCTCGGGTTTTATGTAGGGATCAAACACAATGACCTTCATCTTCATTCCCTTGGCCCTGTCAGCCACGATACGGCCAATATGCCCTATTCCGATAAGTCCCAGTGTCTTATTGAAGACCTCTCGTCCTTTAAGTTTCTTTTTTTCCCATTTTCCTTCCTTTAGCGAAGCCGTGGCCTGGGGAATATTCCTTGAAAGTGCCAGAATCATGGCGATTGCATGTTCGGCCGTTGTGATCGTGTTCCCTTCAGGGGTATTCATAACCACGATGCCCCGCTGACTGGCAGCGGGGATATCCACATTGTCCAGGCCGATCCCTGCCCGACCAATAACCTTCAGGCTGTCGGCGGCCTCAAGAATCTCTGCCGTAACCTTTGTGGCGCTGCGGATAGCCAGACCGTCATACTGGCCGATAACCCCTTTCAATCCTTCCGGAGAAAGCCCGGTATCCACATGCACGTCGATGCCTGGGGTCTCCTGGAATATTTTGATACCCACATCTGATAGCGGGTCACTTACGAGAACTTTCATGCATTATACCTCCTAAATCAAACTTCTCTGAAATTGTACCACTCTGTGGAATGATAATATCCAAAAAAAAACATACATTTCATGGGCAAGGAACCAAGGAACGGGGGAAGGGTTACCTACCTGTTGATTCTGTTCCTTGGTTTCTCCCAACTTCTCAATAAATCCGGGAGAAATAATAGGTTTTCTGGAGTGGGGTTCGGGTGTTTCTTTCCGGTGCTCTCTCAAAGTGGATTTACTTCTCATTTTCGCAGTGGCTGATATTTGGGGTGTTTTCCTCCTGAACCCTTATTAGCTTCTCCATGCCTTCGGCAAAACCCCACTATCAGCCACGCTACGACGACAGGTTTAGAGAGCACCGGAAAGAAACAGCTGAACCCCACGGCGCCCGAATTTATTGAGAACTTACGTTTCTCCGACCCCAATTGGGAGCAAAGCGAACTGAGTTGCTAGCCGGTATTTCGAAAGCTAAAACCGTAACAAGTTGAAATAACGATAAGTTTCGCTTTTATTCCCCAAAATCTTCAAGTTCACCAACCGTTAAATATTTATCATGATGGAGCGATTTGTCAAGACAGGGGTCGGTCTATGATCGTTGACAGGAATCAAGGGCGGACTTGACCCCTTTTGCGATATGGTGAACATCCTTCTCCTTCAGGTGGGAATTGTTTGGAATTTCCAAAATCCTTTCGGGCAGGCCCGGTGTGACCCTCAACCGGGTTTTATCTTCTCTAAAAGGAGGTAATTGAGCGCAATTGGACATATCGTCCGGCATAGTGTCCACCCCTTTGCGGATCAGTATTTTCCGAAACGCCTGCCGATCCGGCACTTCGATTCGGTAGTAAAGAAACGTATGGGTCCTTTCTGAAGACACCCCGGGGATCTTGATGCCCGGCTGTCCCTCAAAGAGTTCATTATATAAGAGGGCGTTGCGATTCATCCTGGCGTTGATCGCTTCAACCCGGGTCAGTTGGTGAAGTCCGACGGCAGCCTGCAGGTTCGTCAACCGAGTGAGGTACTCGGACTGCTCTGAGGTTGGCGCAACCCTTTCCTGGCCCGGTTCCCGGTCAAAAAAACTGGAACCCAGAGCCATTGAGGCCCTGATAAACGGGTAGACACCCAGGGAGAAGATCCGGGGGAGAGTGACCAGGTAATTGACGGTGGTTGTGACGATCTCTTTCCACAGGCCTTTCAATCTGTCCGCACCCGGGGGGCGGACCATGTGCACCAACCTGCGATAGGTGTCGTCATCATTGGTGGTGAGCATGCCGCCGCCAAAGCAGGGCATATTCTTGGCCATGGCAAAGGTAAAGGCCCCCAGGTCACCAAGGCTTCCTACCTTGCGGCCCTTATAACTGGCGCCAAGGGCGTGGGCACAATCTTCAAGAACTCTCAAGTCGTTTTCCCGGGCAAGTTGCAGAACCGGTTCCATATCGCAGGGTTGTCCGTACATATGTGTGGCAAGGATGGCCCTCGTTCTTGGGGTAATTTTCTTTTCCATAAGCGCAACATCCACATTGTAGGTGTCCGGCAGCACATCAACGAACACAGGGTTCAGGCCACAGGCCTTAATCACCAGGGGGACAATATGAAAGGTATAGGCCGGCATGATGATTTCATCCCCTTCACAAAACTGCAGCGCCTTAAAGGCCAGATAGAGGGCGGCCCGCCCCGAGGAGACGCCCAGGGCATGACGAACACCAAGGTAGTCGGCAAAGCCTTTCTCGAAGACCTCCACCTCGGGGCCCTGGAGCACTCTTCCACGGATAAGAGCGTTCAGGACTGCTGAATAGCACCCTGCTGACAGGTTAACGCTATGTCTTGGATAGGCCTTCCACATTGCTTCATTCTCCCTAATATCGGTTTCTGATAGTTACGGTTGCCGGGTAAGTTCTAGAGTGGGGTTTGGCTGTTTCTTGGAACCGCTCTCTCAAAGTGGATTTACACATCATTTTGGCAGTGGCTGATATTTGGGGTTTTCTCCTGTTGCCCCCTATTAGTTTCTCCATGCTTTTGTCAAACCCCAAATA
>JADHXI010000013.1 GCA_016783065.1 Desulfobacteraceae bacterium | reverse complement strand
CGGTGAGAAAGCAAACACTAGGCCTAAAGGTGATATAAAGGGTGAACTAAAGATTATGGATAGCACTGTTAGGGGAGCAGTACGTGCTTACTCACCGAGCCGGAAGGATCGGGTGGTGTTTACCCGGGCTGTACACCTGGAACATGTCACATTTGAACCGAAGGACACCCGTTCAATTAGCGTTAGGTTCGCAGAGTTCGTTGAGGGCATCAATCTGAATTTCGCCAGGTTTAAGGGTAACGTGGTTTTCGACGAGGTGCTGTTTAAGGGTCCAGTGAATCTGTTTGGGAGTCGATTTCGGGCGGAGAAAGACGAGAGTGAGCAGTATCGGGCTGTCGCCCGCTTTATTAGGTGTGAGTTCAAGAGCGCAGTTAATTTTGAAAGTGCGATTTTCACGACCACCAGATTCAAAGGATCGAGCTTCAATTCTGATGTAATTCTTCGAAGGGTAAGTTTTAAGGAAATGAGCTTTGAGAGCGAACCTCATAGGCCAGGTATAATCAGCGGAAACGTGGTTCTGACTGATGCGGAAGGCGACAAATTGAAGCTCTCGAGCCTAACCATAGGCCAAGACCTGGATTTGTCGAGAAGCGTCTTCCCAGCTGATGGAAGTCTCAATCTCAAAGAGACGGCGATTAATAAAAGCTTTCGATTATGCGGGGCTAGAATCCCAAAGACTGTCCAGATCTATGGAAGTACTATTGGCCAAAATCTCGATTTGAGAAACGCGAATGTTGAAAATAATGAGAAAATCAAAGTTAAAGGAAGTCGACTTCGAATTGTGTGCACAGATTTGAAGACGGTGATTGTCCCTCCGAAATTAACATGGTGGATGATACCGTGGACGAAGCCAGGTAACCTGAGGTTTTCTGGCCTGGAGGACCCGATAGCATCTCTTCGTAACATTGAGAACGATCTGAGAAAGGAGGGAAATTTAGCTGACGCCAACAAGGCTATGTACATTAGATATCATCTAGCATCAGACAGAGTAAACCGCTCTATTCCGTTTAGGGTCTTATTCTGGATATGCGATCATCTTTTGGGCCTCGGTATCAGGCCTATGAAAGTGATATCCAGCGGCGTAATGCTCATTATCGGCTTTGGCATCTTTTTCTATTGGCGTATACAGGAAAAGACAATAGACGACAAATGGGGCCTTTGGCTGACAAAGCTTCCTATGTGTGGCGATTGTCACGGTCCTTCGAGAGCCTCGAGACTCAGAAGGATATGGTGGGCTATGGGTCTTAGCACAGTCCTATTTGTGAAAGCGAATTTTGGTGGCATGTATAGGGTAAGAAACGGCCTAGCCATTGCAAAAATAGAATGGATTCTTGGTGCCATATGGATAATGGTGTTCATTTATTCATTATCAGGGCGCCACGATACCGTTGAACTAATTGTGGATGCACTATTGTGAGAGGAGGAATAGCCATGGCAGATCCATACCGTTTGGGAAAAACTGTTTTTCGCATAGCTTCTCTCTTACCAATTATTATTTTTGTTTCAAGTCAGAGCCATGCACAGAGCACATTATCGCTAGTTAGCAGTAGACCATATCAGGAAAAACTGGCGACCCCTTTTTCACCAGAACTTGCAAGCCAGCAGTTTCAACAATTTCTGCTCGGCAAAGGAATAGTTATCGATGAAAGGGACTTCGAATCAGTCGGAATCAGCTTCGTGCGCAACATAATTGTCGAAAAAAGAAAGCCGTTCTTTATCTTTGGATCTCAAATTTGGCCCCGGAAGTTTTATAAAAGGTTAGAGATCTTCCCCAGGCTTTCTTTTCTCAGGGAACAGAAAATCGACCGGATTCAGGCAACTGGTATATTTAGACGTGCTGTTGGGACGTATTACACAACTAACATACTGTCCCGAAGCGCAATTCCATTCAGCAGGCTTCTGAGTTATATTGATGCGGCTGTTGATCGTATGTTGGCTATAGATAAGCTCTATCCGGTGGTCAAGAAGAAAAATAAGCAACAATGGGAGGATGATGGAAGTTTGCATGAGGAAGAAATCGAAGATCCTAAGACCACGGGATTGTTTCGTCAAAGTGCGAGTATTTTAATCCTTAGAAACGACGGTTCTAATGATTCCGATTGGTGGTATATACACGTGTACAATGAAGTGATACCTGCACAAAAATATATGACCAAGCTCAATAGAAACTATGCTGAAGGACTTAATGTTAAAGGGCTACCTTGTTGGGGGCCTACGGGTGTAGTGGAACATTCCAGCCAAGCTGAGGTAGTGGTCGGATGCCCCGGTCCAAAAGAGCAATGGCATTGGCTAACAGGGAAGACAAAAGTCAGAGACAAGACTAGTCAGGATGATCGGGAAGGTAGGTGGGAAGTTGAATTCGAGGTAGGAGAGGAGGATTCGAAATCTGTACACAAATGGGAGCCCGGTGCACAGTATGAAACCAGTGACGAACGTAACAAGGAGTTACAGGTTCAAATGGAAGCTCTTGTGGAGTGGGAGGATGACAGTGGAAAAGTGATGCCATGGGAGCCGGAACCTTGGATCTACGTAGCTCGTCCACCTTACTAATTCATGGCTGGTCAGGAAACGAATAACTCACTGATGAAATGGTGTAGTGTTAATTTTGAGTCAAGATACATGCTATCATTTCTCGGCGTGGAAGGACAGACAGAGCGGAGGTGGCAACTTTTTATCACGGGAGGCTCCCTCTTCCGCGCCCAAGTCCTTCACATGTATCTCAGTCTACCTCGGAGGCTTACAGACCGAACATGGAATATACCTCGTGCCTTTGCTTGTTCAAGTGAAATGGGAATCTTGTTCTTCCTCAGATACCGGCAATTGGCCTTGTGGTATTTCTTTCCGGTCTTTGTAATGTAAACCGTGATATCCCCGCTGTCGCCGTCAGAGGGAGGAGCTCTCTCAACATGTAACTTTCCCTCGGATGGCAGAGAGATCGCATCATCAGCCCACAAGCCTCTGCCCTATTCCCTGGCTTCCCGCTCGTACTACCGGAATTCTTCCATGAAGGCTAAGGGAAATCTTGTGTAAGCATGGCCGTAGCCCTGCCGGATGATCTAGGCATTGAGGCCCCATCCTCCAAGTAGACATAGGCGAGGATTCTCCCATACTTGTCCCCGGTGCTTGATGTATGTGTTGCCCTCATCGTATTCCAGGCGGACCCTTTTACCCTGGACCAGTCTCTTGGTGAAAACGGAGACCCTTCTGCCAAATCCCCGAATGGTTTTTATGTCCCTCTCGCTTCTCTTGGCGTCCCTATAGAGCTTGCTGGATGTGTGGACCTCTGGAGTGTGGACTCCAATGAGACGAACCCTTTCACCGTTGTCGAGAAGGAGGGTACCCTCCGGCCTGGAAGCCCTACGGGCTGGAAGCGGAGCCAGAGGCCGGAGGTCTACAGCGGGTGATTTTTGAAGAAATAGATGAGTTCAAGGGATAGCTCTACCTAAATTTCCCCGATTTTACGCCATTCTGGCAAGATCAAGCCACCGGGTCACCGTCATGCCTTCTGTGCCCTTCCCTGGCCCAGACCTGGTCTTGTGTTGTCAATTCCAAGAAATCCTCTCTTCAGCCATACAGCTGAGTCGTCGCTTCAAATCCAGTTAGTCGCGCCAGGGCAGGCCTGGCCCCAGCCCTCATTTTTAGCCAGCCAGTTGCCACCACAATCCCGCTTCAGGCGGGAAGGTTGAATTCAATTTGACACACAAGCCATGATTTCCATATACTCCCTGCCTAAAAAGCGACTTCTTATCCATCTTATCCATAACTCATTATTCTCAATTCTTAATTTTTGGTTCGCAAGTTTCCCCATGCGCAAACACCTCAAAATGTGCCTACCCAATCCATGTAAGAAGCTTTGCCTCTGTTGGGAGAAAAACCTCCATAAGAAATCCGTCGTCCCTTTCTCCAGTTCAAGCAGCGACGTACAACAAATGAGGGCAAGCACATCAAAGAATCGATTAATGAGAAAACATACGGAGAAGCTCATAGCCGAAGCATAGATGAGGCAAGAGTGGATTTGCCCCTTTTTCTTAATTCGTATATATTACAAGAGTTACTTAATCACCAAGAACGTCCCGCATCCCATTAGTGTGAGATGGCACATCCATGAGAAAAATTCTATCGGTCTTGTCCGTCGCGTTTATTGTTATTGGCTTCGCTGCGTGTGACAGAGGAAAACAAAATTTCAACGCTAATGATCAGGTGGCTGGCGGTCCGGTCCAGCCGGGCAAGATGCCGAAAGGACCGTTGAAACCTGGTTCATACGTGCCAGGGGAAATCCTGATCAAGTTCAGAGAGGAGGTCGGCCCGGAAAAGGCCAAGGAGATCGTCCAGGGTTTGGGATATGAAGTCAAGGTTAAGGAGATTCCGGTAAAGAGGCCGTGGGACCGCTGGCTGACCGTGCTCCTTCCGGAAGAAACAGTGGTCAGGGAAGCCATGCGGAAAGCCGCCTCGCATCCTGGGGTGGAGTACGTCCAGCCTAACTGGCTCTACCGCCTTATACTTCCCGAGGGTAAATAAGGATGGTCCTCGCCCTTTGCTCAGACCAAAAATTGACGGAGGCGCTATTACTGTCAACATTCTGGGACTATGGAGGCAAAAGATGAGGGGAAAATCAGCTTCGACTATTGCAGGCTTGTTGCTTCTTGGTTTGGCGCTGCATCTCGCTGGGTGCAGCAGCGGCAGTGACTCTAGCGCCGAAAATCAATCTGACTTCGAGGAATGCCTTGGTAACAAGGCCTCTTACAAGCACGTAAAGCCGCCATGTTCCCAGGGCACGATGCCAGCAGGCAAGCTTGAGCCCGGGACTTATGTACCAGGTGAAGTTCTGGTCAAGTTTGCTAAAGGTGTGACCAAGACCAGGGCTATGGACATGGTTTCCGGATTTGGGGCCACTATCCAGAGTAGGCCGTCTTTTGCGAGTCAGCCCTGGGACCGCTGGCTGAAGGTGAAACTGGCGGAAAGAACAAGGGTTAAGTCGGCCTTGCCCGACTTTGCAGCCATGGCTGAGGTGGAATACGTACAGCCCAACTACATCTATGCGATCTCTGCGGCGCCAACAGACCCCGATTATGGTCAACTCTGGGGTCTGAAAAACACCGGCCAGAAAATCAAGGACCCCGATGAACCATGGGAAGGCCTTCCGGGTGTGGACATGGATCTGGAAGATGCCTGGGACACCTGGACCGATTGCAGTTCGGTCTTGGTGGCGGTTATTGACACAGGGGTCAATTATAACCAGGAGGATCTGACCGCCAATATGTGGGATGGGACAGGTTGTCCAGCAGGTTATGACTGCTCAAAGCACGGTTATGATTTTGTAGACAAGGACAATGATCCAATGGACCTCGCCGGTCACGGGACTCACGTTGCCGGGATCATAGGCGCTTTAGCAAATAACGGCGTTGGCATCAGCGGCGTATGCTGGAAATCCGAGATCATGGCGGTAAGGGTTATTACCCCCTGTGGAACAGGCACAACAGAGAATATCTCTGATGGTATGAACTTTGCCGCCGCGGCAGGGGCTAAAGTTGTCAACATGAGTCTTGGCGACCCCGTCTACGACCACTGCGACCAGAAATGGTTTGATGCAGCGGTCAATCTCCGTAAGGCCGGGGCCATCCTGGTGGTGGCCGCTGGTAATGATTCGTTTGACAACGACAAAAAGTTCTCCAATCCAGGCTGCTACGACCTGGATAACATCATTAACGTGGGGGCTATTGATCCTAAGGGACAACTTGCGGATTATTCCAATTACGGCGCTATATCAGTGGACGTGGCCGGCCCGGGGACCGCCATCTTAAGCACTTACGCCGGCACGGAGAAAGAAATACACATAGGGGGTGAAGGGGGGTGGAACTTTGAGCCCGAAGAGGACGGCTGGGGTTTTGCCGACTGCCCAGAGGGGGCCGGAGCCATCCGAATCTTAGCAGATCCTTCCGACTTCTGCGACGAAGGTGTGTATGAAAACAACATCAATCATCAGGTCTGGCGAAACGTGGATCTGAGTTCTTACGACAGCGCCTGCATGGAGGAATTGGGTATTAGCGTGCACGTCAACAAGGGTGACTTCGTACGGATGGCGCGTAAAAGCGATGGTGGAAACCCGTTCTCTGGCGGAAGCATTCTCTTCTCATGGGAGGATATGAATCATGACGATTATGATTATCCCGAAACACTGCCTTTATTCACCACCGCTGACTTCACCTTGGGTTTTCAGTTGGAAACAAATGATTCAGGGCAGAACAGAGGTGTGGCTATCAAAATCAAAGGTGAATACACATACATTACCGGACTCATTCTGAAGACCGATGAATATAAATACGAAGCAGGAACTTCAATGGCCGCTCCCAACGTGGTGGGAGTGGTAGCCCTGCTCTGGGCACAATACCCCCACGCCACGTACAAGGACATCGTCCTGGCAGTGTTTGACGGCACCAAACCTATGGACAGCCTTGCAGGCAAAACCTGCACCGGTGGCCTGGTAAATGCCAAGAACTCTCTGGCCCTGTTGGCGGATAGGATGAAATAACCCAGTTTTAATGTAGCTCTGAACTGTCCCATTTTTCAGTATATCACGACCCGATATTCCATAAAAGGAAGACACTGAGAAGGACCGAGCAAACTTAGGCAACATAGTCAATAACTTCGATTAGAGGAATGTCAGGACCGCTTCCCACGACGGCCACAAAGAAACCACTGACATAGATGGCTGACAATCACCAAAATCCGACACTTTTCAGCAACCAGTCCCGGTGAACACTGCAAAATGAATACATCCGTTTTCTCAATAGGAAGCTGGGAGAAAGTTTATATAGGTGGGAAATGGGGGACGTCCATCAATAAGTAAATAACTTGACATGATGTTGGTATACTGATAATAGAAGTTTTATACCAAGTTTAGCCCGCCACGATGCCCCAGTGTTCTGCACCACGTTATCATCCGTATAAGATTGCTGATTTGTGCTAAATTCGCGCCCTAAGCATTGACGATCTGTCTAATCCTTTCCTTTACCCATGAACGCACTAACTGTGCTCTGTCTATGCCAGAACGTTTGGATTCCCTGTCGATTATTCTGATGTCTCTGGGCTCAAGTCTTAATTGAATCAACTTTTTGGGTGGCCGTGTGAATTTCAATGATCCATCTTGCCAACCGTCAAAATCTTCAGGTTCGTGGCCGTCCCAGAACTTCACCAGATTCTCATCATTCATGGGGGGAACATCTGAAACTTTCGTGGTTTTTTTCATTATGCAATCCCTTTTCTTTCATTATAGGTTTTTCTTTGCTTTGAATTCATATCCCGTGCCGTAATTATTTTGAGGACGTTGGTCCCCTGCCTGAAACCTAGTTTCAAGATCTCTTCCAAAGACAGAACTCTCACCAAAACAAGAAGATATCTTCCTGAAAAAGTTTGACCATAAACAAAATGACGATCTTTGTAACCAATTGAGAATGAATGGCGATCATCATAAATCCCCTCTTCAACCTCCCAGATCTCGATATGGTGTTTTGTTTGAAGCTTTTCTTTCACTCCGGTTGATACAGCGACCTCACATTCAAAAACCTTTCCCCGTCCCATTCCTTCCTCCCAGAGTAGCTTATAATATCTTAGAGTATCTCAGGAAATCTGTCAAATTTAAAGTGAACCTGCCCGGCTTCTGCTTTATCGGATACCCGGACAACGGTGGGAATGGGTGACCCCATTTGCCCATGCACCACTCCTTGAGCCATTCAAATTCAAGTAGACTAAATCCCCTCCGGGGTAACCAAGGCCGGGTCCTCTAGGTCCAGATCGCTACAGATACAATAATCTCTTTCGGATCTTCGTCCCCAAGAAATCAGGCATGGGGCTAATCAACCCTATGCGGGAGAATGGCACCCTTATCCGCCGATTCGGCCAAGCGCGCATAAAGGGCCAGGTAGCCGCTCCTGACTCTCGGTGGTGGCGGTTGCCATTCCCGCAACCGTGCCTCGATCTCCTGTTGAGGGAGCTGAAGGTGGATGTTGCGGTTGGGGATGTCTATGGTGATCTGGTCTCCGTCCCTGACAGCAGCAATGGGCCCGCCTTCGGCCGCCTCCGGCGAGATGTGACCCACAAAGCAGCCATTGTTGGTGCCGGAAAAACGGCCGTCTGTGATCAGGGCCGTCTTTAAAGCCAACCCTCGCCCGTAAAGGAGTTTCATGGCCGTGGCCATCTCCGGCATGCCAGGACCGCCCTTGGGACCTTCATAGCGAATGACCACAACATCACCGGCCTCAACCCGGCCTTCCAGAACGGCCTGGTTAGCCTCCTCCTCTGAGTCAAAGCAGCGGGCCGTGCCCGTGAAGGTGCGCATTTCCGGGTTGATAGCGGCAGGTTTTGCGACGGCCGTGTCGGGTGCCAGGTTGCCCCGCAAGACAGCCAGGCCGCCCTCCCTGCTCCAGGGATCTGACAAGGTCCTGATAATACCTGAATCACGCGTCTCGGCCCCCTCTACGTTCTCAGCCACGGTCCGCCCGGAAACGGTCAAGACGTCCCCATGCAAGAGGGGCAGGAGTTCCTTCATCACGGCCGGAACGCCACCGGCCTGGTGGAAATCGGGTACGTTTGGTGCAGCGGCCGGATAAATCCTGGCCAGATGGGGAGTCGTTCGGGACAGCTCGTCAAAGAGTTCCATGTCCACTTCAACTTCAGCCTCATACCCTATGGCCGGCAGATGCAAGGCGACATTGGTTGAACCTCCGATGGCCATCATGACACGAATGGCGTTTTCAACGGCTTTCCGGTGGATGATTTGTCTGGCGGTGACACCTTTCTCAACCATCTCGACGATCCGACGCCCGGAGCTTTGGGCAGCCCGAAGACGATCGGCGTGGGTGGCCGGGATGGTGGCCGTGCCCGGCAAACTCAAACCGATTGCCTCGGCGATGCAGCACATGGAATTGGCTGTTCCCAGAAAAGAGCACGATCCGCAGGACGGCATGACGCGGTCTTGCAGTGTGTCAAAGGCCTCTTTATCCAGCAAGCCGGCCTTGACCATACCCATGGCTTCGCCAATAGAGGTGATGTCCGAGGCGCGACCGTCGAACTCACAGCCACCCTCGGCAGGGCCTCCCACCACCATGATTGCCGGAATGTCAACACGACCGGCAGCCATAAGTAGGCCTGGGACGATCTTGTCACAGGAGCCCAAAAGGACCAGACCCTCCAGCCGATGGGCTTGGGCCATGGTTTCAACACAGTTCGCGATCAGGTCTCGAGAAGGCAGAATATAACGCATTCCCTGGTGGCCGTTGGCGAGGCCGTCGCAGCCAGCGATAACCCCGAACTCAACCGGCGTGCCCCCAGCCTGGAAAATGCCCTGTTTGACGTACTCCGAAACCTGCTTCAAATTGTAGTGACCCGGAACAACGGTATTCCATGAATTGGCCACCCCGATTAGTGGACGATCCAGGTCATAATCGCTGTAACCCATGGATCTGTATAATGCCCGGACAATGGCACGCCTTGGGCCCTGGGTATTCGTTTTGCTGCTTAAACTCATTTCAAAATACCTCCTCTCTTGGTTTCCTCAACAGGAAACGGATGTCCCCCTGACCTGACGTCAAAGGCTGTGAAAGACGTTATGAGACCTTTGCAAAACGCCCCCTTTTGGCCAATCTCGGCGTCAGACTCAAATTTCAATCCTCGAAATATTAAATATATTCCTGTGGTTGAAATTCTCGCCTTCCCCTCCGGGGCGTAGGCCCCTCTGGGCCGGAGGCTTGACCTTGACCAAAATTGAACGTTTTTCAAAGGTTTCGTTATAGGATTGAAGATTGACTGATATAATTAAATATTTTTAAGAGGCTTTTCTTGACCTGACTCTGGTCAGCTTTTGATAAATGACCTATTTTTCGGAGAATAAACCTATTATCAAGCGTAAACAATTTCATTCTTACAACAGATGGCGCAACCAAACCAGATGATTTCTTGCTTTTAATAACAACATCTAATGGCCAGGGATCGTTCTTTTGACTCGTAATCATCGCCAATATAGAGTGTTCAATAATTTTTCCAAAATCTGCTGGTTGCGATAATACAAGTGCAGGTCGCCTTTTTGTTTTTGCAGAATCTGTAAACGGGAATGGTACAACAACGACATCAAATGGTTCATAAATCATTGTACGCTTCCTCATCATTTTGCGATTCCCACTCACTAAGTGTGGAGACAAGGGCTGAACTAAACTCAAGATCTAATGGTCTTGCTTTTCTGAGTTTGACTGTTTCTTTCTCAATCTCGAAAGTGATGACATCACCAGCATTGAGTTTTAGTTTTTTTCTTACAACTGCCGGTACAGTTGCTTGATATTTTTTTGTAAGCTTGCTTGTGGCTGTAAGCATTCTTGTCTCCTGATCAAGTATTAATGTAATGCGGTAATACTTTCATGACCAGTAATATTTGGCAAGCACTATTTGACGACAGAAGCGCGTCGAAAGTAACTTCCGCGTTCTCCGCGCCTGCTCCGTAGCTCCGGGAGATGGTACTGGGGTCTCTGAGGTGAGCAATATTCCGTGAAAGACCCTTTCAGGGGAATCACCATTCTAGCCACCCTTCTTGGGATGGTGGTTGACTGGGGATTGTTTCATGAGGCCAGTGGCGGTCTTTGACGCCAGAAGCCCGTGGCCTGTTCAAAGGCCCAGGCCAGCTGTAGCACACCCCAATCGTCCTGGTGTCGGCCCACGATCTGGACACCCACCGGCAAACCTTCGGGCGTAAAACCACAGGGTACCGAGATGGCCGGATGACCGGTGACCGTGATGTAATAGCATGATTTCATCCAGTCCATATAAGTAGCCATTTTCACCCCGTTGATCTCTTCAACATAGCGCTTCTTTAGATCAAAAGGGGGCACCTGGTTTACGGGGAGAACCAGGAATTCATGGGTGTCCATGAATTCCCGCACGCGGTGATACAGTTCCGTACGCTTACGTTCCGCCCTCCCGATCTGCGGGCCGCTCAACTTTACACCCTCCTCAATGTTCCAGATGGCGGTATCTTTCATCTGGTCCCGGGAGGTCTTCATCAATTCGCCAAAGTTGAGTTCGAGGAGCCAGGCCCTCCACGTCTTGAAGGCTTCATCCGCGTCCGTGAAATCGGGCTCTCCATCCTCTATCACACAGCCCAGAGATTCAAATACGTGCCGTTGTGCGTCAATGACTGCCGTCACACGGGGGTCCACTGGCAGATCCCCCAAATCACGACTCCAAGCAACCCTTACCCCTTTGAAATCCCGGGCCAGCGGTCGCCTGAACAGACTTCCCTTCTCAGTGATGGCGATGGGTGTACGCGGGTCGGGGCCGGCGATTGTACTCAACAAAAGGGCGGTATCCTCCACCGTACGGGCCATGGGACCCTGC
Source organism: Desulfobacteraceae bacterium (assembly GCA_016783065.1). GTDB lineage: Bacteria > Desulfobacterota > DSM-4660 > Desulfatiglandales > Desulfatiglandaceae > JABMQV01. Next base: position 24,471 of record JADHXI010000013.1, on the reverse strand, counting down.
ACCGCCAATGGAAACCAGCCCGCCAGGGTAGGCCATGCCGGGACTCTGCCGGGAGATGGGCGAAAGCCCACCACATTACAAAAATTGGCCGGGTTGCGGAGTGAACCGCCCAGGTCGCTCCCATCCGCGATGGGCAGCATGCCACAGGCCAAAGCCGCAGCCGCCCCGCCGCTGCTGCCGCCGCAGGTCTTGGTGCCATCGTAGGGATTGCAGGTCTCTCCGAAGACCTCGTTAAAGGTTTGGGAGCCGAGTCCAAACTCCGGCGTGTTGGTCTTCCCGATGGTGATGGCACCGGCCTCCTTCAGACGCTCCACGATGATGGCGTCTTGTTCCGGCACAAAATCACTAAAAATGGGAGATCCGAATGTGGTGCGGATACCTTTGGTCAGGTGCAGGTCTTTGTGTGCCACGGGAAGCCCGTGTAACGGCCCCACCTCCTCACCATGGGCAAGGGCTTCATCGGCGACGGCAGCCTGGTCCATGGCCTGCTCAGACAAAAGCGTGACGATGGCGTTCACCTGCGGGTTGATGCGCTCGATCTGGGCTAAATGAGCCTCCATTACTTCTCTGACGGAAAGGTCCTTGGCATGGATGCGGCGGGTCAACTCTACGGCCGTCAAAAAGCAGATCTCCTTGTTGGACATGATATCCCCCTCTCAAATGTGGCCGGGCCAGAGAACAACAGCCAGGCAGTTAAAGAAGTGCGCCCCTGCAGTTTAACAAGAAACAGCCGCTATTGCAGCCTGAAACCGCCGAGTTGAAGTTTGGCGTTAGATTGCCTTCTCGATGTCATAACCGGAATTTTTCAATACTTCAGATGCCTTTTCTATCTGCTCCGATTTCACCAAAATATAATCCGTATCAAAAGTGGATAAGGCGAAAATGCTGATAGCCGCCTTTGCGAGAGCGGATGACAGCCCAGCGATAATACCGGTAAGCTCCAAATCGAGTTGTGCGACGACTTTGATGCATGACCAACCTTTACTGACCTCGCCTTTATGGGGAAGTGTTTTGGATCCGCACACAATCGACAGCTCTTCATCAGTTTTTCCGACCCAGAAAAATCTGCTGTTCAGAACTGCTTTAGGAATCGGCTCTTCAGGCCCTAGACGATGAATCGCAAATTCCTCGTTAAGGATTTTGAGTACTGGTTCCAATAATATTTTTTCCTTCAAGCAACTTCACTCACTGGTTATGCTTCTTATCTTTATGGGTATTTTGTTCTCAACCTCCTAAGTCGGCGAGGCGGGAATTGACTAATGAATATTGAATATTTGTGGAAGTCGCTTCGCTCCGCCATTTTTTGGTAGGTCTTTCAAAAATTTAAAGAATTTCTTAAAATATTCAATCTGACTGTGGCATAAATCATGTGTAAACATGACTTGATTTGAATGAATAGACCCTAAGTGAAGCAAAAAATGCCCGAAACAGTAAGTAATGCAGCCACTACATACCTGAAAATACGCTCATTAACTTGAAAATGGGCAAGATGTCCTGCAATTGTCGCAACGACAACGGCAGGAGCCAACCACAAAGACCACTTCAGGCCCTCAAATGTGTAAAGTCCATCCCAAATATATACCGCAAGCCGCCAGGCGTACTCTATGGCAAACAGCATAATAAGCGTTGCGCGAAACTGTTGTTTTTCGCGATTCTGAAAGGCAAGATAGGTAACATATGCTGGGCCACCCGTCCCGAACATGCCGCCCAGAATTCCACCAGCAAGTCCTGCCGCCAGCCCCCACTTCTCAGAGATATTCGGGACCGAATCGGTCTTGTAAAAAAACAGATTCGCCGCCACCGCGATAATCACGATTCCCAAAATCATCTTCAACGTCTGGTCGGCAACGGACTTGAGGGCATATATGCCGACGATGCTCCCCACCAGTGCGCCTCCCAACATTAGCAAGAGATCCCTCTTATGTACGTCCCGGAAGATCCTTGGTATTAAGACAATGCTCATAACCACTTCAAAAGTGGATTCGACCGGGACGATGAATTTCAACTCGAAGAAATGGGCAAGAAGGGGAATGCTCAACAGCGCACTGCCAAAGCCGGAAAACGAGCGAACGAAGAACGCAAAGAGAACGATCAGCGTTGCAGCTACAAAGGGACTGGAAAGTAACATCATTAACCGCAGACTTTGAAGATTATTCAGAGACGTCTAACCATCAATCGGCGTAATCCAAGAATCCTGCATCATCTTATAATATTTGTAAAACTTCAGCCCTATTCAACAAGGGGAATGTGGATTCCGTTTTTCGGTTGTAAAACTCGCCCGAAAGAGAGCGTAAAGCAATCACGCGCCGTGGGAGAAAACAAAAGAAAGTACTTCCGGGAAAGTCCTATGGTTTTTGGTGCCGGCCCTGTCCGTGATTACTTAACGCTCTCTAACGGTCTCAGCCAGGGTTACACCCTTCAAAACGGAACCCCCATTCCCCTTTCTAAGCGCAAAATTTTGAAAGAAACTAAATTCATGACCAGTACTTGAGTTTTCAATGGTTATCATCCCTGGATTTATTGAGAAGTTGCCATTATATTTGGTCTTTGAAAAATATGCATATAAAGTGCTACAATAAAGATTGGCTTTTTGGTTTAACTGGTAGCTCCCCGACTTTTTGAGAAGTTGCGATATTATGGGTCAGCCAACTAAAATTCAATAAAAATATCAAAGAATGCCCTGATGAGTTCTTTGGCTATAAAGCTGCAAACCCGATGGTTTCAGAAACTGTAAACAAAATAGAAGATCTGATCTCTGAAGTGGCGGCCCTGCAGAAAGAATATGTGGCGCGGCTATGTTTCAAGTGCGGAGCCCCTTGCTGTGCTAGGGTCCATTATCTTTTCAGCGAGAAGGATATACTCTTCCTCAGACTGTCGGGTGGAGAGCAAAAGTGGAGAAGGGAGGCAATGAGCAAAAAAGGTTGCTGGTTTTTGGGTTCATCCGGGTGTACCCTTGATACGAAATCGAGACCCTTTATTTGCCATCACTACATCTGCCCTGATCTGGAAGAGGAGATAAAAAGGAACGATTCCAAGGTTATGGATGTCCTGAAGGCAAAGTTCAGGGAGATTGGTCACTTGCGGAGCCAACTCTGGGCCGAGTACCTGGACGAGACCTAACCATGGATTTTTGTAAGCGTTAATAGGTTCAGGGTTCAACGTTCAGGGTTAGGGACAAGGACAGAATTGAAGACCCGAAGTTCTTGTAAAAAAAACTGATTTTACCACATAATTGCCAAATGCCATGTTCCAGTTTTGTGGGGATGTGGAATCGGTCGGTTTTTCTGTACAAGACGTTTACAAAATGATGTATGGCGATGAGAATGCAACCTTTGAACCCGTGAACGGTTACGAATTTTTGATACTGACATCAAGGACAAATCAGAAAGGAGTGAAACAGATGAAACAGTGCAGGCGACTGATATTGTTGGTGACTTTTTGGGGAGTGATGTTAGCCGCTGGTCAGCTTGCCTTCGCAAGCCAGGCCGCATCGGAAATCGTGCTGTCAAAGGGACAAGCCGTATATGTGCCGATCTATTCCCATGTTTTCGGTGGAGACACGGAACTTCCTTTTTATCTGACCGCCACCCTCAGCATCCGAAACACCGACCCCAACAGCCCCATTACCATCCTTTCCGTGAACTACTATGATTCAAAAGGGAAGTTGGTAAGGCGCTACCTAAAGCATCCCAAAAAACTCAACCCAATGGCCTCAAGTCACCACGTCGTAGAAGAATCCAACAAAAGGGGGGGCTTGGGGGCCAATTTTATTGTAAAATGGAAATCAGAGACCAAGGTTAATGAACCGGTCATTGAAGGGGTTATGATCGGCACCAAATCGCAGCAGGGCATTTCCTTCATTTCCAGAGGTCGCCCGATCAGGGAAAAAACCGACTCGAAATAGCTCTTTTTTCAACCCTCGCTTCTGGTGAGACCCGTTCAACCGCGCGTTGGTTGTTGAGATCCGGCTTTTTTTATGCTAGAAAAATTGTATTTTCTCAATAAGTTTGGGCACCGTGGGGTTCAGGTGTCTCTTTCCGGCGCTCTCTAAACCTGTAGTCGTAGCGTGGCTGATATTTGGGGTTTTGCCAAGAGCATGGAGAAGCCAATAAGAGTTCAGGGGGAGAAAACCCCAAATATCAGCCACTGCGAAAGGGAGAAGTAAATTCACTTTGAGAGAGCGCCTTCAAGAAACACCCGAACCCCACTCCAGAAATCTTATTATTTTTCCAAAACTTATTGAGGAATTACGAAAAATTCTATTGAAATAACAATTTTTTTTAGGTTCCAATCAGATACTCAAAGGGCTTTACGTCTCATAAACCAAGTTCAACCAAGGAGGAGTCCCATGTGGGAATACACCGATAAGGTAAAGGAGCATTTTCTCAACCCAAAGAATGTGGGTGAGGTGGAAGACGCAAGCGGCGTTGCAGAAGTGGGGTCAATGGCGTGTGGCGATGCCCTCAAACTCACCTTTAAGACAGATGAGGATGGCAAGATTAGCGATGCCAAATTTAAGACTTTTGGCTGTGCAAGCGCCATTGCCTCGGCTTCTTCCCTTACCGAGATGCTAAAAGGAAAGACCATTGACGAGGCAGAAAAAATCACCAATCAGGATATTGCGGATTCTCTGGGTGGGCTTCCCAAGGAGAAAATGCATTGTTCCGTCCTCGGGAGACAGGCCTTGGAACAGGCAATCGCCCATTACAAAGGCGAACCGAAAAAGGAGGAGGAGGGTGAGATCGTCTGCGAGTGTTTCGGTGTCACCGATCGAGAAATCGAGAAAGCTGTCAGGGAAAACAACCTGACGACGGTGGAAGAGGTCACCAACTATACCAAAGCAGGGGGCGGCTGCGAGAACTGCCACGACACCATCAGAGAGATCATTTCGAGGGTGGGGGATGAGGAAAAGCCGGTAACCCGTCCCAAACTTTCAAATATCCAAAAGATAAAGATGATAGAAGAGACCATAGAAAAGGAGGTAAGACCCTCTCTCAAACAGGATGGTGGAGACATAGAACTGGTGGACGTCATCGGCAACCGGGTGTTGGTGGTAATGCGGGGCAGCTGTGCCGTTTGTAAGGCGTCCCAGCAGACCCTGGAAAATTTTGTTGAGGCGAAACTGCGGGAGATGGTCTGGCCTGAACTGGTGGTTGAGGAGGTGACACAATGAAGACAATTTATCTGGACAACAACGCCACAACCCAGGTCGCATCGGAGGTCCTGGAGGAAATGCTGCCATATTTCCACGATCTTTACGGAAACCCGTCCAGCGCCCATTCTTTCGGCGGACAGGTGGGTCGAAGACTTCGGGAGGCAAGGGAAAAGGTCGCCCAACTCCTTGGGGCCGCGCCCGAAGAGATCGTATTTACCAGTTGCGGATCAGAGAGCGACAATGCTGTCATAAGGTCCGCCTTGGAGACCCAACCGGATAAACGCCACATCGTTACGAGCCGGGTGGAGCACCCGGCCATAAAATCCCTCTGCGAACATCTCACCAATCAAGGGTACCGGGTTTCAGAAATTCCCGTGGACGGAGAAGGCCAGCTTGACATGGATCGTTATGTTGAAAGCCTCACGCCGGACACGGCCATCGCCAGTCTCATGTGGGGCAATAATGAGACGGGTGTGATTTTTCCGGTGGAGAAAACCGCAGAGCTTGCCCATGAAAGGGAAATTCCGTTTCATTCGGATGCGGTCCAGGTGGCAGGGAAGATACCCATTGACATGAAAAATAATGTAATAGACATGCTCTCGCTCTCAGGCCATAAACTCCATGCCCCAAAGGGTGTGGGGATTCTTTATTTGAGAAAAGGGGTTAAGTTCTCTCCGTTTATCATCGGAGGCCACCAGGAAATGGGGCGCCGCGGGGGTACGGAGAACACGGCCAGCATCATAGGGCTGGGAAAGGCCTGTGAATTGGCCGCTGAGCACCTGGAAGAGGAAAACACCCGAGTAAGGCAGCTGCGTGACAAACTGGAAAGCAAAATGGCAGAACGTGTCCCCAACATCCGGATTAACGGGGGCCGGTCTGAGCGTCTCCCGAACACCGCAAGCATAAGCTTTGAGTTTGTTGAGGGGGAGGCCATTCTGCTTCATATGGATGAATTCGGGATCTGCGCCTCCTCAGGGTCTGCCTGCACTTCGGGTTCTCTCCAACCCTCTCACGTGCTGCGCGCCATGGGGGTTCCGTTTACCATGGCCCATGGATCCATAAGGTTCAGCCTGAGTGTTTATAACACGGAAGAAGAAATCGATTTTGTCATCGATAAACTCCCCCCCATCATCGAGACATTGAGGAGCCTGTCCCCATACTGGGAAACGGGCAAACAGGCGGCCGCCGGTGTTTGAAATTTTGAACCTGAGTGCTTTTGCCGTTGTGAAGTTACTGGCAGCAGGTCCCAGGTGTCAGGTTACAGGTGGGGCGATACCTGAGTGCGACCCCACGCGGTAAGGAGTGAAAGCGGCCATGGATGCCAAATACAAAGCAGATCAATGCACGGCCGAGGTGGAAACCACCAACCGGTTTCGAAAAGAGATTCCAGAAATAGTGGGCCGATTGGTGTTTTCCTGCGGCCGGGAAGATTGTTTTGATCATGTGGGCCCGGAGCCAATCTCTTCACGGGAGTCGATCATAGACATCATCCAAAGGGCACTTCGCATCTTGTATCCGGGATACTTTGTTCGAACGCGGATAGACGAGGTGAATCTGGAATACTATTTTGGTCAGGAGGTGACCGCATTTTTTGAAATTCTCTCTGAGCAGATTACTCTTGCAGTGAGACATGAGTGTCTTCGCTATAGCCAACCCTGCACCCATTGTCAGGAACGGGGAGAGGAGGCGGCAATAAATTTCGGCCACGAAATGCCCAACCTGAGGGCCCTGCTGGCCAAGGATGTCAGGGCTGCCTATGAAGGCGATCCGGCGGCTATGAGCTATGATGAGATCATATTCAGCTATCCGGGGCTGTTCGCCATCACTGTTTATCGCGTCGCACACCAACTCCATGAGCAGGGTGTCCCTTTACTTCCCCGAATCATGACGGAGTACTCCCACAGCCTGACCGGGATTGATATCCATCCAGGGGCTCATATCGGGGAAAGCGTTTTTATAGATCATGGGACAGGGGTTGTGGTGGGTGCCACCACGGAAATCGGCAACCGTGTGAGGTTGTATCAGGGAGTGACTCTTGGCGCCCTTTCCATAAGTAAGGAGGAGGCTGAAGTGCTCAGAAACAAGAAGCGTCACCCCACCATAGAGGATGATGTGATCATCTATGCCGGCGCCACCATATTGGGGGGAGATACGGTAATCGGTGCCCGTTCGGTGATTGGCGGGAATGTGTGGATCACCGAATCGGTCCCGCCCGATACCACCGTCTTTTTAAAAAAACCGGAGCTTGTCTTTAAGAAAGGGGCAAAATGAAAGGCGCCCCCGGTTTTCAGGGTTGACCTTTTTTCTTTTGTGCCTTCTGGATCTTGGCCCACGAATCCTTCAGTGATACTGTCCTGTTGAATATGAGTCCGGCATCGGTAGAATCAACCGAATCAACACAAAAATAGCCCAACCTCTCGAACTGAAACCTGCTGCCCGGCGGTGCATCCCTGAGCCCCGGCTCTACGCGGCAGGAGGTCAATGCTTCGAGGGAGTTCGGGTTCAGATGGATCTTGAAATCACTCACCTCCTTGTCATCTGTCGGGTGTTCCTTTGTGAAGAGGTGATCATAGATCCGCACTTCCGCCTCCTGAGAGTGGGAGGCAGAGACCCAGTGCAAGGTGGCCTTGACCCTGCGCCCGTCCGGAGAGGAACCACCCCTTGTCTCGGGATCATAGGTGCAATGAAGTTCTGTCACCTCGCCGGTCTTACTGTCCTTAACCACGTTTACACAGGTGATGTAGTACGCGTATCTCAGCCGGACCTCGCGACCGGGGGCCAGACGGAAAAATTTCTTGGGCGGGTCTTCGTGAAAATCATCCTGTTCTATATAGAGGACACGCGAAAACGGGACCTTACGGGTCCCCATGGCGAGATCCTCCGGGTTGTTTATGGCCTCCATCTCTTCCACCAGGTCTTCAGGATAGTTGTCGATGACAACCTTCAGGGGGCGCAAAACCCCCATCACCCGCCGTGCCCGTTTGTTTAGATCTTCTCTCAGGCAGTGCTCCAGCAGGGCAATTTCAACTGTGCTTTCCCGCTTGGCCACCCCGATACGCTCACAAAAATTCCGAATGGACTCCGGTGTGTAACCTCGCCTTCGAAGACCCGATAGGGTCGGCATCCGGGGATCGTCCCACCCGGTCACATGTTTTTGCTCAACCAACTCCAGGAGTTTGCGTTTGCTCAAAACGGTATGGCTGAGATTGAGACGCGCAAACTCGATCTGCTGGGGGTGACAGGGGACATCCAGTTGATCAAGCACCCAATCATACAGCGGTCGGTTGTCTTCAAATTCCAGGGTGCAGAGGGAATGGGTGATGCCTTCTATGGAGTCGGAGAGGCAGTGGGTGAAATCGTAGGTGGGATAGATACACCATTTGTTGCCTGTCCTGTGATGCTCTGCCCGCAGTATCCGAAAGATGACCGGATCCCGCATATTCAAATTTGGAGAGGACATATCGATTTTTGCTCGGAGTACGCGTGAACGATCTTCAAATTCCCCTGCGCGCATTCTCTGAAACAGGTCGAAGTTCTCTTCCACCGAACGGGTCCGGTAGGGGCTGTCTTTCCCCGGCTCGGTCAGAGTGCCACGGTACGCCCTTATTTCTTCCGGGCTCAGATCGCAGACATAGGCCTTGCCCTTCCGGATCAATTCCTCAGCATACTCGTATAACTTCTCAAAATAGTCTGACGCATAAAAGAGCCGATCATCCCAATCAAACCCGAGCCACCTGACATCTTCCATGATGGATTCAACGTATTCCACCTCCTCTTTGCTGGGGTTGGTGTCGTCGAATCGGAGATTGCAGAGGCCGCCATTTTCGGCGGCAATACCAAAATTGAGGCAGATGGATTTGGCATGCCCGATATGGAGATAGCCGTTTGGTTCCGGCGGAAACCGGGTATGGACCCGGCCGTTGTTCTTGTTTGTCTTGAGGTCTTCCGCCACAATATTTCGGATAAAATTGGGGGAAGGGGTTGAATCTGTGGTCATTTTATCAGCTCCTCAATATGGTAGTCTTTTCTTGCTGTCGAATACAGTAGCATATTTTGAAATTTCTTTGTAGTTGAAAAGAGGGCCGGACAATATCTTTTGGCGGTTTGAAAAATCTTTTGTCTGCCTGATTGTGCGATGTCCATGGTTACAGAAGTGATTTTTTTTGACAATGGTGAACTTAGTTCGCTTCACCCCAATTGGAATGTTGGAACGATGGCCTTCGGCTTCGCTTCCAGGCCGGAGGGTAAAGCCTACGGCTCGGAGAGAAGACTGACCCCGGTTAAACAAGAAGAGGTTTCACGGGGTAAAAATAATGGGTTTTGGGGAATTGACTGAATGGTTTATTGGGACAATCAAGTTGACAAAGCATGAGAGAAATGAGAAATTCCCATCTAATCCATTCGGTAGAAGACGAATTTACATCATTCCATTATTCCACCATTCCATTATTCCATGTGTGAGGCAAGACTGCTAAGATTGTAAGTTCTCAATGAGTTCGGGCACCGTGGGGTTCAGCTGTTTCTTTCCGGCGCTCTCTAAACCTGTCGTCGTAGTGTGGCTGATATTTGAGGTTTTGCCAAGAGCATGGAGAAGCCAACAAGGGTTCAGGAGGAGAAAACCCCAAATATCAACCACTGCAAAATAGAGAAGTAAATTCACTTTGAGAGAGCGCCGGAAAGAAACACCCGAACCCCACTCCAGAAATCCTATTATTTCTCCTGGACTATTGAGAAGTTACCTAAGATTTAGCAAATATCTGCAATTTCAATAGGTTGTAGAATTTTCGAAACGCCTAAGTATTGGTAAGAATCATCATGGACATAATCATTTCATAACATCAAATCTGGAGGTGAACTATGAGTATCGTTCGAGCTGCTGTGGTCCAGGCGACCCCTGTTGTTTTCAACCGAGAAAAGACAGTTGAGAAGGTGCGTGCGCTTGCAGCAGATGCTGCCAAGCAGAAGGCCCAGATGGTGGTCTTTCCCGAAGGTTTTATCTCAGCCTACCCCAAAGGTTTGGATTTTGGCGCGCGGGTGGGTATGCGCCTTCCCGGGGGGCGGGATGATTTCCGGCGCTACTGGGAGAGTTCCGTTGACGTACCCGGGTCCGCTACCGAAGCATTGGGAGCCGTAGCTAAGGAAAATAGCATTTATCTGGTCATCGGTGTCATAGAAAGAGACCAGGGGACCCTCTATTGTACCGTCTTGTTCTTCGGGCCTGACGGCAGCTTTATGGGGAAGCATCGCAAGCTCATGCCCACGGTCATGGAGCGCATCGTCTGGGGGTTTGGAGACGGGTCAACCTTGCCGGTCTTTGACACGGACCTGGGCAGACTGGGGGCCGTTATCTGTTGGGAAAACTATATGCCCCTCCTGCGGACATATATGTATTCCAAGGGCATCCAGATTTACTGCGCGCCTACCGCAGATGACCGGGATACCTGGCTCCCGACCATGCAGCACATTGCCTTGGAAGGGCGCTGTTTTGTCCTTTCCTGCTGTCAGTATCTTACACGGCGGGATTGTCCGGAAGATTATGCTGCGATTCAAGGAGATGACCCTGAGACGGTGCTTATGCGCGGGGGCAGCTGCATTGTTGCACCCCTGGGCGACGTCCTTGCCGGGCCCAGCTATGACAGTGAGACAATCCTAACGGCCGAGTTGGATATGAACGACATCGCACGGGGAAAATACGATTTTGATGTGACCGGTCATTACGCCCGCCCCGACATCTTCAGGCTTTATGTCAACGAACGGGCCATGCCTGCGGTCGTTACATCCTCAGGGGATGCGCGGGATCCTTTTGCCGATGAAATGGTCGAATAGAGCGAGGGCCTTAGAAGTTCTGTTTTGCCTCTAGATCGAGGATTTTCTTTTCCAGATCAGCGATTCTTATCTCAAGCGCCTCAATCCTTTTTTGCCGATCGGTCTTTTTCTCAGCAGTCTTTGGAGGCCCCTTGTCTTTGATGATCCTGCTGACACTTGTGGTGCTTATCCCGAACTGATCGGCTATTTTTTTGAGGGACAGACCACTCGCACGGGCCTCTACAATCTTTTGCTTTACACTCTCATCAATCTTTTTTCTAGCCATTTTGGACTCCCGTTAAGTGGAAGAAGGAGGATTGTGTTGTAACTGTTCCTAGGAGGCTGTCCGAGAATGGCCATTTTTCCCAATCTCTGCGCCTTCCCCTCCGGGGCGTAGGCCTACGGGCCGGAGGCTTGATCTTGAAAAAACTATCTCATTCTCGGACAGCCTCCTAGACATTCTGATTGTAAGTACAAACGGGAATTTCGTCAAGAGATACAATCACGCCGAGAACCTTCGGTTGTTTCTCTGGAATTTATTGAGGATAGCGCCAATTCTGCGAAGTTATTTTTGCGCAAGCCCTAACCCTGCAAGAATGGATTAAACTGTTTTTCACGCCCCACTGTTGTCACGGGACCGTGCCCGGACAGGATCAAGGTGTCATCCGGGAGGGTAAATATCTTCTTGCGGATATTTTCCAGAAGGAGTTCCATATTGCTCCCCGGGAAATCGGTTCGGCCGATGCTTCCCGCAAACAGGGCATCACCACAAATTACCACCTTCCTCTTTTGCGTTGTGCCGTCCAACTCCAATTCGCCTTCACAGACAAAACCAAGCCCGGCGAGGGAATGGCCACGCAGGTCCAGAACCTCGAATCGGATAGACCCCATTTCTATCACATCCCCCTCTTGGATGAAGCGAGAGGCCCTGGAGTTGTTCGCACCGCTTCCGAACATGGACGCATTTTCACGAACCGATTGGAGTCCCGGGGCCTCGTCACGATGGGTCAAGATGGGGGCGTCGGTGGCATCTTCGAGTTCCTGGTTTCCTCCCACGTGGTCCCAGTGCGTGTGGGTATTCATGATGTACTTCACCCTCAGGTCGTCATCAGAGAGGGCCTTGAGAATTTGGTCCACGTTTCCGCCGGGGTCGAATACGGCGGCTTCTTTGGTGGTTTCATCGGCCACGATATAGCAATTGACCATAAGAGGTCCTGTTTCCAGCATCTTTAGGATCACGGTTTGTTTCTCTCCGGGATCATTCGTATAAATTTCGCTCGCAAAGGCTATCCAAGTCTGATCAAGGTGGCAAGATAGGACATTGAGGTCCGGGTGTCAATTGCAAAGGTCTCGGAATGAGTTGATAAGTCAAGGCTTGACTTTTTGAATCAAAAAAACTACCCTTTCGCTCATTCCACGCCAGGGTGCTGATGGATAATGACTTGAGGGGGGAGTGGATAGCGAAGGACGTGGATTTTTGATCAGTTTATGGGCAAGAGCGGTCCGTAGCTGGGTTGCTGCGGACTTGGATGACAACCCAAATTCAGAAAAAGGAGGAGTTATGGAGGTTAAGAAAATCTTTTTACCCGAGTCTGAATTGCCGCGGCAATGGTACAATGTCTTGCCAGATCTACCCACACCCATGGAACCGCCTCTTCACCCGGGGACTGGTCAGCCTGTTGGTCCGGATGATCTGGCTCCTATCTTTCCCATGGCTCTTATTGAGCAGGAGGTGAGCCAGGAAAGAAACATTGATATCCCTGAGGAGGTCCTGGAACAATATTTGCTCTGGCGACCTACGCCCCTTTACAGGGCCTACAGCCTGGAAAAATATCTTGATACGCCGGCCAAGATCTACTTCAAGAACGAGGGTGTAAGCCCGCCCGGAAGCCATAAACCCAACACGGCCATGGCACAGGCATATTACAACAAGATTGCCGGAACCAAGCGGATCTGCACGGAGACCGGGGCCGGTCAGTGGGGAAGTGCCCTGGCCTTCTGTTGCGCCCTTTTTGGTCTGGAATGTAAGGTATATATGGTGAAGATCAGTTACGATCAAAAGCCTTATCGACGTATGATGATGGAGACCTGGGGCGCCAACTGCGTTGCAAGCCCCAGCACCGAGACCAAGGCGGGGCAGACAATCCTGGAACGGAATCCGGATTCTCCAGGGAGTCTGGGGATCGCCATCAGCGAGGCGGTGGAGGCAGCGGTCACAGGCGAAAACAGCAAATATTCCCTTGGGAGTGTGCTCAACCATGTGCTGCTTCACCAGACGGTAAACGGCCTCGAGTGCCAGAAACAGATGGCCATTGCCGGTGACTACCCCGATGTTATTATCGGTTGCGCGGGAGGGGGCAGCAATTTTGCGGGTCATGCCCTTCCCTTTGTACGGGACAAAATCAACGGGAAAGAAATAGACATCATCGCCGTTGAACCCACCTCTTGTCCCACCATGACAAAAGGCCCATTCGCTTATGACTTTGGTGATACCGTACAGATGACCCCCTTCCTTCCCATGCACACATTGGGCCACAATTTTGTTCCCGAGCCGATTCATGCGGGCGGCCTGAGATATCACGGCATGGCGCCCATTGTGAGCCAACTTATCCTGAGCAACATTGTGAGGCCGGTTGCGGTTCCTCAACTGGAGACATTTCAGGCAGGAGTTACCTTTGCCAGGACCGAGGGATTTATCTCCGCACCGGAGACAGACCATGCAGTGGCCATTGTCATCCGTGAGGCTATCAAGGCAAAGGAAGAGGGGAAAGAAAAGATCATCCTCTTCAACTGGAGCGGGCACGGCCTGGTGGATATGGCAGCATATGAGGCCTATTTAAGCGGGCAGCTCTCGGATCATGCACTCCCGGAGGACGAAATTAAAAAGGCCTTAAAAGATATTGCACCCTTCCCAAAACCCCAGCAGTATACGGGCTAAAAGGCCTTGCACCATTTATGATGTAGCCATCCATCCCGGAGACCTTTGAGGTCTCCGGGACCGGCCTTTGACACAAAAAGATCAAAAAATGAAGAGACAGAGTAAACCGCCAGGCGATGATTATGAAATCAGGTGCCCCAGACTAGGCCATCAGATACCCTTTTCATACTGTCGTTTAGAAAACCAGGGGCTTCCCTGTTTTAAGACCCTTGATTGCTGGTATGATCACTTTCTGGTTGAGGATCATATGAAACAGGAACTGACACCAACGGAGTGGGAAACGGTCTTTGGCGGTCCTCCTAAACAAAAAATGCTCTCGCTGGTGGAATTGATAGAGCAGGCCAAAAAAAGGGAAAAAGGGGAGTCATGACACGAGAGGAATTTTTTTTGGGAAATGGGGCCATAGCCCTGGGACTCGTTGAAGCGGGGTGCCAGGTAGTTACCTCCTACCCGGGGACACCCAGTTCGGAGATTTTGCCCGAGGTTACCCGGCTGGTGAAATCGGAAGGCCTCAATACCTATGTGGAATGGTCTACCAATGAAAAGGTGGCATTGGATACCGCATTTGCCGCCTCTGTCTCTGGAAAGAGGGCGGCCTGCTGTATGAAACAGGTGGGGCTGAATGTGGCGGCTGATTCACTCATGAGCGCGGCGTACCTGGGAACCATCGGTGGTCTGGTCATTATTTCATGCGATGATCCCGGCCCCCATTCTTCCCAGACCGAACAGGACACCCGCCTGATGGCCCGGCTGGCAAAGGTGCCTGTCCTGGACCCGTCCAACCCCAAAGAGGCGCGAGAGATGGCCAAATTGGCTCTGGATATCTCAGAGGAGTTCAGAGTCCCGGTCATCTTAAGGCCAGCCATCCGTGTGTGCCATGCACGGCAAAGCCTTTCATGGGGTCCACTCAAAACCAACGATCAAAAGGCTGTTTTTGAAAAGGACCCGGCCAGGTGGGCGGCAACACCCCGGTTTCGCTATATCCTCCACGGGGAGTTGAATCAGAAATTGGGGAAGATCGGACAAAAATTTGAAGGGCTCAGTAATTTCAACTTCCATGATATGGCGTCAGCAAAGAAGTACCCCCTTGGGATCATTGCGGGCGGGGTCCCTTATGCTGTCGTGCGGGATATCTTTTCGGAAGAGGATCGAAAAGATATTCCAGTCCTCAAACTCGGCACCCCTTACCCATTTCCTGAGAGAATGGCCCAAGAGTTCATGTCCCGATGCGGAAAGGTCCTCGTGATTGAGGAAACAGACGCGGTGATAGAATACTTCCTGAGGGATAGGGAGAAGGTGCTGGGCCGTCTCTCGGGCCATGTCCCGGCAGAGGGTGAACTGGTCCCAGAGGTGGTATACGGTCTGATTAATAATGTCCTCAAGGAACTTGATTTAGAGCCTTTCCCTGAGTCTGGGGACAGGGAAGCTGTTGAGCTGGTGAAACGCCTTGAATTGCCGATACGCAGGCCCACCCTTTGCCCTGGTTGTCCCCACAGGGCTGCCTTTTTTGCCATAAGAAAGGCAAGTCCAAAGGCCATATTCACCTCGGATATCGGGTGTTACACCCTGGGCCTAAATCTTGGGGCCGTGGATACCTGCCTGGATATGGGGGCGGGCATAACCATTGCGTCCGGATTTTACCAGGCATTCTGTCAAGATGGTGTCCGGAAGCCCATTGTGGCCACTATCGGGGATTCCACTTTTTTTCATTCGGGGACGGTCGGTCTTCTGAGCGCAGTGTATAACGATGCGCGATTCATCCTGGTGATCCTGGACAACCATATCACGGCCATGACGGGAATGCAGCCAACCCCGGCCCTGGGCATACGGGCAGACGGAAGCAAGGGCAAGGCCATTCCCCTGGAAAGGCTAGTGGCAGGGTGTGGCGTGGATTTTATAGAGGTGGTCGACCCTTATGACGTAAAGGAAATGACTGCCTTAGTCAAGAAGGCCGCCGGCTATGTGGAAGACCCTGATGGGGGTATTGCCGTGATTATCGCAAGCCACCCCTGCATCATCGCTTACAGGGATGAGGCCATTTTGGAGAGAAGGAAGGTCACAATAACAGAAGATTGCGTTGAGTGTGATTTCTGCATCGATAGATTCGAATGTCCTGCCTTATATAAGGATGAGGAGTTGGGCCGTACAACCATAAACAGGGTCCTTTGCACTGAATGCGGTGTCTGTCTGGATGTGTGTCCCAAAGGCGCTATTGTGGAGGCTTGACCCTGCGTATGGGTGATAAGAGGAATTGAGGCAATATATGAAGCATGTCAATTTTGTTCTGAGCGGGCTGGGCGGACAGGGAATACTCTTTTTGACCAAGGTGCTTGCCCAGGCCGCCCTTGAGAAGGGTCACAATGTCATGGGCGCAGAGACCCATGGGATGGCCCAGCGGGGTGGGTCCGTGGTCTCGCACCTCAGGCTTGGCGATGTTGAAAGTAGCCTTGTTAGGACAGGGGCAGCCCATTTCCTCCTGGCCCTGGAAGAAAACGAGGCATACCGTAATATCCCCTTTCTGGCCAAGGGCGGAAGGATATATGCCAATGCCTCACCGGCCTCTTTTCCCAGAGAGGAGGCAAGGTCTTATCTGGAGAGGGGTAGGATCCTATGCCGATCTGTTGAGGCAGGGGAGATTGCGACGGAGCTTGGCGGCCCGATGTCTTCCAACCTGGCCTTGCTCGGTTTTTTTTCGGCCTTTGAAGATGACCCCCTGACCCACGACGACCTGAGGGGCACCATAGACAGGGTTAGCCCTGAGAGGTTTAGAGATCTCAATGTGGCAGCCTTTGACGCGGGGCTCAAAAAAGGGATGGGAAAGGGGTAGTCAGACATCTCCGAAAGGCCGGGGAGTTATGCCAAAGAAACCATGGAAGGCGATGAAACAGCTTCGAAAAGGGGTGGCCGGTCTCCTCTTGGCCGCCGGTTCTTCAACCCGAATGCAAAGACCAAAACAGCTGCTGCCGGTTGGGGGAGAGACACTTCTTGGTCGAAGCCTAAAGGAGGCCCTCAATTCTGATCTCGACACCGTTGTATTGGTCCTGGGACATAAGGCCAAAGAGATAAGGAGAGAATTAGGGCCGTTATTGAGCCATCCGAAAGTCAAGATTATCGAAAACAGGTATTACAGGAAAGGAATAAGCTCTTCCATTATGGCAGGGCTTTCGGAGATAGAGGGGAGCCATGACCACGTCATGATCCTTTTGGCCGATCTGCCCCACATCGATTCCAACCTTATAAATCTCCTACTTCAAAAATACCTGGATTCTCACCTTCCAATTGGCGCAATCAAGGTCAAGAATAGACGATCCCATCCGGTTATCTTCAGCCGGGAGCTTTACCCGGAGCTATATGAGCTAAGGGGGGATGTGGGCGCCAGGGCCCTATTCGAAAGATATGACCATAAGGTGTGTCTGGTGGAATCGGAAAGCCCCTATGACGACAGGGACATAGACACACCAGAGGATTATGCCCAATTTCAAAGGTCCCTCAAAAAATGAATGATTTTTCCCTATGATACTAACCGCAGGAAAACTCATCATCCTGGGCAAATGGCTCTTAACAAATCAACCTACCTCCGTAGCCATTGACATCACCAACCGCTGCAACCTCAGGTGCATTCACTGCTACTGGTGGAAGGAGGGACATTCAAAAGAACTGGGCGATTTTGAAATGGTGGCCCTCATGGAGGGGTTGCGGGCAAGGGGACTGCGGGCAGCCATTCTTTACGGGGGTGAACCGACACTTCGGCCCGGGGTTTGCAGGGCAGCCAGCAAGATCTTCGATGCAACACTGGCCTTTACAAATGGAACAAATGGATTCCCTCAATTGGAAAATGGACAATGGATACTCTCCCTTGATGGTCCGGAGGATGTCAATGATAGGATTCGGGGAAGGGGGGTATACGCCCTGGCGGTTGAGAACCTGCTCAAGGCCCCTCGCCCTCCCATTGTCCATATTACCATATGTCGGTTAAATCAGAGCAGGATAGATGATTTTGTAAAAGAGATGATGGCCCTGCCCATCAAGGGGATCGGTTTTTCGTTCTTCACCCCCAACCTGGGTTCGGATGATTCCGAATTCTTTATACCGCTTGGGGAACGAGACCGTGTGATAAAGCACCTGCTTCGGTTGAGGAGAGTCCATGGAGAGAAGATAGGTTTTACACCTGGCATGGCCCGCCAATTCCTGACCTATGGTGACTTTGACAAATGGAACAGGTTCTCCGTCTGTCCCGTCAGTAGGAGAGTGAGGTGTTTCAGATCGGATGGAAATCCCAAGGACTGTACCTATGGGGATGACGCCGATTGCTCCAGATGTGGATGTACGGCCGTTGCTGCCTACCGTGGTGCTTTTAAACCCCTCGATTATCAGACCCTCAGACTGATATTGGGCCTTATGGTGCCTGAATATCAGACCTCTTCGCGGATCAGTCTTTGACTTTGCGCCATATCGGCCCTTCCTTGGTGTCAATAACTTCAAAGCCCATGTCTTTAAGCTCCTGGCGCAGGTGATCGGCTTTCTCCCAGTCCTTTTCCTCTCTGGCTTTCTCCCTGCTTTCAATGAGGCCCTCGACATCTCTATCCATCTCCTGGAGTTCCAGATCCATAACACCCAGCACCGAGTTGATGCGCTTCAGTTCCTTAAGCACCTTTTCTTTATCTGAAGCTGATAGGCCATTTCGGTCCATGACCTTGTTTATCTCTCGGGTGAACTGGAAGAGGGCTGCCAGTCCTGGAGCAATGTTGAGGTCATCGTCCATGGACTCCGCAAATTTATGCCTCAAGTCATAGGCTATTTGATCCATATTGGGATCAACAGGCCCTGGTTTGGAAATGTGGAGTTTTTGGACGAATCCGTCAAGATGGGCCAAGGTATTCTTGACGGCATTCAACTTTGCATAGGAAAAGAAGATGGGTTTCCGGTAGTGGCGACTGAGGAGCCAGTAACGCACCTCTCTTCCCGTGTAGCCTTGATCCAGAAGATCCCTCAGGGTCAGGGTATCCTGCCCTGAGGAAGATGAAGGTTCCTTCTCGTTCATCAGGACCTGTTCGTTGTGGACCCAGTAATTGGCCGGCGGTTTGTCTGTGACAGACTGACTGATGGCGATTACGTTCTCATGATGGGGAAATATCAGTTCAACGCCGCTTGTGTGTATGTCATACGTGGGGCCAAGGTATTTCATTGCCATGGCCGAGCATTCCATATGCCAGCCAGGCCTAATATTCCCCCACTGGGTCTGATAAAATATCCCGCTTTTTAGCTCATTGAGGGTTGATCTTTTTAGGAGAGTAAAATCCCGTGGGTTTTCCTTTTCATACTGGTCTAGGTCCACGGTCTTACCGAGTCTGATCTTGTCAAGATCAATTTTCGAGAGCTTTCCATAGTTCTTGAATCGTGAGATGTCAAAATACACGGAACGGAATTTTTCGTAGGCGTATCCCCTTTCAAGCAGTTTTTGGGTAAGCTCTATGGTGTCGTCCACATGCTCGCTGGCCCTGGGATATCTGGTGGCCCTTTTTATGTTCAACCTGTCCAGGTCCTCCATAAAGGCCACGTGGTATTTATCGGTAAACTCCGCTAAGGATATACTGGACTCCTCTGCCCCTTCGATGGTCCGGTCATCCAGGTCTGTGACATTCATAATGTGGGTTACCTGGTAGCCCTTGAACTCCATATACCGTCTTATGAGGTCCGAGAAAGCCAGACGTCTGCATTGGTCCAGAGGTATCAACTGGCAGAGCGTGGGGCCGCAGGCGTACAAGGTTACACGGTCTTCCTGGATGGGGATGAATTCTTCCTTTTTCCGGGTCAACGTATTGTGGAGGCGCACCCCGGATTTTTTCTTTTCCACAAACAAGGGGGTGCTCAAATATCTCTCACCGCCATCAGGCAGCACCACAACCAGTCTACCCCTTTCGATCTCTTTGGCCACTCTGATGGCAGCGGCCATTGCAGCGCCGGAACTCATCCCCACAAAAACCCCTTCTTCTTTGGCCAGAATACGCGAGGTCTCAAATGCCTCTCGATCGTCGATGTGGATAATTCGGGCCAGCCGCTCCTTTTCAAAAATACCCGGCTGATACGATTCCTTCATGTTTTTTAGTCCCTGGATCTTATGGCCCAGGTAGGGTTCCACGCCAATGACTTGGACGTCGGGCTTCAGTTCCTGAAATCGCCTACTGAGCCCCATCAGGGTACCGGTAGTACCCATGGTTGCCACAATAATGTCTACATTCCCATTTGTCTGTTCCCAGATTTCCATGGCAGTCGTGTGATAGTGGGCCATCCAGTTGGCCTCATTATTGAACTGATCGGCCAGCCAGTATTTTTCGGGCGCTTCTCTGGCCAACTTGTATCCGAATTCGATGGCTCCATCAGTCCCCAGGCGAGCGGGCGTAAATCTTATCTCTGCGCCCATGGCCTTGAGGATATTGACCCGCTCTTCGCTCACGCCCTCGGACATGGTCAGAACAATAGGGTACCCCTTGACCGCAGCCACAAAGGCAAGCCCTATCCCCGTGTTTCCGCTCGTGGCTTCAAGGATAACCTTGTCCTTTGTAAGCTCCCCCTTTTTCTCGGCTTCTTCAATCATGTAAAGGGCCGGTCTGTCCTTTACAGAACCGGCAGGGTTAAATGATTCAAGCTTGGCCAGTATCTCCACGTCTTTGTTCGGATTGAGCCTGTTTGCCGGGACCAGGGGGGTCCCGCCAATGCCATCCAGAATACTTTTGTATTTGCTGATCATTTGTGATTACTCCGCCACTATCCAAAATGGAGGGACCATTAAGATCTGCTTAGTTTTAATATACTAATACCCAAAGACTTTCAATGGGAATAATTCGCAAACTCAGCCGTTTTCCCCAAGAACTTGACCTTAGGTCTCAATACTGATAACTTTCAGCTATTAGCCTGAAAGACGCCTCTTCGAGGAAAAACGGTGACCATCGGGCGTGCAATTCAATTTGTAAGAGACTGGGGAGGTGTCCTATGAAAATCTTGGTAACTGGTGGTGCAGGGTTTATCGGGTCAAACGTGGTGGACGGTTATGTCAGGGCCGGTCATGAGGTCTTGGTGGTTGACAACCTTTACACCGGCAAGCGCTCCAACGTCAACCCGGAGGCACGATTCTATGAGTTAGACATTCGTTCACAAGAGGTGGTCAACGTGATGGAGAAGGAAAGACCCGACGTTCTGAACCATCACGCCGCCCAGATGAGTGTGCCCGATTCGGTATCTGACCCCATCTTTGACGCAGACATCAATATTAAGGGGCTCTTGAATTTGCTGGAGGCCACTGTTCAATATAATGTTAAAAAGGTCGTCTTTATCTCCTCGGGAGGCGCTATTTACGGCGAGGCGTCCGAATACCCCACCTCCGAGGATTGCGAGCCAAAACCCCTCTCCCCATATGCAGTTACAAAATACTGTTCAGAGCACTACCTAGCCTTTTACAGGCATCAGTATGGGCTTGACTATACCACCTTGCGCTATGCCAATATCTACGGGCCGCGCCAGGTACGGCATGGAGAGGCTGGCGTAATTGCCATCTTTATGGATAATCTTTTGAAAGGGGTCCGTTCAACCCTAAATCATTTCGAGGATGATGAGGAAGGGATGGTCCGCGATTATTGCTATGTTGGGGATGTTGTGGAAGCGAATCTCAATGCCCTTGAGAGGGGGGGTGGGGATTTTTTTAATATAGGGACCGGTCAGGGGACAAAGACTTTGACTTTATATAAGATGATCTTTGAGGCCTTTAAGGCTGAAAAACCCGAGGTATCAATGGCGTTGGGGGTACCAATGAAGCAGCTTGCGCGTCCCGGTGATTTGACAAAAAGTTGTCTTGTGGCCAAGAAGGCGGGTGGTGCCCTGGGGTGGACTCCCGAGATGGATTTGGAGGAAGGGATTGGTAAGACCTTAAAATGGCGCCTTGAGCATCCTGTATAGGGCTTAGGTTGTTTTTTTCGATGTCCCTCTTGACATTTGATATCGCGATATTAGTTTTCTTGGGATAAGGTCCTTTCTGACTGAAGGGTGACAGATGTTTCCGGAACCATTGGAATAACAAATCGCTTCTTGGAGCGACAGCGGTGCGCTTTCTTGAAAGATATGGCCCTTTCATCTAGCCCTTTGATTGCCCCACGACCCGCGCTTTGAATCATACGATGATCAAGGCAAGTTGTATGGCTATTTTTTTGGTAAAGGGAAGGTGATTCTGCTAATTCAAAGGAGGTGAGGCCGGAGTTTTTTGGACGAGAACAGATGCTGTTTAGCCTAAAATCATTCATAATTGGGAGGAGAAACTGAAGATGAAAGTAAAACCATTACATGATCGTGTGATTGTAAAGAGAGTGGAAGAGGAGGAGAAAACAAAGGGCGGCATTATCATCCCGGATACGGCAAAGGAAAAACCCGTGGAGGGAAAAGTTGTGGCAGTTGGCGATGGGAAGGTTCAGGAGAATGGCACAAAAACACCCCTCGAAGTCAAGGCTGGGGACCGTGTCTTGTTTGGAAAATATGCTGGGACCGAAATCCAGATTGATGGCGAAGAACACCTCATCATGAAGGAAGATGACATCATTGCCATCGTTGAGTAGACCCTGTTATATGGTTTTGAGCCGACCAAAATTTTAGAGAATCGTAAGGAGGAGATTTAACATGGCGAAAGAGATCAAATACGACGTAAGGGCCAGGGAAGCAACCCTTCGGGGAATTGACACCCTCGCCAATGCCGTCAAGGTGACACTGGGACCGAAGGGCAGGAACGTCATATTGGACAAGTCCTTTGGTGCTCCCACTATAACCAAAGATGGTGTTACTGTTGCTAAGGAGATTGAACTGGAAGATAAGTTTGAAAATATGGGCGCACAAATGGTCAAGGAAGTGGCGTCCAAGACCTCAGACGTCGCCGGAGACGGTACCACGACAGCCACGCTTCTGGCGCAGGCCATTTACAGGGAAGGGTCCAAGCTGGTCGCAGCCGGCGTAAATCCCATGGCCATCAAGAGAGGTGTCGAAACGGCCGTAGATGCCACGGTGGACGAGCTCGAAAGACTTTCTAAACCCACAAAGGATCAGGCGGAGATTTCCCAGGTAGGAACCATATCGGCCAACAATGACCCTACCATCGGGAACATTATTGCCGAGGCAATGAACAAGGTTGGTAAAGAAGGCGTCATAACGGTAGAAGAGGCCAAAAGCATGGACACCACCCTCGAAGTGGTGGAAGGAATGCAGTTTGACAGGGGCTATCTGTCTCCCTATTTCGTGACCGATGCTGAAAAAATGGAAGCCAGCCTGACAGAGCCCTATATCCTGCTCAACGAGAAAAAGATCAGCAACATGAAGGACATGATCCCCCTCCTGGAACAGATTGCCAAGATGGGGAAACCCCTTGTGATTGTTGCGGAAGACGTGGAAGGAGAGGCACTGGCCACTCTGGTCGTCAACAGATTGAGAGGAACCCTCCAGGTGGCAGCGGTCAAGGCGCCCGGTTTCGGCGATCGAAGAAAGGCCATGTTGGAAGACATTGCCATCTTGAGCGGTGGAAAGGTGATCTCCGAAGACCTGGGATTGAAACTGGAAAATGTGACGGTCAATGATCTGGGAACGGCCAAGACCGTCCATATGGATAAGGATAATACCACCATTATTGACGGCGGTGGGGCCCGTGCCGATCTTGAGGGCAGGGTCAAACAGATCAGGGCACAGATTGATGAGACCACCTCTGATTATGATAGCGAGAAACTCCAGGAAAGGCTGGCCAAACTTATCGGTGGCGTGGCCGTGATAAATGTCGGAGCAGCCACGGAAATTGAAATGAAGAATAAAAAGGCCAGGGTAGAGGACGCCCTGAATGCCACAAGGGCTGCCGTGGAAGAAGGGATTGTGCCAGGGGGCGGTGTTGCCTTTCTGAGAGCCATCCCGGTCATTGCCAAACTGAAATTGGAGGGCGAAGAACAGACAGGCGTCAATCTTGTCATGAGGGCGCTGGAGGAACCCATTCGCCAGATTGCTAACAATGCGGGCGTCGAGGGTTCTGTGGTCGTTGAAAAGGTGAAAGACGGAAAAGGCGCCTTTGGTTATAACGCGGAAACGGGCGACTATGAAGATTTGATGAAGGCGGGCATTATTGATCCCACAAAGGTCACCAGGTTTGCCTTGCAGAATGCGGCGTCGGTCGCATCGCTCCTGTTGACCACCGAGGCCATGGTTGCCGAAAAGCCGGACGAAAAGTCTGATATGCCTGCAATGCCACCTGGCGGCGGTATGGGCGGTATGGGCGGTATGGGCGGCATGATGTAAGCGCCCTTCCAAGGTTACGGCAAGCCTTTCGCTTTGCCCGTTCCTTTAACCATTCAAAGGGATTGTATCCTGAGGAGAACAGTTTTCATCTCCGGGAACAATCCCTTTTTTTGTGGATTTATCCCCTTTTTGCCCAAATATAGGCCTCCGGGTCGGAGAGCCAAGTTCGTATGTTCTCAATAATATCTGGCACCCGAACCCCACTCAAGAAATCCCACTATTTCTCCCGAACTTATTGAGAAGTTATGTAAGTTCTCAATAACCT
>JADHXI010000147.1 GCA_016783065.1 Desulfobacteraceae bacterium | reverse complement strand
TTCCTGTGCAAGAAGCCAAAAACATTTTCGTGAATACTGGAGAAACACTTGCCGGAGTCAGAGCGCCGGTGGACAGCACAGGGAGGATCATCCCTCCTGAACTCTGAACACTGAACCCCTGAACACTCGCCTTACCCGAGGCGTCGAAGCAATGATCAACGTTGATTCAAAGTTGAAGCAAATTTCAAATATGTTTGGCTAGTATTCCAGGGGTAATTCCCTGAGTTGGGCCATGGAAAAGACCGGGCCATCCTTGCATACGTATTGATCCCCGATATTGCATCGTCCACACATTCCAATACCGCATTTCATCCGCATTTCAAGGGAAAGCATTATGTCCTCCAGGGGAAATCCCAACTTTTCTAAGACGGGCTGCGTGAACTTGATCATAATGGGAGGACCGCACACAATGGCGATGGCATTGTCCGCACGGGTGATCTTCTGTTCGGTGATGGCGGGTACAAATCCCACATTATATCTCCAGTCGGGATCATCGGTGCCATCCACGGTAATATTCATATCCAGGTCATCCCGTTGCTCCCACTGGGCCAATTCGTCCCTGTAGAGCAACATTCCGGGGGTCCTGGCGCCGTAAACCACGGTGATGTCCTCAAACCTGGAACGGTTTTCCGGATGCAGCATATATACGATACTCGATCTCAAGGTGGTAAAGGCGAATCCGCCGCCGATAATGACCACACTCCTGCCCTCCATTTTATCCCAGGGGAACCAGTTGCCAAGTGGTCCCCGAATGCCCATAATGTCGCCTTCTTTCATGTTATGGAGATGGGTGGTGACAACGCCGACCTTATTCACCGTGAAAAGGACAAAGCCCGTCTCGATGGGAGAGGAGGCAATGCCGATGGGAATCTCTCCCTTTCCGGGGATGGACAGTTCGGCGAACTGTCCCGGGCGGTAGGTAAACTTGTCCTCATCTTCGGCGTTTAGAAACACCAACTTGAAGGTCTTGAGATTCTTGTCTTCGGTCTCTGTGACAATTGCCTCTATCCGAACCGGATAGGGCAAATACGGATTTTCCAACGCTACTCCTCCTGTGACGATCTCGTAAAAACACTCTTATCTCGCGCAAAGGCGCAAAGAACGCCAAGGCAAAATGAATAATGTCAATATATTACCTCTGTGTTCTCCCTCCGGGGCGGAGGCCCGCTACGGGCTGGAATCTGCGGACTCTGTGAGAAACCTGACTTTTTATATGGGTGTCAATATTTATCCCTTAAACCTCATTTCATGTTTAACTGGGAACCAAGGACAGCGCAGCGTATTGAACCGGGGCGCCAATAGTCAATTTTCAATCCCATAGGTCCTCAAACGGGATCAAAGGGAGCCACCTTGCCTTTGGTGATCATGCAGTATTCATTAACGCGGCCACCTGCCGGATATCTATATTTACCGGACAATAACCGACACAGCGGCCACACCCGGAGCATTGAACGCCATTGTCATATCTGTCAGGATAGTATTTCAACTTGTGCATAAATCGCTGTCGAACACGCTGAACCTTTTTGTCTCTTGGATTGTGACCCGAACCGTGAAGGGTAAAGAGCGGGAACATACACGAGTCCCAGTTTCTGATCCTGTCCCCTTCCGCTCCAATGACCTCATCCTGAATGTCAAAACACCAACAGGTGGGGCAGAGATAGGTACACGCGCCGCAATTAAGGCAGGCGAATGCCACATCCTCCCAGAAGGGTCCATTGAAAAGCTCGTTTATCCCCTTTTCCTTTATTTTCCCGGTGGAAATGGATGAGGTTATCTTTTCCAATGATGATGCCTCGAGATCTTTTGCATCCATCAACACCGCATCATCGGCAGGACCTCCGCCGCTTGCCTTCCCCAGAAAGGCCTCACCCTTCTCAGTGACGGCCCTGACAAGATAGATCTCCCCCATGTCAATGAAAAGAGCGTCAAGCCCCCTTTCATTGAAAGGGCCGCCCCCCACCGAACTGCAGAAGCATGTGGCACAAGGCTCATTGCAACCAAGGCCCACCAGAACGGTCGATTCAAAGCGCTTCACCCACCAGGGATCCTTGTAGTCCGGGTTGTCAAAATTGGCCTTTACGATTTGAAAGGCATGCGCATCGCAGGGGCGTATACCCACAATTGCCTTGAGAGGGTACTCTTTGGGAGATTCCTTCAGGATATTCGCCTCAGGACTATTTTCATCCAGAATGTATTCAAAAATCCTTTCAGACTGGGGATAGACCAGGGATTTTGGGGAAAGTCGACTATTCCGGAAATCGAAGTCGGGCCGTTTCCCTTCTTCCAGAACGCTGAAACTGTGGAAGTCTCCGTCCCTGACAGGACCGTAGAGGGTATAGGTACCGGACAGATCTTTCAGGGACTTTATCCATTCTTCTTTGGTAAATACTTTACTTGTCATGGAATCTACCTTTTCCGTTTTGTTGATTTAGACCTTACAAGTTGATTCGTGCTCGCGACTCATAAACTCTGGTTCACTTCAAACTCCAGGTGCTCGGGTGTAACTCACGGCCGTTGGTAAAGGATAGCCATCCACACCGTATCAAACGAGGAATTTATCGTATTTGGAGTAACGGAGTATTGGAATGGATGAATCGTTGCAATTATGGGCAAATATGCAACGTATTTGGATCTCGGGGTATCAGGGGTCGAAGAATACAAATCAGATCTTTTTCCGCTTTTGGACCCAACACTCCAATACTCCAGTACTCTAACACTCCTGATTTACACCCTAGGTGCTCTATTTAATAAAATCATTGTAATCATCCGGCCGGTAAACATCCAAGGGAGGTCTTTGCTGCAAGTCAAGCCCCGCCTCCCAGGAAAAGAACTCCTGGACGTCCTTGTTGAGCTTCTTGGTAAACTGTCTCATGGAGATCCCCACCGGACAGACCCTTTCGCAGGCCCCGCAGTCGGTGCATCTACCCGCGCAGTGGTAGGCACGTAATATATGAAACGTCATGGTATCGGTGGGATCGCTACTCTTTCCCACCCATTGGGGGCGGGATTCGTCCGTAAAGCAGGTGGGACAATAACACAGAGGACAGGCATTCCTGCAGGCATAACAACGGATGCAATGGGAAATCATTCGCGTGAAAAATCCCCATTTCCTCTGGGGGGTCATTTGTTCGATTTTTTCAACATCCTTATAGGGTTCGACCCCTCCGTTCTCTTCTATGGGCTCTGCCACCATCTCATCGTATATTACCGGGTTGTGATGAGCGCAGATACGACAATTGCTTTGAAGAAAATCTCGCTTCCCGAGGCTCTCGTCAAAATCTGTGCCCCGGACCGTTAGGGTTTCGTCATCTTCTCGAATATCAAGTATCTCCCTGTGATTGACGGCCCTGCGTACGGCCCTGTGGTCGATCATCCCCTTGCACGGAATTCCCACCACATAAAGCTGTTCCCGTCTTATCTGGTTTTCAACGATATGCGTCACCATGTTCCGGGAATTGCATCCATTGGCGATGATTCCGATCTTCTCGGTCCGCTTGGTCAGATAATTACAGAGATTCAGGCCGCAGTTGCTGTCCCAGTGAAGCTGGTTGGCTTCTTCCGGGCTGCGTATCAGCGCCGGCTCATTCATCATGGGAACGCTTCCCTTTCGGTAACCGATAAAAACCTCCACCTCTCCTTTCTCAAGCAGTCTCCTGGCGGTTTCTCTTATCTTTTCCGTGTAATCGATCATTAGGCCACCTCGGCTCTTTTCTTGATAAGGTATTTTGCCGGGCCCAGGGCCTTCACCTCAGCCGCAATGGATTGCGCCACTTCAACAAACTTGGTCGCCTCAGCAGAAGATACCCAGGAAAAATGGAGCCTGCCCGATTCAATGCCGATATGTTCCAAAAGCCCCTTCAAAAGAGCGAATTTCCTTCTGGCATAGTAATTACCTTCCAGGTAATGGCAGTCGCCCGGGTGTCACCCGGAAACCCAGATGCCGTCGGACCCGTGACGAAAAGCTGCTAAGATGAACTTGGGGCTCACCCGGCCTGAGCAGGGGACCCTGATAATTCGGAAATTGGGGGGATATTGCAACCGGCTTACTCCGGCCAGATCTGCCGCACCATAACTGCACCAGTGACACAGAAAGGTAGTGATTATTGGTTGCCAGTCGTTCATGTTATCTCCTCTCTTCAATACCTTCTTTGTCCTTAACCCTGAACGTTGAACTCTGAACCTGTGAACGGTTACCAAAAGGTTTAACTCAAACTAGGGTAAGTTCTCAATAAACTTGGGTACCGTGGGGTTCGGGTGTTTCTTGAAGGCGCTCTCTCAAAGTGAATTTACTTCTCACGTTGGTAGTGGTTGATATTTGGGGTTTTTTCCTGATAAGCTATATTAGCTTATCCATGCTTTTGGAAAAACCCCAAATATCAGCCACGCTGCGACTACAGGTTTAGAGAGCGCCTTCAAGAAACGGCCGAACCCCACTCCAGAAACCCGATTGTTTCTCTCGGACTTATTGAGAAATTACAAACCAAGACGCTACGCAGACGGATAGAGGTTCTCCAGGTCATATGGGGGGCTGTTGACTGATTCTGCGGCTGATCTCCGCTGCCGCCTCTTTCGTCGCCCCTATCATAGCCGTCATTTTGCGATCGTCCAGACTTGCTTTGAACCCAACGATCCAGATAGCCGATACTGAATGCCGCTCCCCTTTGATAGGTGAGACGATTGCCCGGACTCCGGGGAGATATTCTTCGTAATCGGTGGCATATCCGTTTACCCTCACCCGCCTTGTCTCTTCCATATACTGCACAGGGTCCGTGATGGTGTTCTCCGTGTACTTTGTGAGTCCCTTTGTCCGGATGATCTCCCTGGCCTTCTCCTCCTCCAAGAGCCCCAGAAATACCTTTGCAGTTGCCCCTGCGGGTAAGGGGATCGTCGTCCCTATGGGGGATGTGATCTTGAGATCTTGCCAGGATTCGACAATATCCAGAACGGTTACATGGTCCCCATTCAAGGCGCCCAGAAATACCGATTCCTGGGCCTTTTCCATCAGCTCCTCCATAACCGGCCTGGCCAAGTCTCTCACGTCAATTTGAGAATAGGCGGATCTCCCCAGTTCAAAGAGGGTGAGACCCAATGCATATCGCTTGGTCAAGGGATCCCGTATGATAGTTCCCACCTCTTCCAATGCCAAGGTTATTCCGTGGACAGTGCCCTTGCTTATCCCCAGATTTCTTGCCAGTTCGCTGATCCCCAGTCCCCGGTCCGTGCGGGAGATGAGGTTCAGGATCCGAAATGCCTTTTTTATTGAGGGCGCTTGATATCGGTTGGGCATGGTTCACCATAATGAACTTTTTGCCTACCTTATAGTCTTTCATAGGGTTTGTCAACATCAATCCTTGTCCAGGGAGGATTGCCAAAAAATAACAAGAAACCTCTACATTAATATTGTTTTTTCTTGACAAGCTCGTCCCATATGATACTCTTATTCAATATTCTTGTTCACAATAATGAACTCTGGAACCTCGGACAGGGAAGCAGGGGTAAAGATCCGGGCCCAGAGGACCTGGCTTTGTTTAGCCCCGGAGGGAGGACCAGGATTTCTATTTTGAATTAAATCAGCATCATTGATAGACCACGTGGTACGATAAGTGACGGCAGCGTTGACCCGGAAAGCAGTACTCGTCATCGGCGGCGGTATCGCCGGTATTCAGGCCTCTATAGATCTGGCCAACATGGGCATTAAGGTCTTTCTGGTTGAAAAGAAACCGAGCATCGGGGGGCGAATGGCACAGCTGGACAAGACCTTTCCCACCAATGATTGTGCCATGTGTATCTTGGCCCCAAAGATGATTGAATGCGCCAACCATGAAAATATCGAACTCTTGACCTATTCCGAACTGGATGAACTTGAGGGGGAAGTGGGAGGGTTTGAGGCCAAAATAGTAAGAAAGGCCCGTTTTATTGAGGATGATAAATGCGTCGGATGCGGTGATTGTGCTGAAAAGTGCCCCACCAGGGTGGTTGACACGTTCAATGCCGGTCTGGATCAGCGTAAGGCCGTTTACAAATATTTCCCCCAGGCAGTCCCTTCAACATATGTCATAGATCCCGACCACTGCCGGACGATCCTGGGAAAGAAGTGCGGTGTTTGCGAAAAGATATGCAAGGCCAAGGCCGTCAATTACAGCCAGAAAGATCAGGTCTTAACCATCCCTGTAGGTGCCGTGATTCTGGCCACCGGATTCGATCCCTATGACGTGGCCCCCTTAACCGAATATGGTTGGGGAAGGATCAAAAACGTTATCACCGCCCTGCAGTTTGAGAGAATGATATGCGCTTCGGGCCCCACCAATGGGCATTTGAGACGTCCTTCTGACGATCAGGAACCCGAAAGGCTGGCCTTTATTCAATGTGTGGGATCAAGGGATATCCGGCATAAAAGATATTGTTCGGCGGTCTGTTGCATGCATGCCACAAAGGAGGCCATGCTGGCCCACGAGCACTACCCAAGACTGACGTCAACCCTGTTTTATATGGACATGAGGGCCGTGGGAAAGGGATTCCAGGACTATATTCGCCGGGCACGGGATGAGTACGCCGTTGAATACATACGTGCAAGACCGGGCCGAATCACCGAGAAAGAGGAGTCTCAAAACCCGGTGGTCCGTTATGAAGATACGGTCAAAAGGGAATTCGCAGCCAGAGAATTCGATATGGTCATTCTCTCCCAGGCCCTTATACCGAGTGAGAGCAATGTCTCGATTGCCGGAAAGCTGGGTGTTGATCTGGATGAATTCGGCTTTATTTCTGCGCCGGAAGAACTGATCAATCCGTTCGGTACCTCCAGAGAAGGGGTGTTTGGATGCGGCTTTTGCCAGTCTCCCATGGATGTCCCCGATGCGGTTGTCAGGGCATCGGGATCGGCTTCAAAGGTGGCTGAGGCACTTGCCGGAGTCGTATAGGGGAAGATAGACATATGGCTCTAAGAATCGGGGTTTTCATCTGCCATTGCGGAACAAATATAGGCGGGATAGTGGATGTACCCGCGGTTGTGGCGTATGCACGGACCCTGCCCAATGTCGTTTGTGCCGAGGGGAATCTCTATACCTGCTCGGAGGATGGCCTCTCTTCCATCCGGGATATGATAAAGGAGCATGATCTTGACCGGGTTGTGGTGGCCTCCTGCACACCGCGAACACACGAGCCTCTTTTTAAGAAGAACTGCGAGTCAGGCGGGCTCAATAAATATCTTTTCGAATTTGTCAATATCAGAGAGCATTGTTCCTGGGTCCATATGGACACCCACGATGGGGCGACGGTAAAGGCAAAGGATCTGGTCCGCATGGGGGTCGCAAAGGTAAGCCTGTTAACGCCCCAAGAAGATCTGGCCACCGATGTCATAAGATCCTCCTTGGTCATCGGGGGCGGTATCTCCGGTCTCACGGCTGCCTTGTCGCTGGCCAACCAGGGCTATCAGGTTGAATTGATCGAGAAGGAAGACAGACTGGGCGGCCTTCTAAGGGATGTAAACAGGGTCTTTCCCACAAATGACCTTTCCAAAGAACTCCTGGACCCCTTGATTCATGCTGTCTTGAATCACAAAAAGATAACTGCCCATCTGGGTGTGGAACTGGCTGATGTCAAAGGGTTTGTGGGGAACTTCTCCGTATCCTTGACAAAAAATGGCACAGCAGAAGAATTGAAGGTGGGTACCATCGTCCTGTCAACGGGTGCCCGGGAACTCAAACCCGAGGGGATGTTTGGATATGGTCGGTTCGATAACGTTATGACACAGCTTGAATTCGAGCGGAAATTCAGGTCGGACACCCATGGTTTGAATCGTGTTGTCATGATAAACTGCGTGGGCGCAAGGGTGGAGGAAAGGACCTATTGCGGACGATTTTGTTGTATCACAGGCATGAAGAATGCCATCTTATTAAAAGAGGAGAACCCTCAGGCGGAAATACATATCCTGCACAGGGATATTATGGCCTGCGGAAAGGTCTTTGAAGATTATTACAGAAGAGCACTCCAAATGGGTATAAAATTTATCCGATACAGTGTGGATTTTCCTCCCGAGATTGTAGGTTCCGATAATATGGCCCGGCGGGTTACGGTCCACCATGAACTGATGGGGAGGGATGTCCAAATGGATGTGGATATGGTGCTCTTGACAACCCCCCTTGTACCCGGAGAGGACAATCAGGGACTTTCCAGGATGATGAGAATACCGGTTGGAAACGAGGGGTATTTTTTGGAAGCCCATCAGAAGCTCAGACCGGTAGAGTTCCCATCGGACGGGATTTTTGTTGCGGGATGCGCGCGTTATCCAACCGAGATAACGGAGTGCATTGCCCAGGGATATGCGGCCGCAGCCAAGGCAGCTGCCCCCATGGCACAGGGGCGGGTGATCAGCGATGCCTTCACCTCGGAGGTGGACCCGTCAGGATGCTCTGCGTGCGGAAGGTGTATAGATGTCTGTCCTTTCGGAGCCATAGACTGGAACGAATTTAATGGATCCCCGGGGGAAACCCGGAGAGCGGCCACGGTAAACGCCACCGAATGCAAGGGGTGTGGACTGTGCGTGGCCTCGTGTCTCAGCGGCGCTCTGCAGATGCGGGGATTCACCGATGAGCAGATACTGGCCATGGTCAACACAACCGTTCTTACCGCTGCCCACTGACATGAAAACCAGAATCGAGCAATTTGTCCGGGAAAACAATCTCAACTACTGTCTGGAGTGCGGGAAGTGTTCTGCTGTTTGCCCCATGCTGGATTTTTACGGGGAATATGTCTACGAACGGTCACCCAGGGGAGTGGTGGAGCGGTTATCACTGACTCCTGATGAGATCGAAAATGAAGAGGGCCTGTGGTATTGTCTGGCCTGTCAGGAATGCAGCTTTCTTTGTCCCAGCGGGGTGAATTTCGAGGGCTTTATGACAGAGCTGAGGGACCTCCTGTTGCAGCATGGGCACAAAAAATATGCGGTTTTCTGTCAGGTCTGTGGCGGCTATCTGATGCCAAAGAAGGCGTTTGAAAATTTCCAAAAGATCCTTGAGGGGGGCAAAACCGGCGAGCTTCTATCTGTTTGTCCGCAGTGCAAAAAGAACCATCATGTGGAAATATTGCACAGGCTGGCCCGCTGGCCCAAGGCAAAGCAGTAAAGTAACCGTTCACAGGTTCAGGGTTCACCGTTGAACCCCTGAACCTCTGAACCCGTGAACGGTTATGCAGTAAAGAATACGTGCCCAGGGTGGGTTGCTTGAAGGGTGGTAATGACTAGCGCGAAATGGAAAGGAGAGTGTCATGACATTAGACGGAGAAGGACTGTCAGCGGCGGAGACCTTGAGCAAGACAAGGACATTTGGCAAGGTCAGGTGTCACAACCCCAGTTGTATGGAAAGAATTCAGCCGCCCGCCGGGGCAGATCACGCGAAATGCCCCACATGCGGGTCGGAGTACCGTTTGTTCTGGGTACGTCCCGATCTTCCCCGGATTCGGGGGCCGGTCTGGGATGTGAATCGGAAAATAGCGAAAGAGACCTTTGCAAGAAAAGAGGAAGCCAAGGCGCAAAAGGATTCAAAGAAGGGGGGGAAGTAAGATGGCGTTGAATAGGAAGATCGCATACATTGATCTCTCAACCGGGGAGATTGAAACCAGGCCTATCCCGCTTGACGTCAGGAAAAAATTCCTGGGCGGCAGAGGACTGGACGCATATTTGCTTTATAATCATACGGAAAAGGGATGCGACCCCTTGGGCCCCGGCAATGTGCTCTTGATAAGCGGGGGAATCCTGACGGCGACGTGTGCTTCGGCAACGGCGAGGACCCATGTCATGGCCAAGTCTCCCCTCACCGGGCTGCTCGGAAGCGCCAATATGGGCGGCTTTTTTGCCCCAGAACTGGGCTGGGCCGGTTTTCATCACCTGGTCATAAAAGGGAAGGCGGAAAAGCCCGTCTATATCTGGATTCACAACGGGGAGATTGAAATACGGGACGCCGCCCACCTGTGGGGGAAGACAACCACAGAGACACAGTGGGCCATTCGGGAAGAGTTGGATGATGAGGATGTCAAGTGCGCCGTCATCGGCCCCGCCGGCGAGAACCTGGTGAGGTTTGCCAACGTGATGACGGGCGTTAAAAACGCCGCCGGCAGAACCGGCATGGGCTGCGTCATGGGATCGAAGAACCTCAAGGCCGTGGCCGCCAGGGGCACAATGGATATAGAAATCGCACATCCCGTTGACGCCCTGGAATACAACAAGCGGTTTATTGATCAGATTACAAGCGCCAAGGTAAACAAGACCCAGGGGACCCTGGGGACGCCCTTTATCTGGGGGGCGACCAATTC
>JADHXI010000012.1 GCA_016783065.1 Desulfobacteraceae bacterium | reverse complement strand
ATTGGTGATCATGACCTTGATAGAGTTCAACAGTTCCGAGAGATTCAAACCCAGATCTGACTGATCAACGATCAAAACGGCATTCAGTTTCCCCTGATTGGTTAAGGAATAGATTCTGGATTTTCGAAAAAAACCCAGCTTTGCACAGGTATCCTCAAGGGATTCGGATACGTGTTTTTTGGGCCCGAGGCTCAGAACATCAAGAAACAGGCCCCCAGAGCGATCACCGTAGAAGCCGTTTAATCCCCGCATATCCCGTGCGGAACATATGCCCAGTGACCACCCATCCGGCAACCCGGCACTTACAGAGAGGCTTGTATAAGGCAGATATGAGAAGAGGTCCATGGAACAAATCCGGGGGTTTTCTTGAACTCTTGAAAATTCTCCAAAAACCCTGTTTGGAAACCTGTTGTCCGGGCGAAAATAACTCATCACATAGTCCATTTTTGCAGATGGAAGCCGATGCATGTCATTCAGGTAGTGCATGATTCCTTTGAGTACAATAAAGCCGGCCCGCCTGTTTTCAATGGTTGTGGCGGCGTGGTGCTGTATCAGCCACGCCTTTTCATAGGCCCTGATCATTGAGATATGTCCATAGATTTCACCGTTTTTCTCATAGGTAAAATGCTTGGCAATCTCCGGACTCTCCTGATAGAGTTTTCTGTAAGTTTCCTCAAACCCCTCGCGCTGGGAACAAATGAGATCATATTTTTTGGGATAGATAAATCCTGTCTTAAAAAAGAACTCCAACAGCGCATCCATATCAACATCGCATGAAACAAACAAATGCGGATCCAAGGCGTTGGTTAAGATGTGTGCCAACCGGCTGTATGAATTGACGTCCATATCCAGAATAGAGAGACCGTAACGGTCGGTCTTTTCATCCTCTTTTGCGCGATAAAGCACTTGGGCAATACATTCGATCTCCAAGCCACCCGAAAAATTGATTTTCAATTTCGGAATGACCATGCCTTGGATCAAGTATCCTTCCCGTGCCTTTTCATGCACCGAAAAACCGGATGTGGAGATGTCCGAAACATCTAATTTGACTCTTTTATTACAAAATGGATGATCAAAGACGACATATGGCGGAGGCAGCAATCGCTGCCTAGGATTACGGATCTTTCTTCTAGGGAAGACTCTGAGGTCTTCACGGGCTGGGACCACCACAATCTCCCCTTCTTGAGGTCCATCCCCTTCTCGAATGCACCGACAACCACCCGAAAAGAGAACCTCTTCCTGATTTCTGATGCGAACAGTGACAAGTCCTTCTGAACTGAACCAATAACGGGATGAGTGATCCTTTGCCGTTACCCTGATACAAAACCCCATGGGGCTGAAATCCAACAACTCTCCGGTTGCTTCAAAGGCACCCTGGTCTACTTCAACGGTCACCTCCCGGGGGGCATATCGTCTTGTCCATCTTTCCCCCACCACATGGCCAATTTCAGGCAACTCAACGGTAAAGGATTCGCTGTCTTGCGTTTTCAGGCTGGGTGACGTCACGATCATACGTCTTCCATCATCGATCAAGAGATGGAGAAATTGATAATTCGTCCTCTCAAAATCCAGCCCCGTTCCATCAAAAAAACGGCAAGCCAGTTTTTTTCCAAGACAGGGTTGTGGTTTCGCGTTCACAAAAACCCTGTCTCTGCCGGAGGCATTCCATAGAATCGCCCTGACGGATCCATTTGTAAAGTGGAGATGGTTAAGGATATTGACGAGGGTTTCCCGGTCAATACGCTTTGAATCCTCAAGATCGACGGTAAAATCACGATGGCTGGAAAAACGAGATTGGAGCCCTCTCTCTTTCCAGGATAAGATGGTGCCACTCACCCAGTCGTTTGATGGAACCTCCACCGGCATCATTCTGTTCATTTGAACCCCTTTATCTCACCTTTTCCTTTAACTATTCCTCCCACTTGACTTAATTCACATAAACTTTGTATGGACTTATCGTGATACGAGAACCGCCTTATTTGTGAGTTTTGGCAGGGCGATTGGATTCTCATCCAAGAAAGTCCACGCGGCGATACATAAAAAGGATTCCTTCTCTGGCGAAAAGTGTGTAGACCTTGTACCCCTTTGTGCTTCCATCACCCGTCAAAAGGCTGATGGGAATGTCATTAATTGTTTGTCTCTCAAAAGGCGCGACATTGTCATAAATTTCCTGCAGCACGGCGATTTCATCTCTTGAAATCCCCGGATAAAGATTCTCCATCCAGCTTTTGGCGTATTTTATCTTGGCAACGGAGAGATGAAAGGCAATCATATCCTTCCAATTCCTTACCCGTTTATGGAATTCCCACTGGAAAAACAGCTCAAAAACATTCCCCGAAAACCCCTTTTTTGCCAAATTGATTGTTTTGCCAAATACTTCATCATCCGCCCGGTCGTTTATCCATTGCACCCGAAAACTATAATCCAGCAAATAGGCCGGCAAATTCACATTCTCAATGGTAAACTTTAAGCTCTCGTCCTTGACTCCGATCCTTTTTTGTTCAACTACCCAACCATCTCCGGGATGCAGGGTTGTCTCCAGTCCGCTTTCGGCCGGTTGCTCATCAACTGGCACCCCCCTCAGTCGATTGACAATGTTTTCCATAGAATGGCCTTCTCGTTTTAAGAGCATGACCTGTTCTATCCGCGCTATTACAGCCTGGGGGAAGCACCCGATTTTTTTTGCCCCGCTCCCAGGAGTCATTGGCTTTTGGACAATAGGCCGCGGAATAATTTCCATTTTGATGTAATTATTAAGCGTTGCCCTTGAAATACCTGGGTTTAAAAGGACTTCTTTTGTATCAATAAAATTTTCAGCAACAGGATTTGGCATGGTAAAAGAATTATTTGGACACTATGAGGTTGGTTGACAAATATATTGTCTAAATTTGCGATGGTTAATTATACATTACATTTTTTTAATTGTTAATTCAATATATTATAGTGTCTAATTCAATTTAGACACATCATTTATTGACTTATATTCCAATTGATTCCCGAAAATGGGTACCACCGGTTTCCACCGAGGGATTGAGCCGGAGTTCCTTATAAACTGAAAATGGAGGGAACGGTTTTTCAGGCAAATGTCGAGAGGTATTTCCTTAGTTCTATCAGGGAAATCTGAAAAGCGTTATGGAGGTCTGCCCCCTACCCTACTCCCGGGAGGAAATCTGTTTTTTCGCTGTCTTGGATCGGGGGTGAAACATATCCCGGAGCGAATTCAATTCACGGCACCCGATCAGTCTGGCAACCAGAAAATAAATGGCAATGCCGCTCAGGATCAGGCCACCCAGATTTATTGTCACTCCCCAGAATCCCCCACCCGGATGGGTGGTCAGCAAACTGGACTGCAGACAATAGATTCCTGCCCCCATAACAGCCGCAGACAAGGCAGACTTTGATGCCGAGACAAGGACCGGCCTCAACTCTCCTGTGTTAATCTTTCTGTTCAAGAAAATGATCAAGAGACAAAATTGCAGAGATGACGCCAGAGACAAGGCAAGCGCAAGCCCGGCATGTTTCAAAGGACCCATGAGGGCCAGACTAAAGATCAGATTGGCCGCGACGGCAACTATCGCCACCTTTACGGGTGTCTTGGTGTCCTGAAGCGCATAAAAGGCAGCCACCATCACCCGGATTCCGGAAAAGGCAAGGAGGCCGAGGGAATAGAAAAATAGGGCCTTATTTGTCATCAGGGTGGAGTGCATATCGAAAGCACCCCTTTCAAAAAGCACTCTTAGGATGGGTGCCCCCAAGACAATCAATCCCACCGCACAGGGTAAGGTGATAAAGAAAACCAGACGAAGGCTGTAGCTCAGGGTGTCTTGAAACTCACCCAGGTCTTTTTTTGCGGCCTGGGTAGAAAGGGAAGGAAGGGCTGCCGTGCTAATGGCTATGGCAAAAATTCCCAGGGGGAATTGGACAAGACGGTCCGCATAGTAAAGCCATGAGACACTCCCCTCAACAAGAAACGTGGCCAGAAGCGTCCCCATGAATTGGTTAAACTGATAGACCGCGGAGCCCACAATGGCGGGGAGCATGAGGAGCCCGATCCTCCTCACCGCCGGGTGGTGCGGCTGCCAGAGGGGGAACACCTTGAGCCCTTCCTTGAGAACCCAGGGGATCTGAAGGCCAACCTGGAGGATCCCCCCGATCAGAACACCAAGGGCGATCCCTACGATGGGCTCGGGAAAGTAAGGTGAGATGAAATAGGCAGCTCCGATGATCCCGACGTTTAGAAAAATGGGGGCGGCCGCGGGTGCTCCGAAACGACGCAGGGAGTTCAGGACCCCCATAAAAAAGGCCACCAGACTTATAAAGAAGATATAAGGAAAGGTAATACGCGTCAGGAGGACGGTTAATTGGTATTTATCTCCCGATCCCCCAAACCCAAAGGCCTGTATCCTCACGATCCATGGCGAGAAAAGAACCCCAAGGAGGGCCACCACGGCAACGGTCAGGGCAAGAAGCGTCAGGATGGTCCGTGCCAGCTCAAACGCCTCTCTTCTGCTCTTTTGGGTCAAATACTCCGTAAAGACTGGAATAAAGGCAATGGTGAGAGAGCCTTCTGCAAAAAGGCGTCTTAGGAGATTAGGGATGCGAAATGCCACGAAAAAGGCATCCGCCGCCATGCCTGTCCCAAAAAAACGGGCCAAAACCATGTCACGGACAAGACCCAGGACACGGCTGATAAGGGTGAAAAAACCAACCACCCCTGCTGCACGGCTGACATTATTATGCTCGGATTTCGCTGATATCGAACGCGGCACAGAAAACTCTTGACATGCAGAAGCAATCTATGTAAAAGACACGGTTCCATGCTAACAACGCAGGAACTTCCGTTTTTGAGTCTTGCGGAGCCTATGAGGCTGTCCGAGAATGGCTATTTTCCGCAATCTCCGCGTCAGGCTCAGATTTGAATCCTCAAAATACTTCAATGTATTCTTGCGGTTAAAATCTTCGCCTTCCTTGACCTTGCAAAAAATCTCTCATTCTCGGACAGCCTCCTAAATAAATCTTTTAAGGAGGTCTAAGTTTGGCGACCCATAAATCAGCCCTCAAGAGGGCGAAACAAGACGAAGTCAAGAGAATAAGAAATAAGTCCTATAAGAGCAGAGTCAAAAAAGCTATAAAGGAAGTCAGAGCTGCTATTGCCGACAACTCGCCGGATCAGGCCGAAAAAAAACTTTCAGACGCTACCTCTTTGATCCAGAAGACGGTATCCAAAGGCGCAATCCACAAAAGACAAGCCTCTCGAAGAATTTCCCGCTTAGCACGCCAAATCAACGGGCTCAGGACATCCTGAAAACCTATCATCTGCAGAGGGATATCACCACGTTCTCAAGGACCAGGTGCGGCTGAGAACCGGATTTTAGAAGACCATCAGCCCGGTATAGTGTGTCAAACGCCCGTTCAAGGTCATTCACGCTCCAAGTCCTTGCCTGTCGGACTAGCTTATTCACCAGAAAATTTGGCACCCCGGCCTTTCCTGCCACCTGGGAGACATGTCCACCCCCCTCCACGACAGATTTGGTCTGCCACAATATGCGCATCTGGCGAATAATCATTCCCATGAGCCCCAAGGATGACTGGGCGTCTCCCATTTCCAGATATCTTTCCAGCACGGATATTGACTCGGCACACTGCTTGAATGATATCTGATCTATCAGTTCGAAGATGGTATAGGTACGGCTGTGGATCGCCAGGGCCTTTGTTTCTTCAAGACCCACAGGGGTTTCTCCATAACGGACATAGAGTTTTTCCAATTCGTTGGAAAGATCCATGAGCCGGTTTCCTACAATCTGCTGGAGGTAGGCACAGGCCTCTTTTTCTATGGTCAACCCCAGGTCCTTTGCCATTTTGAGAATCCATGGCAACACCTGCTTGTCATATAGCTTCTTGAAATTGACGCTCCTTCCCAACTCCCTGATCTTTTTGTAAAAGGCCTTTCTGAAATCTGTCTTGGAAGAGACAAACAATAAACAGGTGGATTCTACCGGGTCTTCAAGATATGGGATAAAACTCTCAAGGGCTGCAGTGGGGATATTGTCAGTCCTTCGAACGATAACGAGCCTTTTGTGGGTCATAAAGGGAAGGGTTCTTGCTGTATCAATAATCTCCGCCGGGTGAACTTTTTCTTCTTTTCCCCCATAATAAACCTGGAGGTTAAAATCCCTTGCCTCCTCCGGGATAAGGTCTTGACGAACCGCGTTTAACAGTTTTTCAAGTAAGAATTCATTCTCCCCATAGAAGAGATAAAACGGGAACAATTGCCCCTTTTCAAGTTGTTCCAGGACTTTTTCAGGTTGCAGATCCCCCGGCATTAAAACCTTTCCATCGTCTTCAGATAGAACCTCTGGGCCAAGAGTTTAGCAATTTTTTCTGTGGCCCTTCTTTGGTTATATTGGGTCTTGAGGGGATCCGAACTGACGCTATAGGTAGCCTTCTCTCGCATATTGTTTACTGACCAGACAATCTTTCCTGTTTTCCTGTCCATCAGTTTGGCATCCAGTTCGATGATAAGCCAACGGGAATTGGTAATCTCATAATTATAGGTCTTCCCCTGGATAGTCTCAGAGGTGGTCCTATAGCCGATGGGTTCAGTCCAAATCTTATTGACATGCCCCACCAAGACCGCAGCAGCCTCACCCTTTGGGGCAAATGGGATTTTTGACTGGGTCAGAAACTCCTTACGGATCACCTCCGTGAAGTAACCTTCAAAACCCAATGATGAAGAGGGGCTGGCCATAAGAGGGATGGCAAGGCTATCTATCCGGAGACCACCCATTGGTTTGTCCGTGGCCTGGGGATGATAACCGCAACCCGTTGCGGCAATCAACCACATGATAATGGATAAACCAATTAATATCGTTTGGTTATGTCTTTTTCTTGACCATTTGAATGATATTTTTTTGACCATTTTATACCACCACATTGACCAACTTTTTCTGCACCACAATGACTTTCTTTATTGCCTTTCCCTCGGTGAAGCGCTGAATTCTTTCATCTGCCAGGGCCTCGGCCTCGATTTCATCTTTGCCATAGGAAGCAGGGA
The DNA here is from genome assembly GCA_016783065.1 of Desulfobacteraceae bacterium. GTDB lineage: Bacteria > Desulfobacterota > DSM-4660 > Desulfatiglandales > Desulfatiglandaceae > JABMQV01. Next base: position 28,838 of record JADHXI010000012.1, on the reverse strand, counting down.
CCTCTATTTTGCTTCTCAACTTACCATTCACCTGCAGGACAACCAGTCTTTTCTGCTCCTTCAACGCCTCTTCACTGTGCTCAGGCCACGGGGTCTCAACAAGGCTCTGATCAAGGCCAAGCATGCTCTGCAACTCCTCGGTAATATGAGGCACCACCGGAAAAAGCAAGACCACCACGGACGTCACCGCCTCCCGAATCACCGACCATGCGATTTGATCCTTTTCTTCATTGCTGTTTAAGAACTGATTGATTTCATTAACCAGTTCCATGATCGCCGCAATGGCCGTATTAAAATGAAAGCGATTTTCAATATCACTGGTTACTTTCTTGATGGTCTGGTGGGTCTTTCTGTGGAGGGCCTCAAGGGGCTCTGACAAGCCCCCTTCCCCTTCATAGGAACCAACCGCCTGCAGTCCCTCCAGATGGTCAACGACCAACCGCCAGAGTCGATTAACAAAGCGGTATGAACCCTCAACCCCCTGGTCGCTCCACTCCAGATCCCTGTCAGGCGGAGAGGCGAACAGGCAGAACATGCGGAGCGTATCCGCACCATATTGATCGATCAGGTCCTGCGGGTCCACCACATTTCTCTTGGACTTGGACATCTTGACGGTGTTCCCGGTCTTCACCGGGGTCTGACAGTGAACACAGAGGCCTTCTTTGACTTCATAGGGGTAGAGAAGTCCGTGCGTCTCACATTCCTGGGTCTCTTTACAGACCATTCCCTGTGTCAGCAGCTTGGTAAAGGGTTCCCTGACCTTGAGATAGCCGAAGTCTTTCAATACCCTGGTATAAAAACGGGAATAGAGGAGATGAAGGATAGCGTGTTCAATCCCCCCTATGTATTGATCCACGGGCATCCAGTAATCCACCCTCTCTGGATCCAATGGCCCTTCATGATAATCGGGGCAGGTGTAGCGGTCAAAATACCAGGAGGATTCCACAAAGGTATCCATGGTATCGGTTTCCCGTCTGGCGTCTCCCTTGCACTCGGGGCAGGTGGTTTTGTAAAAGGACGGCTCAAATGGGAGCGGAGACCCGCCATTGGGTCTCATATCCAGATCCAGGGGGAGGACCACAGGAAGATCATCTTGAGGTACAGGGACCGTTCCGCACCTGTCACAGTAGATAACCGGGATGGGGGCCCCCCAGTAACGCTGTCGTGAGATACCCCAGTCCCTGATCCTGAAGTTCTCGGTCTTGTGGCCCATGCCTTTCGATTCCAGGTATTCGGCGATATTATCCAGGGCTGCCAAGTTCTGCTGGCCATTGAATGGTCCGGAATTGACCAGGGTCCCCTCACCCACATAGGCCTCCGCCATTGTCTCTTCGTCCAAATTCCCATCCGGATTTTGAATAACGACCCGAAGTTTGAGACCATATTTTTTGGCAAATTCAAAATCCCTTTGATCATGGGTGGGGACGGCCATAATCGCCCCGGTTCCATATTCAAACAGGACAAAATTGGCCACAAATATGGGGATCTTCTCCTCTGTTACGGGATTTATGCAGTATCTTCCGCTAAAGACCCCTTCCTTTGCGGTAAAATCCGCCGTGCGCATGTAACTGTCCATCTTGAGGGTCCGCTCGACAAAGTCGGTGACTTTTTTTTCCTGGGGCAACCCCTTCACAATCTCCTTGACCAGGGGATGTTCCGGGGCGAAGCAGAGAAAGGTGGCGCCAAAGACCGTATCCTGCCGCGTGGTGAATGTGTCGATGACCTCATCGGAACCGTCCATGGGGAATCGGATGATCGCGCCATAACTTTTTCCGATCCAGTTTTTTTGCATGGTCAGGACCCGCTCAGGCCACCCCGGAAGCCTTTGGCAGTAATCAAGGATCTCATCGGCATACTCCGTTATCTTCAAGAACCAGCTGTCCATCTCCTTGATGGTCACTTCTCTGTCCGTATGGCGCCAGCAGCAGCCATCCTCTACCTGTTCATTGGCAAGGACGCTCTGGCAGCTTTCACACCAGTTGACGTGGGTCTTTTTCTTGTAGGCCAGGCCCTTCTCATACATCTTCAGGAACACCAGCTGTTCCCAACGATAATACGCCGGGTCACATGTGGCCAGCTCGCGGTCCCAATCGTAACTGAAACCCATTCTCTTGAGCTGTTTCTTCATGGCCGCTATGTTATCGAAAGTCCATTTGGCAGGATGGGTGTTATTTTCTATGGCCGCGTTTTCTGCGGGCATTCCAAAGGCATCCCATCCCATGGGGTGCAAAACATTTTTTCCGCGCATCCTCATGTATCTGGCTACCACATCCCCGATGGTATAATTGCGCACGTGACCTATATGGATTCTCCCGGAAGGGTAAGGAAACATCTCCAGGAGGTAGTATTTTTCTTTGGAGGGGTCTTCAGTAGATTTAAACAAACCTTCTTTTTCCCAAAAGGCCTGCCACTTAGATTCCAATATCTGAGGATCATACTTCATCGTCCGAAACTCTCCCACGCATTATTCTTCCATCTTCCCTGCCCGGCCATCCTGAACCAGGGCATTGTATATATTGTCCAAAATCCCATTTATAAAACTGCCGGAGTCTTCCGCCCCGAACCTCTTTCCGATCTCCACGGCCTCGTCGATGGAGACCTTGGGCGGAATATCTTCCCTGAACAAGATTTCGAATGTGGCCATTCTCAGTATGGACCGATCCACATATGGCATACGTTCCAGACGCCAGTTCTTGGATGCACTTATGATCAAACTATCCAGATCCTGTCTCTTTTCACAGACACCCATGACCAACTCCCTTGAGAACGGCCTGATCGACTTTCTGGCACCAAAGTTTTCACAGACCTGACCAAACGCCTCCTCCGGGACGGCGGGGTTCACTTCCAAATGAAAAAGAACCTGAATAGCAAGTTCTCGGGCCCTTCGTCTTCTGCCCATTCGTTTAATTAAATCTATAAATTATTGGGGAAACCTATGTTTCCATCCGCAAGGTCAAACAACTCCCACCTTTTGAGGACCAGGCCGGGTTATTCCAATCCCTTTAGGAGATTGACCATCTCAATGGCTACCATGGCAGCCTCAAAACCCTTGTTGCCCGATTTTGACCCGGCCCTCTCTATGGCCTGCTCCAGGTTATCTGTGGTCAAGATACCAAAGGTTATGGGAATATTGCTCTCCAGGGCGACATTGGCGATTCCCTTTGATACTTCAGCAGCCACGTATTCAAAATGTGATGTGGCTCCCCTTATAACGGCACCCAGACAGATGATTGCATCGTAATGACCGCTCTGGGAAAGCCTCTTTGCCACGATTGGGATCTCGAAGGCCCCCGGGACCTTTACGAGCAAGAGTTTTTCGTCATCAGCACCGTTCCTCATCAGGGCATCCATGGCCCCTTCCGCCAGCCTGGAACAGATGAAATCATTAAACCTGCTCACGATGATCGCAAATCGAAAACCTTCAGCCGATAGCTGTCCTTCTACTATATTGGGCATTTGCACCCCCCTTTAAAAAATACCTGAATTGTCCATACGGCATTCGCCTGTTTCAAATTCCTGTCTCTACCCCTCAAGTTGTTTCATCAGGTGCCCCAGTTTTTGACACTTGGTCAACAGATATTCCCGGTTTTCAGGCTTGGGCTCGCACTCAAGGGGGACCCTACCTGTCACCTGGAGCCCGTAACCTTCAAGGCCGATAATCTTTTTGGGGTTGTTCGTGATCAGTCGCATCTTCTTGATACCCAGGGCAGCCAGAATCTGTGCCCCAACGCCGTAATCCCTCAAATCGGCCCCAAATCCCAACTCCACGTTCGCCTCAACCGTATCCAGACCCTTGTCCTGCAGTGCGTAAGCCTTTAATTTGTTTGCGAGGCCGATTCCCCTGCCTTCCTGCTGTAAGTAAAGAATTACCCCAAGACCTTCCTCAGTAATAATTGCCATGGCCTTCTTAAGCTGTTCACCGCAATCGCACCGATGGGAGCCAAAGACATCTCCCGTCAAACACCCGGAATGGACCCGCACCAGGATTTCTTTTTTGGAATCAATTTTGCCCTTGACCAACGCCAGATGTTCATAATCGTCAATATCGTTTGCAAAGGCAACGGCGGTAAACTCCCCAAATGGGGTGGGCAAAACCGTCTCCGCAGCCTTGTGAACAAAGGACTCCGTACGCATGCGATAGGCAATGACATCGGCCACGGTGGCGATTTTAAGTCCATGTTTTTCGCTAAACTTTTCAAGGTCCGGCATCCTGGCCATGGTGCCGTCCTCCTTCATGATCCCGCAGATCACAGCCGCTTGCTTCAAACCCGCAAGACGAGCCAGATCAACAGAGCCCTCGGTCTGACCCGTCCTGAATAAGACCCCGCCCCTTCTGGCCCGCAATGGAAAAACGAACCCAGGCTGAACAAGGTCTTCCGGTCTGGCATCGTCCGCCACGGCCGTCAAGACGGTATGCGCCCGGTCGGCTGCCGATACACCCGTTGTCACCCCGTTCCGTGCCTCAATGGAGGTGGTAAAGGCGGTCTTATAGGGCGAACGATTATCATAGACCATCGGCGGTAGCTTTAGCCTTTCAACGATTTCGGGGCTCAAGGCCAGGCAGACAAGCCCGCGACCGTATTTGGTCATGAAATTGATGGCCTCAGGAGTGACCTTTTCTGCAGCAATGGTAAGATCCCCTTCGTTTTCCCGGTCCTCATCATCCACGAGGATTGTCATTTTCCCATCTCTCAGATCTTCCAATATTTCTTCAATGCTTGCGATACCCATATTAATCACCAAATCCCTGTTCTAAGAGCATCTCAAGACTGATACGCGAATTGGTGTCTTCTTGTGGTTTTTGCCTGTCTCTCAGAAAGAATTTTTCCACATATTTTCCAATCAGGTCCGTCTCCAGGTTGACCAGGTCTCCGACTCTTTTTTTCAAAAGGGTGGTCTCCTTGACTGTCTGAGGTATGATGTTCACTTCAAAAAATCTATCCTCACAGCGGTTGATGGTTAAGCTAATGCCGTCCGCTGCTATTGATCCCTTTTCGATGGTATATCGTGAGAGTTGTTGGTCAATTCCTATCCTCAAAAACCAGAACCCTCGTTTTGCCTCTTTTTTCAATATCTTCCCGGTCCCGTCTACATGGCCGGAGACCAAGTGTCCCCCCAATCGATCCGTTGGGCGCAAAGCCCGCTCCAGATTCACTTCGTTGCCCTCTCGAAGATGCCCCAAGGTACTTCGCAACATGGACTCATGGGAAACGTCCATGGTATAGGCCCCTTCTTTGATATCTGTCACTGTCAGACACACACCATCAACACAAAGACTATCCCCAAGTCGGCAGTCTTCGAACTGATAAGGGGGGATAACGGTCACTCTCATAACGTCTTGAGTGCGACGGATGTTTTTTATTTTGCCAACCCCTTCGACCAGACCGGTGAACATCTGTTATTGCTCGTGCTAACCCGGATAACCGGAAAAACTAGAAATGAGCCAAAGTTCGAATCACGTAATAGTATTTAATAATACCTGCTCTACCCATAATCAGGATACCCAACAGTGAGGATGTCTTCACCAAAGCGCCTCACTTCAAGGTCCCTCAAGCAAAGGCAATCATCCATTTGCCTCGCTCCAGGACCCGTCGCCATGGGAACCCCGTCGTTTCCTCCCAGCAGCTTTGGGGCCGTAAAGATTAGGAACTTGTCAACCAGCCTCTCCCGCAACAATGAACCGATGATAGAGGCACCCCCCTCCACCAAGAGGGTCGTCAAGGACCGTTCTCCCAATATATCCATCAAGGCCCCCAAGTCAATCCTTCCATCTTTTAGAGGGCAGGTAATGATCGAAACCCCATTTTCTTGGAATTTTTTTCGGATTTCAGGGCGGGGGTAGGCACCAGCGACAAGGAGGGTCTGAGTATCGGATTTGTGACCCAGGACCTTGGCATCCAAAGGTGTCCTTACATTCGTATCAACGACAATCCGTACGGGATCTTTGCCCTGCCCCCCTTTGAGGCGAGTCGTAAGAGAAGGGTCATCTGCAAGCACCGTCCCAACCCCGACCAGTAAGGCATCCACCCTATTCCTCAGTCCATGGACAAACTGTCTTGACCTTTCATTGGTGATCCACTTGGAATCTCCTGTGGATGTGGCGGTCCATCCGTCCAGTGTGAGGGCAGATTTGACCATAACAAACGGTCGTTTATGGGCAACAAACTTTAAATAGCCTTCATTCAACCGGCGGCATTCTGGTTCCAGGAGACTGGTGCTCACCTCGACGCCATTTTTTTTCAGAAACCCGCACCCACCCCCCGAGACCTGGGGGTTGGGATCCTTCATGCCAACCACCACTCGCTGGATCCCGCTCTTTAGGATGGCCTCGGTGCATGGCGGTGTTCTCCCAAAATGATTGCATGGCTCCAGAGTCACATAAAGGGTAGACCCTTGGGCCTTCCCCTCCAGTTTTCGCAAGGCCTCCACCTCTGCGTGCGGGTGCCCGGCCCTGTGATGATATCCCCTGGCCACAATCTCACCTTCTCTCACAATCACAGCCCCCACAGCGGGGTTGGGTGATGTACGCCCAAGGCCTTTTCTGGCCTGTCGTAAGGCCTCCCTCATGAACTTTGAATCCACTTTGTTCAAGACCGACCCCCGAACCCTTTAATTCAAAAACCTATCAATCCTCGCCCCCCTTTTCCTGCCTTGACTTGAGAATTCCTTTCAGTTCCGCCATGAATTCATTGATATCCCTAAACTGTCTATAGACAGAAGCAAACCGGACATAGGCCACTTCATCCCATGCCCGCAGCTCATTAATTACTCTTTCCCCCACTTCTGAACTGTCAACCTCCCTTGCCCCGAGTTCTTGAAAATGGAACTCTAGGGCGTCGGTAAATTCTTCGATCCTCGTCACACTGATGGGTCTTTTCTGGCAGGCCTTGCGAATGCCGGAAGTGATCTTCTCCCGGTTAAAGGCCTCTCGCCGGCCATCCTTCTTCACCACCATGGGGAGGACATCTTCCAGCTTTTCATAAGTGGTAAATCTTCTCCCGCATCCCAGGCATTCCCGTCTTCTTCTGATGCTTCTTCCGTCTTTGCTCAGCCGCGAGTCGATCACCTTATTGTCTATCTTCGCACAATAGGGGCATTTCATGGCGTAAACCTCGCAATCTCAATATCTGCCTCCGCCAGCATCTGATCGGCCAACGGGTCATCATAGCCCTGGTCACAACAGATCTTTTTTATCCCTGCGTTGATGATCATCTTGGAACATATTACACAGGGTTTATTGGTACAATAGAGGGTAGAATCCGCGATGGGGATCCCGTGATACGCCGCCTGTATAATGACGTTCTGCTCTGCATGGAGTCCCCGGCAGAGTTCATGCCTTTCACCGGAAGGAACAGAGGAGTCCTCTCTCAGGCAGCCGGCCTCATGGCAATGGGTCAGACCCGCCGGTGCCCCATTATAACCTGTAGCCAATATTCTCCTGTCCTTTACCAAAATGGCGCCCACATGACGCCGCAAACAGGTGGATCGCTTGGCCACCATCTTGGTAATGGTCATAAAATATTCGGCCCAGGAGGGTCTGGTCAACGATGGCTCCTAAGAAATGTTGAGGCAAAAGCGAAAAGATTTCGGGTCACAATAAAGCTCTCAATCGATCTGTTCCACTCTGCGCTGATGACGCCCTCCCTCAAAAGGGGTCTTCAGAAAGAGATCTACCATCTCCAAGGCCTGCCCCGCACCTATGACCCGTCCGCCCATCACCAATATGTTGGCATCATTGTGGAGCCGGCTCATTCGGGCGGTAAAGAGGTTGTGACAAAGGGCTGCGCGTATCCCCTTGTAGCGATTGGCCACCATACTCATCCCAAGACCCGTGCCGCAGATCAAAATCCCCCGATCGAATTCAGCCTTGGCCACAGCCTGGGCCACCCGGTGGGCTATCTCAGGGTAATCGGCCGAATCCACGCTGAATACACCCCAATCCGTGACCCTGTAATCGGGCGAGCCCTCCAAATGGGCCTTGCAGGCCTCTTTTAGGTCAACCCCCCCGTGGTCTGACCCTAGCACGATATCCATACGGTTTATTCTCCATGACATATTTTAAAGATGTTGGACCCAAAGGATTGTTTAATGAATATTTACAATTTGAGGAATTTTATTGCGACTACCGGCAATCACCAAGCTTCAATCTACCGGGTTTATCCGGCTTATGCCTCAAAGGCCTTTAAGATCAGACAGGCGTTTGTTCCGCCAAAGCCAAAGGAATTCGACATAGCGGTTTCCACCTTAGCCTGCCTCGCCACATTGGGGACATAGTCCAGATCACATTCAGGATCAAGGGTCTCATAATTGATGGTGGGAGGAATGATCCCACGTTTGATTGTGAGTGCCGCAAAAATAGCTTCTACTCCCCCCGCACCCCCGAGGAGATGTCCGGTCATGGATTTGGTGGAGCTAATGGCAAGTTTGTAGGCATGCTCTCCAAATACGGCTTTTATAGCCTTGTTTTCCGACAGGTCATTCAGTTTGGTAGAGGTGCCATGGGCATTGATATAATCAATCTGATCAGGCCGCAGACCCGCATAGTCGATTGCCATCTTCATGCAGTTAATGGCCCCTTCGCCTTCGGGATCCGGAGCAGATACATGATAGGCATCCCCGCTCAAACCATAGCCCACCACCTCCGCATAGATATTGGTTCCCCTTTCAAGGGCCTGATCGAGTTCTTCCAGAATGAGCATGCCCGCACCCTCCCCCATCACAAAACCGTCGCGGTCCAGGTCAAAGGGGCGTGAAGCCTTCTCGGGTTCGTCATTCCTGGTGGAAAGGGCCCGCATGGAACAAAACCCGCCAAGGGAAAGTGGATTCACCACTGCTTCTGCCCCCCCTGCGATAATGGCATCCGAAATACCTTCCCTGATCATCCGGAATGCCTCCCCCACTGCATGGCAGCTGGCAGCGCAGGCTGTTTCAATGGATATATTTGGTCCTTTTGCCCCAAATTCAATAGCGATCTGGCCGGGGGCCATATTGGCAATAATACCGGGTATAAAGAAAGGGCTGATGCGACGAGGCCCTTTTTCCAGAAGGACTTTGTGGTTGTGAAGTAGCATGGCCAACCCACCGAGACCCGAGCCGGTTATGCTCCCCACCCGGTGGGCGTTGGAAGGCGTGATCTTCAGACCTGAATCCTCCATAGCCATCCTGGCTGAGGCCACAGCATAGTGAATAAATATATCGAACCGGCGAATCTGCTGCTTGTCCACAAAATCTTCGGATCTGAAATCGCTAACCTCCCCGGCAATTCTGGCCGAAAAAGAGGATGAGTCAAATTTTGTAATGGGTCCAATACCTGACTTACCGGCACACGCGGCTTCCCAATTTTTCTCTACACCGGTGCCCAAAGGCGTGGCCATCCCAAGGCCTGTAACCACAACCCTCCTGGTCATCTCATGACTCCTGCTTTGACCCAGTGTTCATTCACGTACCTCACTATGATGCGATGGCCTTGAGGACATAATCTATGGCATCCTTAACGGTTCCGATCTTCTCGGCATCTTCGTCAGGGATAGAGACATCAAATTCTTCTTCCATGGCCATGATCAGTTCCACCTGATCCAGTGAATCTGCCCCCAAATCATCGACAAATGAGGCCTCGGGGACCACTTCCTCTTCTGCCACATCTAACTGCTCACAGATGATTGCGATAACCTTTTCCTCTACATTCGACATTTACTATTACCTCCTGATTGAATTTCATGTTTACCAGATTGAACGGGTTTGTCAAAACAGCATGTTAATTAATGCCTGAACGAAAAGTCATATTCAGGCCTCCGCCCCGGAGGGATTTCCAATTCTTGACCGAAAAGCGGGGTTTTCGGTCAAGCTAATTACGTCTACATATACATCCCTCCATTTACATGGATGATTTGGCCGGTAATATAGCTCGCTCCTTCGGAGCAGAGCCAATAGACCGCTTCAGCAATATCTTCCGGTTTGCCGGCCCTGCCCAGTGGTATCTGCTGCAGGAAAGCCTCCTTCACCTTTTCGGAGAGCACCGCCGTCATGTCTGTCTCCACAAACCCGGGCGCAACTACATTGACGGTTACCCCTCTTCCGGCCACCTCCCTGGCAATACTCTTACTAAAACCAATAATCCCCGCCTTGGACGCAGCGTAGTTGGACTGGCCGGGATTCCCTATCACGCCCACCACCGAAGAGATATTTACGATACGCCCCCCGCGTTGCTTTACCATCGATCTTATGACGGCCTGGGTGCAGTTAAAAACACTCTTCAGGTTAACCCGTATGACACTGTCCCAGGCATCCTCACCCATTCTCAGTAAAAGGGTATCTCTGGTTATGCCTGCGTTATTGACCAGGACGTCGATCCTCCCAAATCTGGAGATTGTTTCCTTGAATAACGCCTCCACAGCCTCAAAGGAAGATACGTCAATCCTGTGGCTCTCTCCCTCCACATCCATTTCAGCCAAGACATTCAGTGTTTCCTGTGCGGCAGATTCATCCGGATCATAATGGACAATAATGATTTTTGCCCCTTCCCCTCCGAATTGCAAGGCCACAGCACGACCGATGCCCTTTGATCCCCCAGTAATAACCACCACCCTGGAATTCTCGTCGCTCATGTTGTCTTCCTAATGAACGCCTTCGGCCGCAACCAAAACAGTTTCAACCGCGCCCTGAACAACCGTTTTTGGAGCACAATCCCCCATGTGGCATCCACGGCGATCTTCCTATCAGGTCTCTTCTGTCTTAAGTATTGTTCTGCCCTTGTAGGACCCGCACTCAGGGCACAGGTGATGGGGTAGGACAGGCTCGTGACACTGGGGGCAAGTGACGACATTGGGCATTTTTAGGCTATGATGGGAACGCCTGGTATCCCGTTTTGATTTTGATTTTTTCTTTCTTGGTACAGCCATTCTATAAATTCACACTCCTTTGAATCTCAGGTCCCGGAGTTTTGAAAAACCGGGATGTCCTTTTTCTGGTTGGCACTCGCATTTTACCTTATTTAGGTCTGCTCCACAAACAGGGCATAGACCAAGGCAATCCTCCCGGCAAAGCGATTTCATGGGCAGCGACAAATAGATCTGTTCCCTAAAAATCCCATCCAGGTCGATCTGCTCCTCTGTGACAAAATCAACAGCGAGATCCTCCTCCGACAGTTCGACTTCACTTGGCTCGCTTTCGGAGGGACCTGAGGTTTGGCACAGTCTGAAATCACATTTTAAATCGCGGGGGTAAGGCTCAAGACACCGGTCGCATCTAAGGCGAATCGTGCCGCTCAAACGCCCCTCAAGCACATACTCCGCGCCAGCCTTGGAGATACTTAAGGTGGCCTCCACGGGACCATCAAGCCCCAGGACCTGATCATCCTCTCCATTGCCCTGCCACCAATCCCCTTCAAGGGTAAAATTAAAGTGGCGAGGGGCATGTAAAACGGATCTCAGATCAACAATCATCACCATCAGACCTTATAAAAGAGCAAGAGAGCCAGTGCCCGACCTGTCAATAATTAAGCCCGTAAGTATATAAGACACTTCTATTTTGTCAAGAAATTAATCTTTTCTGAGATTCGAATGCTGGGTGTAAGAGAACTTTGGCCTAAGAAGGAATCCTTTGCACCGAGAAGGAGGGGAAAAGCGTAACACTCTTATTCGATAATCTTTACGCAGGGAAAATGCCTGTATTTCTCATCACAGTCAAGGCCATAGCCCACTACGAATTTATCGGGGATCTCAAATCCCACATAATCCGCTTTCATATCAACTTCCCTCCTGGAGGGCTTATCAAGAAGGCACGCAACCTTGATACTATTAGCATCCTGCTTCATCAGTTCTTCCTTGAGTCTCTTTATTGTCCTGCCGGTGTCGATAATATCCTCTACGAGCAGGACCTCTTTCCCGCCCACATCCACATTCATAGAGAATTTCACCTCACCACTTGACTCCGTACCGACGTAACTCTTGGCTATGGTGTAATCCACGGTCACATCCACATCATTCTTGCTGAGGGCCCGCAGCAGGTCGGCACAAAAGATAAAGGCGCCTTTCAGGACAAAGATGGCATGGAGGTGTCCGGAAATGCACTCCCTGGCGATTGTTTCAGCCAGTTCAGACACCCTTTTCTTTATCTGTTTCTCAGTTATGAGTACTTTCACGATGGAAGCCCGGTGAGATAATTATGCAGCTTTTTCCACCCTTACGGCGCAGACCTTTAACTCGGGTATCTTGGCAATGGGATCAAGGGCCGGATTTGTCAGGGCGTTGGCATTGCTTTCAACAAAATGGAAAGGCATGAACACAAGGCCCTCTTTCACCCTTTCGGTCAAAACGGTCTTCGTTCTGATCTTGCCGCGCCTTGATGAAACCTCTACCTCATCACCCTCCCTGATCCCCAGTTGGCCGGCATCGCCCGGATTTATTTCCAGAGAGCCCTCCGGGACCTCCGAATGGAGGGTCGGGGAATTTCGGGTCATGGTGCCTGTGTGGTAATGCACATGGATACGGCCCGTGGTGAGCCAGAATGGATAGTTTGCATCTACGCTCTCTGCAGGAGGCTTGAAGTCTATGGCATGAAACAGGCCCTTGCCCCGGGCAAAGGCGTCCTTGTGAAGAAACTTGGTCCCTGGATGCCCCTCATCCGGACAAGGCCACTGGAGTCCCTCCCCCTCCAGACGCTCATAGGTGATGCCGCTGTAAGAGGGCGTCACCTCGGCAATTTCCTTCAGGATGGCCTCGGGCGAGTCATAGTCCATGGAATAACCCAAACGATTGGAAATCTCCTGAATGATCTGCCAGTCCGGACGCGAATCCCCCACCGGTTCAATCGCCTTTCTCACCCTCATGACCCGTCTCTCTGTATTTGTGAAGGTCCCATCCTTTTCGGCAAAGGAGCTGCCAGGCAGCACCACATGAGCCAGTTCTGCGGTTGGGGTAAAAAAGATGTCCTGAACCACAAGCAGCTCTGCGGCCTTGAGGGCCTTTTCCACATGGGCGGTATCAGGATCGCTTAACATGGGGTTTTCTCCCATAACATAAAGGGCCTTCAGCGACCCATCCGAAAGTCCTCCCAGCATATCCGACACCGTACGCCCAACTTGATCGGAGAGGTCGGTTCCCCAGATTGACTCAAATTTTTTCTGGTTGTCCAGCATGTTGACGGCCTGATAACCGGGATAGACATTGGGCAACCCTCCCATATCGCACGCACCCTGTACATTGTTCTGGCCTCTCAGGGGGTTGACCCCGGTGGATTCCTTTCCAACGTTCCCTGTCAGCATGGCCAGATTAGCCAGTGATTTAACATTGTCTACCCCGGTGACATGCTGGGTAATTCCCATACAGTAGACAATTGAGGCGGTCTGGGCGGTTCCGAAATCCTCGGCAATCTTGACGATGTCTTCCTCCGGGATGCCTGTAATCCCTGAGACCTTTTCCGGGGTGTATGACCGAACCTTCTCCTTCACCGTCTCGAAGCCCTCGGTGCGTTCTTCAATAAAACCCTGATCCTGCCACCCGCGGTCCAGGATCACGTGCATAATACCGTTGATAAGGGCCACATCGGTCCCCAGGTTTTGTCGCACATAGGTATCCGCCATCAGGGCGAGCTGGATCTTGCGCGGGTCCGCCACGATCAATTTGGCCCCTTTTTGTTTGGCCCTGAAAATTCGCGTGGCCACCAGGGGATGAGAGGACGTTGTGTTGGAGCCTATAACAAAGATGCACGCCGAGTTTTCAAGTTCCGCAACCGAATTGGTCATGGCCCCACTTCCAAAGGCGGCGGCAAGACCTGCCACCGTGGAGGAGTGTCAGAGGCGGGCACAGTGATCAATATTGTTGGTGCCCAAGGCTGCTCGAGCCAATTTTTGAAACAGGTAATTTTCTTCGTTGGTTGCCTTGGCGGAGCTAAGGAAGCCGACGCTATTGCCACCACAGTTGTCCTTGATTTCTCTGAGTTTAGAGGCCGTAAAGTCCAATGCCTCATCCCAGGAGGCCTCCTCAAATGCACCGTTTTTGCGAAGGAGCGGTCGGGTCAGACGATTGGGGCTCTGGACAAACTCGTGGACGTTCCATCCCTTAACACACAGCTTGCCCTCGTTTACGGGGCTGGTCTTGCATGGGATCGTATCAATAATCTGGCCGTCCAGCACTTCCAGATAGAAATTGCAGCCACAGCCGCAGTAAGTGCATGTGGTCAGTGCAGTTCGGTAATCCATGGATAGGGTTCTCCTCCTTCTGTTACTCCGCTCCGGTGTGACTCAATATATTCAGGGGCGATTTCTGGTCGGCAACATACCCCGGCCGATAATGAAATTCCTCATCTATGATATCGGCCACCTTCTTGTATAGCGTCCTGAGTGGTATATCGGCAGGGCAGGCTTCATTACACAGCCCGCAGTCGATACATCGGCCGGCCATATGAACGGCCCGGGTCAGATGAAAAACCGGCATTTCAGGCGGGATTTCACCCGTACGGATCAACTCATTGCTCTCCAGGCTGCATTCCTTGCAGAAACACATGGGGCAGATATCCCTACAGCCATAACATTTTATGCATTTTTCAAACTCTTTCATCCAGTGGTCAAAACGGGCAGCGAGGTCCATGTCATCAACTTGTCTTACCGAACCGTGTGCGCACCCCTCCACCTTTTCACCACCCACAAAATCATCCGGGTATGGCCGGAGGCATTCACAGGCCCGTGCCAGTTCCTGGGGACAGGGGATGCCCACGGAAATAACCTTCCCGGAATTGATTTGATTCCAGGTTGCAAGGGTCTTGAGCCCCCGTTCGTCACACCCGCGTACCAGCACACCCATGGTATCATCGGGATAACAACGGGCGAGGTGGATCAACTGTTTATTGAGCGGATACCGGCTGTCCCCCGGCCTCTTTCCGTCACCCAGTACCATGGTTTCAAGATCGCTTTCCTCGTGGAAAAGATGCGGTCCCACGTGCCCGTGCATATCTCTAAGGCCCAGAAAGCCTTTGATTTCACCGGAATCCAAAAGCTCCTTGACCCTTTTTTTTACTTCATCGATCATTTGGCACCCTAACCCGGATAAACCGGAAAATAAAGATTGAAAATTGAGGATTGAAGACTGGTGCGGCCTTTTGCCTTTCCATCTTCTATGCGGCAATTTTCTCCGATCTTGCTTTTCTGAGCCGAGACGGGCCCAAGGTCTTCAGATTCTCAATAAATTCTCGCATTTCTGAAGCAAATTCCGGGCCTTCGGCAGAGGAAATCCATTTGGAACGTAACCGCCCCTCTTCAAGGCCACTAAAGGCGAGTAGTTGCTTGAGGAAACGAAGCCGTTTATCAGTGGCGTAATTACCATACAGGTAATGGCAGTCACCGAGGTGTCACCCCCCCACAAACACGCCATCCACCCCCTGCTGGAAGGCCAAAAGGATGTGGTGGGGTGACACGCTTGCAGAACACATGACCCGCACAACCCTGATGTTCGGGGGGTATTGCAACCGACTGACCCCAGCCAGGTCAGCAGCAGCATAAGCTCACCACGTACACAGAAAGCACAATACCTTTGGTTCAAAATCGCTGTTACTCATAAGATCTCCTTCTATTATCCTACATCACGTAACCCGTATCTGGTTACCGTCAATATGTATCCAGTTTCAACCACTACACCGCCCTGATTTGGGCGAGGAGTTGTTGGGGCTTGAATCCTCTCAGCGAGGCACTCTCCGAAGGGCATGTGGCGGCACAACATCCGCAGCCCTTGCACAAAATGGTGTTGACTCGGCAGATTGCCTTCTCCGGGATATAGTCTATGGCGCCGTAAGGACACATATCGAGACATCCCAGGCATCCTACACAGGTCTCCGGATCGATTTCAGCAACAAGGGCGCTTGTTATCAATTTGTCTTTAAAAAGGATCGTGGCCACCCTTGATGCTACCCCTAACCCTTGAGATTGTGCCTCCACCACAGTAGCGGGATACCGTGCGGAACCACACACGAAGATCCCGTCTGTTGCAAAATCCAGAGGTCTCAACTTGGCATGAGCCTCCAGGAAAAACTGATTCTTATCCACCGGTATCCTCATGAGTTGTGAAAGCCTTACCGTATCTTCACGAGCGACCAGCGGGGTGGACAGAACCACGAGGTCACACGGGAGTTCCCGTGTTTGACCCATCAATGGCTGGTAAAAGCGGACCAGGCCATCAACGACCTCCGGGGGCTGGTCAGGGTCGTATACATCAAATCTGATGCCGCTGCCCCTGGCATCATTCAACATACGCTCCTTTTCGGTCCCATACATCTGCATGTCACGATAAAGGATTTCGATCTCAACATCCGGATCCTGTCTTTTGATAAAAAGGGCATTCTTGACGGCGATCATACAGCATATCCTTGAGCAGTATTCCCTTTCCGGAAAACGCGCCCCAACGCACTGGATCATCACCACCCTCTTGGGAATCGTTTGACCGCTGAGCAGTTGCGCTTCAAGCTCCATTTGAGTAATAACGCCCTCGCCGTCGTAACAAAAAAGCCCGTCCGGTTGAAACGGGACTGCTCCGGTGGCAACAACAATGCAGCCTACCTTTTCTTGAACGGCTTCTTCCTCCGCAGAACGAATGGTAATATCATAATTTCCGATATATCCCCCAACCGCCTCTACCTCAGATCCGTGATAGACCGTAACATTGGATTTGGTTGTGGCCTTTTGAATAAGTTCTGACAGGCATTCGGCGGCCTTCTTTCCTTCAGGGCCAATCCGGTGGAGCCCTTTTAAAATCCCTCCAAACGCCTGTTCCTTTTCAACGATAACCACATCCAGGCCCATGTCTGCCAGGGCCTCAGTGGCTGAAAGCCCTGCCACCCCTCCCCCTATCACGAGGACACGGTGGGTCAATGGGGACTCCATATCCTGCTGGGGCTCCAGAGACCTTGCCTTTGCTACCCCCATTCGCACCAGATCCTTGGCCTTCAGCGTGGCCATATCCCTCTCTTCCATATGCACCCATGAACACTGATCCCTGATATTGACCATCTCAAAGAGATAGGGATTCATGCCTGCATGACCGCAGGAACTCTGGAATAGGGGCTGGTGTGTTCGAGGGGAGCAGGAGGCCACCACCACACGACTCAACTTGTGCGTCTTGATAGCATCCTGGATCTCCCCAATTCCCGACTCAGAACAGGTGTATAAATTTTCTTTGGCATAGACAACACCCGGCAGATTAGCTGCATACTCTGTCACTGCCTTACAGTCTAGATGTCCTGCAATATTGGAGCCGCAGTCGCAAATGAATACACCGATCCGGGTTTCTTCTGATTTCTGTTCATTCCCATCAATCTTCTCGCTCATCCTGGCAAACTCCCTTACGATGCCTTGCGCATTTGAAAATCGGATAAAATCTGGGCAGCCCGGGCCGCTGCTCCGCTGGCCTGGACAATCGATTCGGGGATATCCATGGGTCCGTAGGCACAGCCGCAGGTGAAAATGCCGGCCCTGGTGGTGTCCAGAGGCTGCGACGGATCGGTCTTTAGAAATCCAAACTCGTTGATTTCAATCCCCAGGACCTGGGCCAATTCTTTTATGCCATTGCTGGGTGCACAGGCAGTGGCCAAAATCACCATGTCAAATTCCTGGTTCCTGACTCTCCTCTGGCAGGTGTCTTCATACCAGACCACAGGATTGTCATCGGGGCCTTGGGTTATCTCCGCTACCCGTCCACGAACATAAGTGATTCCAGACTGGTTGCCACCCCTGATCTTGTATTCCTCAAACCCTTTCCCCACTGCTCGAATATCCATGCCAAAGATTGTCGAAGTGGTTTCAGACTCATGCTCCTGGGCGATAATGGCCTCCTTTATGGAATGCATACAGCAATAGCTCGAACAGAAAGGGTAAAATCTGAAATCCCTGGATCCGACACATTGTATAAAGGCCAGCCGCTTTGCAACACCAAACCCCTCGGCCTTCTTTTTCAGGGAGTCGAGAGGACCGGCGATACCCATATGGGCATCATATTTGTCCGCCCACTTTTTTAGGTCTTCGTCGTCCTCAAACTCATCCTTTTGATATTTCTCGTAGAACTTGGGGGAAGCCTCGCCATATTTTTTTTCAAATTTATCGAGGACCCGCTGCGATTTCTGGGCCTTTTTCTCCAGCGCCTCGATTTCCGCTTCAATGGCCAGATCTGCGGGTCGATCCAGATGCCCGCCGGTCGGCCCACTCGCGCTCAGAAGTCTTTCAAATTCCACGGCCGTCACGACGTTGGCGATTTCTTTGTATTGGTATTCAGGAATGCAGGAAGGATCAAACACCTCGTATCCCGTTGCAGCGATAATGGCTCCAACTTGAAGTTCTACCACCCTGTCTTCCTGATCAAAGTTTATGGCATCGGCCTGACAGGTCTTTTTGCAGACACCGCACTTCTTGCCATTTAACTGTCGGCAATATTCCGGATCAATAGTATGGGTAGAGGGTATGCCCTGAGCAAAATAGCTGTATATGGCTCTGCGGGTGCCCAGTCCTTCATTGAAGGTGTCAGATACCTTGGTGGGGCACTTCTCAGCACACGCCCCGCATCCGGTACACTTATCTTCCTCAACGTACCGGGCCTTTCTTCGAACCGTTACTGAGAAATCACCCGACTGTCCTTCGACCCTCTCCACCTGGCTGTAAGCCATGAGCTCAATGTTGGGATGTCGACCGACATCCAGCATCTTGGGCGAAAGAATTCAGATGGCACAGTCGTTGGTGGGAAATGTTTTATCCAGTTGGGCCATCTTCCCGCCAATACTGGGAAGTCGTTCAACCATGTAGACCTTGTATCCCATCTCTGCAAGGTCCAAGGAAGACTGGATACCTGCGATTCCTCCACCTATGACAAGGATGTCTTTGTTCACGGTTTTTCTCCTATTTCTATTGTCCATTGTCTGTCGCCGCGCTGGATGAGCTGTGCAATGGACCACGCAACACCGACAACTGAGGTTTGGCACTCAAGCCGCGGCCTTAAAGGAAGACGGTCCCAGGGTCCTGAGCTGTTCGGTAAATTCCCTGGCCACCTCGGCAAAGCGGGTGCCTTCAGATGAAGAGATCCATTCCAAACGCAGGCGTGAGGGTTCCATGCCCAGCAGGGTTGACAGTTCTCTGGTCATGTCGAACATCTTCTCAGCTTTCACATTACCATCCTGGTAATGACAGTCTCCAATGTGTCACCCTGCCACCAGCACCCCGTCTGCGCCCATTTCAAATGCCTTCAGAATAAAATTAGGGTTTATTCTGCCGGAGCACATAACCCGGATAATTCGCACATTGGGAGGATACTGAAAACGGCTGACCCCCGCCAAATCCGCAGCAGAATAAGCACACCAGTTGCATGCAAACGCGATCATTTTTGGATTAAATTGTTGAGACATAAAAACTCCCGTTCTGATTGTCGATTGTTGATCGATTATTGTTGGTTGCAAAACAACAAAAAAGAGGGTTCCCAATCATCAATCGTCAATTATCAATTGTCAATCCAGGGCTGCCTCCACCATGGTCAGAACTTCCTCATCATCATAGTGGAAGATTGACGCGGCTCCGGTGGGGCAAGCAACGGCACAGGATCCGCACCCTTTGCAGAGGGCCTCTCTAACATCGGCCACTTTCCTGCCTTCCTCCCGCTCCTCCAGTTCAATGGCGCTGTAAGGACAGACCTCGACACATTCCCCGCAGCCCCGGCAAATGAGTTCATCCACATGGCTGACAACTCCCTCCACGGTAAGCTGTTCTTTGGAAAGGACAACCGATGCCCTGGACGCTGCTGCCTTTGCCTGAGCAATACTTTCTTCAATGGGCTTGGGGTAATGGGCCATGCCGGCCAGGAATATGCCGTCTGTTGCAAATTCAACGGGCCGCAGCTTGGCATGGGCCTCCATAAAAAAGCCATCCTCGTTGAGGGACAGCTTAAACATCTGTGCCAGCGAAGCGTTATCATGGGGTACAATACCCGAGGCCAACACGACTAAATCGGTCTGGATCACAATGTCCCTCCCCAGCACGTGATCCCTTACGGTAACGGATATCCCCTCATCCATTTTCTGGACCTGGGGTTTCTGTTCCATACTGTAGCGTATGAAGATAACACCGTTGCGCCTTGCCTCTCTGTAGAGTTCCTCTCTCTGTCCGTAGGTGCGTATATCCCGGTAAAGGACAAAGACGTCCATAGAGGGATTCAATTCCTTCAGCTTCAGGGCGGACTTCATGGTGTGGGTGCAACAGACCTTGGAACAGTAAGGCCTTTCAGGTTCTCTCGATCCCACACATTGTATAAACACGGCCGCAGTTGAAGATTCTAATCTCTTATCCCCCTGATTAAAGGCGTGATCCAGTTCAAGGTGAGTCAGGACCCTGTCATCATCCCCGTAGAGATATTCCGAAGGTTCGGACTCATCCCCACCAACGGCCATGACCACGGCGCCGTGTTTCAACACCACATCCTCACCCATTTGTGATACGGTAGTCTCAAAATTCCCCACAAATCCTTTGGTCTCGCTGATGGTTGAATCCTTATAAACCTCGATCAAGGCATGCTCCCTGACCTTGTCTATCATATCTTTGACAGGGCCATGGATCTCCTCCCCCCGCCAGGTGGTAAGGAGGCTCAGGGCGTGACCCCCCAGTTCGCTCGATTTTTCGATCAAATAGGTCCGGAAGCCCTGATCCGCAAGACCCAGAGCTGCCGTCATTCCCGTGACACCTCCGCCCACCACAAGGGCCTTGTCATCCACTGAAATGGTTGGCTGTGGGAGGGGGCAGATGAGCTGGGCCCTGGAAACCGCCATGCGCACCAGGTCCATGGCCTTCTCGGTCGCTTCTTCTTTTTGGCCGGTATGCACCCAGGAGCATTGATTCCGGATGTTGGCCATTTCAAATAGATATTTGTTTAGACCGGCATCCTTGAGTGTCTCCTGAAACAAGGGTTCATGGGTCCTGGGGGTGCAGGCCGCAACAACGACCCGGTTGAGGTTCTCCTGTAAGATAATTTCTTTCATCCTGTCCTGGGAATCCTGTGAACAGGTGAACAGGTTTTCTCCCACATAGGCAACGCCGGGAAGTGAGCGTGCATACGCTGCAACTTTTGGGACATCCACTATTCCGCCGATGTTGGTCCCGCAATTGCAGACAAAGACACCGATTTGGGGATCTTCCAGAGATACATCACGTTCCGCGGGATACCGCTTCTCCTGTACCAGGGTTCCCCGGACCCCGGAGAGATTGGCCATTGCCCCGCAAGCAGCGGCGCTGGCTTCCATCACAGAATAGGGGATATCCTTGGGTTCCTGAAAGGCCCCGCACACATAAATGCCCTTTCGAGACGTCTCCACAGGTGAGAAGCTCCCTGTCTGGACGAAGTTGTCCTGATCCAGTTCGATTCCCAGGCCTTCTGCCAGTTGCACCAGGCGTTCGGGGGTCTCCAGCCCTACTGAAAGGACCACCATGTCGAATGTCTCCGACCGGACAACGCCGTTTTCATCGGCATACTGCAGGCAGACATCATCGGTTTCCGGGTCTCCGTCGATGGAATGGATACGGGATCGAATATAACGCACCCCCATTTCATCTTTGGCCCGGTTGTAATATTTTTCGAAATCCTTTCCATAGGTCCTCATGTCCATGAAGAAGATGGCGGTGTCCAGCTCGTGGACGGCATGCTCCTTTGCTATCACGGCCTCTTTGGTGGCGTACATACAGCACACAGAGGAGCAGTAGGAATGATCACACCGATTGATATCTCTTGACCCGACGCACTGGAGCCATGCGATCTTTTTGGGCTCCTTTTCATCTGAAGGGCGCTGCAGGTGACCCTGATAGGGACCCGTCGAACTCAGGATCCGCTCAAACTCCATGCTGGTTACAACATTGGGGTAAATCGCGTAACGATAGGTATCGTATTTGTTGGGATCAAAGGGTTCAAACCCTGGCGACATGATCACCGCGCCCACCTGAAGGACAACGCTTTCCCTTTTTTGTCCGTGGGTCTCCAGAGTAATCGCATTGGCCTTACAGGCCTCCACGCACTGGTAACATTCACAGCAGCTACCGCAGTTGAGACACCGGCCGGCCTCTTCCTTGGCGGATGTCTCATCGGCAAGGAGGTTCACCTCTTCAAACCCGGAAAGCCTTTTTTCAACCGGGAGTGTGGAAATTCTCAGTCGATGCTTCGTGGGTTCATCATCCGGGACCTCTACCCAGTTGTTCCCCATTGGGGGTTCCTCTATCCATTCGGTGGGCAGTTCTTCCCCCTTTAAGTACATGGCCATATATCTTGCCGCCCGCTTTCCTGCCTCAACCGCCTCGATCACTGTTGCAGGACCGGTGATCACATCTCCGCCGGCAAAAATTCCCGGTATATTGGTCTGAAGGGTCTCCGGGTTTACTACCAGGAGGTTCCATTTGGAAACCTCCAACGGGCTATTATCTCCCATGAAAAGGAGGTCAGGTTCCTGTCCGACGGCAGGTATGATGTGGTCGGCCTCGATAAAAAACTCCGATCCTTCCACCGGGATCGGCTTTCGCCTCCCTGTGGTGTCCGGCTCGGTCAGGCGGGTCCGGATACATTCGATGCCCTGGACGTCCCCATTTTCCACGGCAACCCTCATTGGAGCAACCAGGAAATGGATCTTTACGCCTTCCCTTTCGGCCTCTTCGATCTCTTCTGGCTCGGCGAGCATCTCTGTTCGCGATCGCCGGTAAATGATATGGGCCTGATCCGCACCCATCCGGAGTGCCAATCTTGCGCCATCCAGTGCCGAATGGCCCCCTCCGATAATCAACGCCTTACCCCTTATCTTTTTCAGGTTACCAAGATGCGCATCCCTGAGGAACGAGGTGACATCCTTAACGCCATCTGCCTCTTCGCCCTTAATCCTGAGCTTGAGGCCCCGCCAGGCGCCGGTACCCACAAATATGGCCCTGGCCCCATGTTTTTTGAGTTCTTCGAGGGTAACATCCTTACCGACCTCTGTACCGGTATGGATCTCTATGCCCAGCCGCTTGAGATTTTCGATCTCATGGTCCAGCACGTTCCGTGGCAGCCGGTGTTCGGGTATGCCATAACGCATCATTCCCCCCGGTTCCGGCATGGCTTCATAGATAGCCACCTGGTAACCGTCAAGGGCCAGGAAATAGGCAGCGGTCAGGCTTGCGGGGCCTGAACCGACAACAGCCACCTTTTCATCTTTGGGAACTATTTCAGGCACAGGGATTTCCATGAGGTCCACGTGATCCGCAGCGACCCGCTTGAGTTCCCTTATGGAGACCGCCTCATCCACTTCAAGGCGACGGCAACTTTTCTCACAGCGGTGGGGGCAGATGCGGCCAAGGACTCCGGGGAATGGGAGATCCTGCATGATGATCTGAACCGCCTCCCGGTATTTTTCCTGCTTGACCATCTGAACGTAGCCCTGCACATTCAGATTTGCCGGGCACGCCATTCGACAGGGGGCGGTATCCAGTTTCTCAATGGCAAACCCGCCGGGGATGGCCTGAGCATAAGGTTTATAGGTGGCTTTACGCCCGATCAGCCCTACGTCATACTCGCTGGGACGCACCACCGGGCATGCCTCTGCGCAGTCCGCGCAGGCAGTACAGGCATCGGGATCAATATAGCGCGGGACCTTGTTGAGTGTTACCTCAAAATTTCCTTGTTCTCCTTCGATTCCCTGGACAGTTGAGCAGGTATGAAGCTCAATGTTGATATGCCGGCCGACCTCGACCAGTTTCGGAGAGATGATTCACATGGCGCAGTCATTTGTGGGAAAGGTCTTGTCCAACTGTGACATCACCCCGCCAATGGCGGGGGATTTTTCAACCAGGTGGACATAAAAACCGGAATCAGCAAGATCAAGGGCAGCCTGCATTCCTGCAATGCCGCCTCCAACGACCATAACCGCACCCTGATTCGTTTTTGACGTCTCTGCTTTCATTGATATACTCCTTTGAGGATGAATCCCCCCGCGCATAAACCCCTGATGAGTGTGGGGGAATTTCAGAAAGATGCTTTATCTAAAAGGCCTTTTCAAGTCAAGGAAATTCTCTTCCCTTTAACCGCTTGATCCTCCAATCCTTCTGTGTTCTAATGAACTTGGCCAATCCTTTCATCTTGCTGCCAAAAATAGAGGTGGTTTTATGTCCCCCACGGAATCAAGAGGCGCGCAGATTAGAGATCCATTCAGGGATGATGAGACTTTTCAGGCGCTCCTTCAGAGCGTTACCGACTATGTGATCGCCATCAACAGGAACTATCAAATCATTATGGCAAACGATCTTTTCAAGAATAAGTTCGGGATGCACCCGGGTGATAATTGTTTTAGGCTCTTGAAAGACCGCGATGAGAAATGCGAGCACTGTCTGGTGGAAAAATCATTTCAGGATGGTCAGTCCCACTGGAGTGAAGAGACGGTGGTGATGGGAGATGGAAAAACTGCATTGGTAAATGCCAAATCCACCCCTGTAAAAAATGAAAAGGGTGAGATAATTTATGTCCTTGAGACTGCCACGGATATAACGGAAAAAAAACAATTCCAACATGGACTTGATAAGATAGAAGGCAATTTTAAAGGGGTCTTGACGGAACGTCTGAGGGGCCTTCAGAAATCGGAAGAGAAATATCGAACGATTTTCGAGCGTTCCCGGGATGCCATCATCCTTACTGATCCCGATGGAAACATCCTGGAGGCCAACCAGGCGGGGCTCCATATGCTGGGATATACAAAAAAGGAGCAGGTACCGAATATTGGATCTGCCTTGAGCCTCTTTAAAGACCGTGAAGCCCTCAGGAACTTCCAAAAGGAAGTCTTCACGGAGGGTTTTGTTGACGAGTTCGAAACCCGCCTTGTGGACAAGGAAGGCAGGGTCTTTGACGCCCTGCTTACATCAAACGTTATCTTGGATAGAAATGGGGAAATTACTGGTTATGTTGTGATCGTAAGGGACATCACCAAACGGAAACGCGCCCAGACCCAGATTGAGATCAGAAACATCCGGCTTGCCGCGCTCAATTCCGTTTCCACCACCGTCAGTAGCAGTCTCAAGCTGGAGGAGGTCCTCCTCAGCACCATTGACAAGATCCTTGAGATCCTAGGAACAGAAGGCGTAAGGATCTATCTGCTGGATGATGAACAAGAAATGCTCAACCTGACGGCTCACAAGGGTCTTTCTCAGGGATTTATCTCCAAGGCCCATGTCAGGTCACGCGAAGTGGGAGATGGATTTCTGGGTAAAACGGTCCGGACAGGAAAGGTACGGGTCGTTGACAACCTCCTCCACTCCGAGGATCCCTATCTCGGATTTCTTCTGGACCAGGGTTTCAAGTCAACCATCTATATCCCTCTCATCTCCAAAGGCCGGCCCATGGGGGTCATGTGCGTATCCAGCAGATCGGCGTTCAGGTTCTCGGAAGAGTATGTGGAGTTTCTTACCGCGATTGGCAACCAGATCGGGGTGGCCATTGGGAACGCGAATCTCTATGAAAACACCAAAGAGGCCTATCGGGAGCTGAGGGAAGCTCAGGAGCAGGTGATCCGAACGGAAAAGTTGGCTTCCCTGGGAAAACTGGCGGCTATTATCGCCCATGAAATAAACAACCCCATTGCTGCTGTTCTCACTTACATAAAGTTGATGATGAAGATCTTGGATGAAGACCAGTTCAGTCCGGAGAGGTTTGATGACATCGCCCGATATCTGGGCACCATGGAATCGGAGACGGCCCGGTGTGGAGCGATCGTGAAAAACCTTCTCACCTTCTCTCGAAAATCAGAAATCACCATAGAGGCCCATCGAATTCAAGAGATCATAGACAGGACCCTGGTCCTCATTGACCACGATCTACAGATGAAGGGAATTGAAGTCCAAAAGCAGGTGGATACCGACCTTCCTATGATAAAGGGTGATTTCAAACAGATTCAGCAGGCACTTCTCAATCTCATGGGTAACGCGTCTGAGGCAATGCCCTCAGGAGGAATCCTCACCGTAAGGTTGACCAGGTCACAACGCGAGGACTTCCTGGATATCGAGATCGCGGATACCGGGTGCGGTATTCCTGAAGAACATATGAAGTCTATTTTTGAACCCTTTTTCACCACCAAGGAAGAAGGGAAAGGGGTAGGCCTCGGTCTATCCGTGGCCTACGGGATCATTACCCGGCACGGAGGCACACTTGAGGTGGAAAGTCGGCCTGAGAAGGGAAGCATTTTCAGGCTTCAATTACCCACTGACTAGGTCACTGCCTCAAAATTGTGTACACGATTTTGGCAATTTAAGATGCCCGGCAATATGGAAAAGGTTTGTCAATAAATCCGAAATTCAAAGGTTCAGATGTTCAAGACATCGAACTAAGCTGGCCGTTGCCAAACTGCCGCCTTTTAGGTGAAACCATCTTCTCATTTTGCGGAGAAGTTACAAACTAAGACGCTTTCATCGTGAACCATGGAGGTAAGGGCATAATGGGTAAGAAACCAACCATTCTTGTTGTGGATGACGAACTGGCTATGCGAGAGGCCCTCCAGGACTGGCTTCGTGAAGATGGGTATGAGGTGGGGCTGGCCGCAAGCGGAGAGGATGCCGTTTCAATGGCCCGTGAGGAGTCCTGGCAAGTCATATTGCTCGACCTGAAAATGCCGGGAATGGACGGCCTGGAAACCCTGAGACTCCTCACGGAAGCCAGTCCCGACTCAGAAGTAATCATGATGACGGCCTATGCCACCGTTGATACCGCTGTTCAGGCGATGAAGGAGGGGGCATTTGATTATCTGGTAAAGCCCTTTGATCCAGAAGAAATACAAATGCAGATAAAAAAAATAGTGGCTCATAAGGAACTCGTCCTCGAAAATATCCTCCTTCGCAAAAAACTTGAAGAAAAATACCATTATGACGAGATCATCGGAAAAAGCGAGGCCATGCAGGAGATCTTTGACTTGATCAGACGGGTGGCCTCAACCGATTCCACTGTGCTTATCACCGGTGAGAGCGGTACGGGAAAGGAACTGATCGCCCAGGCCATTCATGCCAACAGCAAGCGGTGCTATATGCCATTCATTGCCGTAAGTTGCGGCGCATTACCGGACAGCTTGCTGGAGAGCGAACTCTTCGGGTATGAAAAGGGCGCCTTCACAGGGGCAGACCATACCCGGCGAGGCCGGTTCGAGATGGCGGACGAAGGCACCCTGTTTCTGGATGAAATAGGAGACATCAGTCTGAAGACCCAGGTGGACCTGTTGAGGATCCTCCAGGAGAAGCAATTCAACCGTCTGGGGGGAGAGGAACCCATTCAGGTGGACGTCCGCATACTGGCCGCAACCAATCGTGATCTAAAAAAGGCCATCGGTGAGAACCGCTTCCGCGAAGATCTCTATTATCGCCTCAACGTGATCTCCATCCATGTCCCGCCTTTGAGAGATCGAAAAGAAGATATCCCCTTGCTCGCAGAGGGGGCCGTGCGTAAATGTTGCCTCGAAATAAACAAAGAGGTGGTAAGGATTGCTGCCTCCGCGCTTGAATTGCTCATGGATTACGATTGGCCGGGAAATGTCCGTGAACTGGAGAATATTATCGAAAGGGCCCTTGTCGTTGGCCAGGGAAAAGAGATTTCAGCGGAGGACCTGCCTTTTTCAAAAAGGGAAGTGAGGCCCGAGGGATTTCCAAAGTCGCTCAAAATGATGGAAAAACTGCATATTGAAAAGATCCTGGAAGATGACAATTGGAACATCAGCAGGGCCGCGCGTGATCTGGCCATCGACAGACAGACCCTCTACAACAAGATCCAGCGATACGGCATCCGAAAGGGGGAAACCTAGACCCTTTGTCACGACGTATCCTTATTTGCCCTATCGGTCATGTTGAAGAGTCTATCATTGAGCTGGTCGCAAAACGTATTCAGTTGTGGTGCCAGGTTCCCTGCGAAATCCTGAGTACGGTTGAAACGCCATACTTCGCCCATGACAAAAACCGGAGTCAGTACAACGCCAGCCTCATCTTGAAGCGGATAGGCCATCGTCGCTCCAGCGCCTTTAGGATCGTGGGGGTTGCCTCCGTCGATCTTTTTGTACCCATCCTCAAATACGTCTATGGCTTAGCACAGATCGAGGGTCAATGCGCAATCATCTCACTTCACCGACTCCTCCCTCAGTTTTATGATGAGTTGCCGGATGCCGATCTTCTGGCGTCTCGAATTGAAAAGACGGTCCTGCACGAGTTTGCGCACACCCTTGGCATGATTCATTGCAGAGATAAGAAGTGCACCATGTACGCATCCACCCGAATTGCAGACACCGACTTCAAGAAGTCATTTTTTTGTCCCACCTGCCGCACCCTCTTTGAATGGCACCTCCTGCGCTCGCTCAAGCAGGCTGCACCCTGACTGTCACTATTTTCGACAGTATGCCGATATTTTCGGCAATCATAATTATCAGTAAAAAATCAACTAGTTACCTGGATTGCCCCCCTGAATTCAAAGAGGTTTGCCGAATCTTTAGACACTCGATCCATCCTGCCATTCGTCCCTTCCAACAAGAATAGTTTGTTTTTATATAGTTATATAAACAAGTTAACCCCTTTTCTACCAACTCGGGGGCCGGTTGGCATCGAATTTGCTTTGTAGAGGCAGCGACGCATTACATGAATCCTGCGAGACAAGGAGGAAAAAATGAAAACCAGGGAGAAAAAGACATCCATGAAGATTGTGCCACCAGGGAAAAAGAAGTGTGTATGGATGGAAGCAGGTGTCGTCTCGTACAAGCTTTGTGACAATAATTATGACTGCTCCACCTGTGTGTACGATCATGCGATGCAGACAAAGGTTGCCCGGCAAAAAGAGGCTTTGATGATCGAACCGGTCGATGTA